>JAUVCN010000048.1 GCA_030595715.1 Thermoplasmatales archaeon
CCCGTCAATACCAATAGTATCCGCAATTTCAACCCACAGCAGCAATGGTTCGTCAATAATATACCACCATTGTGCGTGTCTTGAAATTCCATAACAGCTATAAATCGCTCAGCAATTTCAAGATCAAGTCAATTGGATTTCATCCACGTGAGTTCGAGATGCTGCAGCAATGGATCGTCAATTCTACATTACCATTGTGCGCACTTTGATTTTCAAAAATGATCTTTAATTTATCAAGAAAATCAAAGTCAATAAAACCAAAGAACTATGCAAACTCGAAACCTTCTCACGTCAATTGAAAACATATCGAAGGTTCGAGATCCAGCTCAATTAGACCGCTGATTCTATCACTCATTGAGCGGACTTTGGTTTTTTACATTAAATATACATTGATCAATAAAACCAAAGAAAAAATAACGAGGGGGCGGAAGGCCCCCTCGGTCGTGCTGTTCTCACTCCTTCTTGTGAAGGTGTGGGAACTGTTCCTCGGGGAAGTCCTCGGCGATCTCCCTCTTCTTTCCGCCCGCGATAATAATGAACGCCATTATTCCCAGGACTAGTAGAGCTGCGAGGATCGCAAGGATGAGGAACAGCAATGATCTATCTTCATCCGTCTCCTCCGCATCGTCTACCGTGGGATCCCTGATAGTGGATCCCTGTAGATATTCATCCAGGGTGGAATCTCCATCACCATCGTGGTCATTCTCCCCATCACCGGGCGTAAGTGGATCGAGTTCGAACTTCACCTCATAGTTATCAGGAAGGCCATCACCATCGGTGTCAGGATCGTTCGGATCGGTTCCTAGCTCGTATTCCAGTTTGTTGGACAGAAGGTCACCATCGGGATCCCTATCGGCATCGTTCACTCTCTTGTCCAGGCCGTTTTCATCCTCCCAGGAATCTGGAATACCATCCAAATCTGCATCGAACCCTACCCCCTTGGTATTGACCATTACAAGGAAGAACATGGTGTCGGTGTTCCCGGCTGAGTCGGACACGGTCAAGGAGATGTTGTATTCCTTGTCATCAGGCAGCTCGAAGAAGTAGGTCATATCCTTCGTGGCTACAGTTTCCACGGTTCCGTCAGGAGTTGTGATCTCCCAGAGCCAATAGACAACGCCAACATTATCGGTTGAACCCATGTCGGAAAAATGGATCGATTCCCCTTCATAGATATCCTTATCCACGGGACCCTTTGCCACAGGAGGTAAAAGATCCTTGGACTCCACATAGCGGACCACGGTTGCCTTGTTTCCTTCCGCATCCTTTACGGTCAGGATCAGTGTCATGTTGCCCAATGCTTCATTGATATCATATTCCAGGATAGGCCCTGTCGCAGTGACCAGAGTATTATCCGGAAGAAGCAGCGACCATTCATAGGAAACGATACCGACATTATCTGTTGAACCCGATGCGTCTGCGGAAAGCATCTCATGATTGGCGATCTCATCCAATACATCAATGGCTATCACTGGTGCATCTGCATCCCTTATGGTTATGTTCCTGGATATCTCCACTGCCGGGTTCACCTCATCTGCTATGAGCAGGATAATGGTATATTCCCCCACCTCATCGAATGTGTAGTTAACATCCGCACCAGTGAAAGTTTCTCCCATTATATCCCAGCTATAGGAGATGATAGCAACATTGTCTGATGACATCGCTCCGGAGAATGTTACTTCTTCGTGCTGGAATGCGAATTCAGGAGCATCGAGAGAGATCACAGGGGCCTCGTCATCATCTATCGAGACATTGAAAAGGTCCGATCCCGCCATGTTGTCAGATGTGTCGTAGGCGGTGAAGTAGAATTCAATATAGCGATCATTGTCGTTCGGCAGGGATATCAGTGTATGGAACGAGGACATCTCATTCATCATGGTCACTGTTACAGGGTCCATGCCTGCGATCGTGTAGGTCACATCAATATGATCTACCTCGATATTGTCTGAGGCATTGACCTTGAACATGAACTCTTCCCCTGTTGCAGCTTCCAGGTCCGACAGTAGATCATCGAAGGTCGGATCGTCGTTGTCAAGAACACCGACATCCACTATACCTGTGAAATCCATATTGCCAACAGGATCGGATGCTTCGATCCAGAAATGCAGTCCTTCAAGGGAATCTGGAATGTCCAGTGTGAAGCCGTATATATCTCCGACTGCCACACCCTCAATGTATGGAACTGTCTCGGGCATATCCATTCCGAAGTAGTAATAGAGGCGCACCTGTTCCACTTCCACATCATCAGTGGCTTCGATGGAGATGGTATATTGATCGCCGGTGAAAGCGTTGATCTCGTAAATGGGCATACCAAGCTCTGGGTTTGTATTGTCGATGATGTCGACCTCCATACTCAGATCATATTCGAACTCATTGGATGAATTGTCGTATGCCTTGTATTTGTAATACATCGTCCCTGACTTCGGATCGAGGTCCAGCAAGGTATAGTAGATGTTTCCGGACAGTTTTGTCATGGTCAATGTCTGTTCGGCCATTGCGAAATCGAACCAGTATATGACATCAACACTCTGGACAGCTATATTATCTGTGACCATGACCCTGAACGGATAATCTTCCTGACCGGCTTCGGCCGATCTCGGGCTCATATCGGAGAAGATCTCAGGAATATCATTATCCACCATGGTGGACCTTGCATCAGTGACATTCAATACATTATCGGATGTATCGAATACAGTGAAGTTGTAAACAAGGGTTGAAATTGCATGATCCAGGTCCAGATAAGCATAGTAAATACCGCTGCTAGCATTGGTCATTGGAACCATATTGTAATTGGCTCCGTTTGAGAACTTGTAGCTGAGGAATACCGAATCTATCTCGATATTGTCCTCAAAGACAGCAGTGAAATTGAATCCGTCACCTGTATATCCGGTAGCGGCCGTATTATCTGCTGTCATGGTGGGTGCATCATTATCGATGATCTCCGTCGACCCTGACCAGGTTCCCCAGTTACCTCCAGAATCGGCAGCGGAGACGTTGAAGTAGAGAGGGCCAAGGGTGTCCGGAATGGTCTGGGTTGCAGAGTCGAAATACCCCGTCCCGCTGTTATAGGTCAGGGTCACGTTCTGTGCTGCTGACCAATCTAACATATCATATGAGATCAGTATTGTGGCCTCATCTACCTGGGCACCATCCACAGAGTCATAGAACTCGGCAGTGAATATGTACGGGTCCCCGGTCGTTGGTGTTTCACTGTGAATATTAACGAACATGGGGGCATCATTGTCACTGACCGCAACGGTCGTAACCGTTGTGGCAGCCCAGTTGGATTTCCCGTCAACAGCAGAGAACTTGTAGTTCAGTGGATCGGTGGAGTCGCTTGGTATGGCAATGGACCTCGTATATGGTGTTGGACCGGACAGCGTACGGTTGATATGTGTAATGGATGAACCATACCAGTATTCAACATAGACATTGCCCACACCGTAATCATCGGTCACACCAATGCTGAATGAAAAGCTGTCCCCGGTGGTCGCAGTGGTATCGGAACCATCCGTTCCCATTGTGGGAGGTGTTACATCCGGTATATAGGTCCTCACCTTGTGAACGAAAGTATCATAGCTTCCGCCGAGAGCTGTCTGATATGCCCCGGAAGTATGGACCCCGGCATTACACATGGTGTATCCGGTGCAATAGGCATTGTCGTAGTCCGTCATGGAGTCTGCTTCAACATCATACAGATAGTCCGTGCTTGTGGTAGTTCCTCCGACATATGAGCCGTAATCAAGAGATGTAAAATCACTTGAGAGCTTGAAAAGGAACCCGTCCGTTCCGCCCCTGGTTGTCTTATGGGCACTCACGAGCGGGATCGTTGATGCAGAGGTATATCCTACGACATAGACATTCCTGCTGGAATCGATGTCGAGACTTCTGGTATACATGGAGCTTGAACCATCTATGTATGTTGAATAGGCCATGGTACCCCAGTTGGTCATCTTTGTTACAACCACGGAATTTAGGGTCGATGAGCTGGTATCATAAGCTCCGGATGTAGTGGGATAGTTCGATGAGCTCGAATATCCAGCGATATAGACATCTCCGCTGCTGTCCATCTTCTGCATATGATAATATCCAGATTCAGATCCGGAACCGCCTATGAACGTAGAGAAATATATGCTGGTGAAGGTCGAATATATACTGAAACTTGTGAGGAAATAATCGGACCCACCGTTATGGGTGGAGTCATAAGCTCCGGATGTGGGATAGTTCGTGGAATATGTGGTTCCCGAAAAATAGACATATCCCCAGGGATCAACATTGATCCCTTTCCCGTAATCCGAGCCGGATCCTCCGAAATAGCTGCCATAATCCAGGGATGAACCGGCAGAATTTAGGATGGCAACAAAGGCATCTGGCGTGGTAGAGAGGGTTGTATCATATGCGTTCGATGTTGTCGGGAAGTTCGATGAATAGGTATATCCGGTCACATAAGCTCTTGATCCATAGACGGTCAAAGCGTAACCATAATCCGAACCTGATCCGCCAATATATGTCGAATATGAAAGTGAGGTCCCGGTGGTCCCCAATTTGGTGACGATGATGTCATTCCCCCCACCACGGGCCGTCATATATGCCCCGGTGGTCGTTGGATAGTTGGTCGAAGAAGAATATCCGGTCACGTATGCATATCCGGAGGAGTCAACGTAGATATCATAACCATACTCGGATGATGTTCCTCCGAGATAGGTAGAGTAGGATAGGCTGGAAAGAGCGCTATTCATCTTTGAAACGAAGATATCCGAGCTGGACAGCGTGGTATCATAAGCTCCGGTGGTGATAGGGAAGTTCGATGATCCTGTCCTGCCTGTGAGATATATGTTATCGCTGGAATCAAGATCGGAAGCGTAACAGTAATCATAACTGCTGCCGCCGAGATATGTTCCGGCAAGAAGAGGGTCTATCACAACGGACCTGGAATGATCATATGCCCCCAGTTCGAAGCCGTATGAATCCTCATCTATCAACGAGAAAGTCGCATCGATGGGCTCTCCATTATCTGCATAGTAGACAATCAGTCCACTATCGTAGAGAGTATGGATATCCGATGCAATGATGGCAAGGTCATCATCGATGATGTCGATACCCTCATGCCCATCAACCCGAATGATGATATCATCAACGGATGAAAAAGGAGCGAGCCTGTATTCGTATTTTGCACCATCTGCGTTGAAGTTGTATGCAAGGTCGATACCATCCCATACATTCTCCATGATAACCGCCCTGAAGCTTCTCACCGAGGTATGCCATTCATCCTCATCGCTTCCCAGGAAGTAGTTGCTTGTGTGGGGAAGCTGGTCGATGACGGTCATTCCATATTGGTTGGCGCCATCGAATGTCAATGAGATAACATGACCGCCGACCTCTTCAACATCCTCTCCTTCCTCCGGCTCCTCCGCAGGGTCCTTCATATCGTAGAGAACACCGTTCGAGGTTAGTGCGATCGCGCCGAAGTTGGATCCACCCACATAGCTGAGTGAACTGTCCCACTGTCCTGCATTCTCGGTGAAGAAACCAAAGTTCGGTCCATAGAACTCGGTATCACTTCCTGCATCATTAGCAGGATCCACACCGCTGACCGGCGTAATGATGAACAGGCCCAATAGACCCGTCATGATCAATGTCATTGCTACAAAAATCGAGAGCGTCCCCTTTCGCATAGTGTCACCTACCTTTAACCCCAGGTAAATTTCTCAGTACCTCTATAGGAATCGTACACGATAAAACCGCTTTGTAATATATAAAAGTTCGTTGAGAGAGCAATAACTCTGGCCAACGGTTTAATAAAGGATGAAAGGGGACGTTGAAACCGATCGGAGCTGGAGCTCCTGGTTTTTTGATCATTGATGATCCGTGTTGTTAATTCGGATCACGACCTCTTGGAGGGAAATGGAGGAGGGGGCACTCCTGGACTCGGAGGTATGGGGACGCCCTTTCCCGGGCCGTGCCTCAAACCGGGAGGAGGTGGTCCATTGATGGCCGAAGGTGCGGTCATTGAAGGAGGGGTGTTCCTCTGACCTCTCTTTACAACTACGACCACAACCACTGCGATGAGGATTACAAATATAACGATGATCCCGAGCGCGACCATGATCAATAGCTGGAGATCGTTCCCACCATCAACCGGCACATCGGCCACTTCCTCGACAGGAAGGACAGTTATCATCAGGACCTTCTCATGGATATTCCCTGCATTGTCCCTTACCGTTCCGGTGATATTGTATGTACCGGGTTCGGCAAATGAAAGTTTGAACACCGGGTCGGGCGTCCATTCCGGATCAGCGGAACCTGTCATCAATGAATAGAAATTTATACCATTCTCATCAGACGATTCGGAAAGGTCCACTGTGAACTCGTTTCCCGCAATGACCCACCCATCGACAACTCCCAGAAGTTCCATCCCTATCGAAGGAAGGATGGAATCCTTCTTGAAGTCAATGGACCTCGATTCCATTCCATTACCGGCAAGGTCCGTTGACCAATAGATCAATGTGGAAGAACCCTCGGGAACCTTGATAGGATCCCTATAGACACGGATATCCGCACCCATCCATCTGTATTCTATGGTAACTGCAGATGACCTATCATCCTCGTTGACCAGGTCCAAAGAGACCTCAACACCGCTCTCAAGATACCACCCATTCACGGTATCGGAGGATATGGTGTGCCCGATAAAGGGAGATCTCAGGTCCACCCTGATAATATATCTCATTGATTCGGCCTTGTTGCCAGCCTCGTCCATTCCATGGACCCATATGATATTCTCACCCTCATTGAACTGTATCGGTTTGGTATAATCGGAGGTTTTCCCATCATTCTCGGTATAATTGATCGACATATCGCTTTCCGAACCCTCCACTGTCAACATCGGAGCGAACGATAGCCATTGACTTGAGTTATCGAGATCATATGTCCAACCTTCGAACATCCCTTTCAAAGTGGGGATATTCGTATCGACCTTGATATCGAATCTGATCTCCTCACCCTGGTTCCCGGCTTGATCGATCGGGATGGTCCTGATAGTGTGCGATCCGTCAGGTATCGTAAACGGGGTCAAGTAAGGGAGGAGGGTCCCTCCATCAATGGAATAATAGATGTTGTCAGCTTCCGTTGAGGAAAGGGTCGCTGTTGGTGTCGTGATATACCAATCATCGATCCCGTCAGGTAGTTCCGGATAGATGGAATAGCTCATTAATGGGGCCATTGTATCGATCTTGAAACCCCTGGTCCCTTCACGTTCTATATTTCCGGCTTGATCGAAGGACCTCCAGAAGAAGTTGCTTATCCCTTCCGGAGGATTTATTGGAACCGAGTAGACACTGTATGGGTCGTTGTTGAATTTGTATTCTATACTGGCATGTGGATGAGCGGTGTTGATCGTGATCCTCGGAGCAGTTGTATACCATTTATCATCCGGCAGGTCCGGTTCCACTTCCATGGAGGACGTCGGGGACAATGTATCTGCCTTTATCTCGAAGAATCTGATACCTTCGATGTTGCCATGCCTGTCCACGGCTTTGAACGAGAGGTTCCACTCTCCATCCAGAATATAGATAGGGTCGGTATACTTCACTTCCTCCCCGCCGTTCAATCTGTAGTAGATAGTCGCGCTGATCTCTGATGAAAGAGTTATCTTTGGCGTGGAAATATACCATCCATCTTCACCATCCGGTTCGAACGGACTTACGGATATCGCAGTTTCAGGTGGCTCCAGGTCAAGGATGTCCAGTTCGTAATGCATTGTTGAAACGGCAGATGATGTTGTGATGAGCTGGAATGAATTGTATGTGATACCCCACCCTTCAAGGTAGAGGACCTTTGACCTTGAGCCGCCGAAGTCGATGTGTTCGACGGTTCTCGGAGGATCCGTCTCGTAGTAGATGGAAGCGATGGGGTTCCCATCTGCATATGATAAGGCGAACTTGTAGGTTTCACCAGCTTCGGGAGGGGACGAGAACCTGATGGAGTTCACTGAATAATCCTCCATACCAGGGCTCGGGAATCCGCTACTTATGGGTATTCCGGAGTGGGACCGTGTAAGGGGGAGCCTGACACTGCCATAGGAGTATGTCTTCTCGTCGAATGAGTAGGTCTCGCCATCACCTGTATTGTCATCGTTCACCCTTAGAGCGACCATGAACTTGGAAAACGCCTCTTCGAACCTGTCAGATGTTCCGGATGCTGCAAGCCCCCTGTTGACACCATTGATCCCCCTCAGAGTGGATCTGACAAGTCCATGGGAGTAGTTCTTACCCCCGTAATGCTCTATGAGGTACATTTGAAAGAGAAAACTCGAACCATAGTATGAAGTGGTGGTGTCCTGGTAGAAGGTATAATCATCCACGACAACGGAGTGGAGGGGCCTCCACTGGAGATATGCATAGATATGGGAGGATATTGCGGATGTGATGCCGTATACAAGATATGCCCCGTAATCCGCACATCCCTCGTCCACCCACAGGTTCTCGTAGGTGTCATATTGTCTGTGACAGTAATGCTGGAACTCGTGGGCGGCGATCACGCCGCCCCAGGAGAAGTCATCCCTGTCCAGATGGAATTCATCTGTTCCGGGTTGATAATATCCGCCTACACCGCTCGGACCATCTATCTTGTGCACCCTGAAATCAACAAATGATACCTTGTCGATCGGATCGAAGTAATCCTTGACCCTGGGCCATGAGAAGTTCTGGAAATCAGAGATTATCCTGTCAAGAAGCTGCTCTTCATTCGCAGAGAGTGATCCGCCGCCGGCTGAACTTGTATCAACGTATACATCGACATTATCGGAATCATAGTAAAGCGTCCATTCTGCGGCACGGGTTGGTGACCCTGCAAGGGCCTGGGGAACTCCGCCGATCGGATACATGATGGCATCCTCTGGCATCGGTTCGGGTGTCTGGATGAATTGTGAATCTGGAGAAGCATATTTCGGCCTGTACCCTGCTTCCACCAGTAGATCTTCCGAGGGATCGTATCCATCAGGATATACAGCTACCGGTGTCCCTTGAGGTCCTTCGACCTGTGATGCTGATGTTGATAGGGGGACCCATGCTGTGAAAAGAAATAATAGCGCCAATGTCAAAGCTGGTATTATCCTTTTTATCGATCCGTTTCTTGTTCCTTTCATTTTATCGACCTCCAGCTTTCTGGACCATTGTAAGAAAACCTTTGGGAACAAGCATAAAAACGATTGCTCCTAATTATGTCGCCGAATAAGTCAATGGGACATGACGCAAGTGTGCAATGCCCATACATTTTCGTACGGGGTCCTCTGTTTCAGCGTTTTCTCCGATACATCAGAACCACAAATATCACAGCGGCCGGAACCATGAGAAAGAAGGGAGAAGGAGTATCATCCACGGGGGTCTGGGATGGTGTCGTTCCCGGGTCATCATCGGTATCGTCATCATCCGTGGGTTCCTGTGCTTGTGCAGTGAACCTCTGATCGCTTGACGTTATCTCGTTCCCTTCATCGTCTGAAACGATCACGTTGTACTTCACTTCGTCACCATCATCAAAAGGTCCGATGACCAGCTCATATCTGGAACCAATGGATAACATCTCCTGAGGGAGATAACAAAGCTCCCCGATGCAGTATGCAAGCTCAACCTTGGTAATGTGGGTGTCGTATTCTAATATCTCTACCTCTATGGCAACCTCATCACCCCCGTATACGACCACGGGTGAATGGGATATCTCCAGGATCTCCGGTGGAGTATGGACTCCCTCGTTCTCAACGATCACTTCTATGAACGATGTTCCGGCCAGATCATATCTGTCAGTTGCCTTCACCGATATCTTGACCGGAACATTGTTGTATGTGGTGGTGTCCCAGGTGTAAATGTACTCCGAACCATCCTGGGTCATCTCCTTCCAATCCTCCTGGCCTATCTTTACCTCCACGATATCGATGTCGGTCTCGGATGTCACCTCGGCAACTATCTCCACTTCTCCGGAAACGGTCCTTCCACTCCGTGGCGAGTTGATCTTCACCTCGGGAGCGCCCTCCAGATTCACCGGGAACGCTTCACCCACATTGTCAATATAATATGCTGTAAAGTATGATGGAGGGATACCTGTCCTCACTTTGTAGTTGGAATCCCCGTTAATAACGGATGCGTATACCACGATGTTATCCGGGTCGATATCGGAGAAATCGTTACCCTTCATATCCTCGTTATCTGCTCCGATCCATGTGGCTGAAGTGGAATAGGTCCTGCCAGACCCGATGGTGATCATTTCATCGGCAGCATAACCCAGGAGTGAGTAAGGATAATTGTTCCCATCCGCATCCAGGTATCTGGACTCTATCTCCACGATATTTATGAGAAGGCGTCCGGAATAATCCTCGGCCTCGTTGTTCGTGACTTCCACATCGATCCGAAGCCTAGAACTGCCCTGGTCGATACATGTGACATCAACATCGATGGATGGGGTATCCCTGGAAATGCAACTATCGACAGCAGCATCATAGGGGCTGTTCGAAGACTGTGCACCAACCACCTCCTCGTACCCTCCATCGAACATCACTGTCGGGAATCCGGATGGGTTGAACTCTTCATTGCGAGCTGCCGCATCCGGAACCCGATCATCGATCAATGTAATGAACCTGAAATCGGACCTCTCATGTGAGAGTTCCAGCAACCCTTTAGATGCTGCGGGACAGTATCCGCACCATACGGCTGTTATATCCTCCACGAAAACCATCCTCCCCCCTGAGAGGGGCTGGATGGCTTCAACATCTCCCACATTTCCATCTGCCAACGTGATCATCGATAATGCCAACATTCCCGTAACCAGGAGCAGGAGGATCTGGACCTTTCTCATAATATCACTTCGGCCCATGTATAAGTTCAAGGGAGTAAAAGGTTTTCCAGCATCAGTGGACCGATCCTAATCATCCTTCTTCCAGGTGGTTGTCCCTCCATCCTCGAGAAGGATACCCATCCCCTTCAGACGATCACGTATCAGGTCGGCCAGGGCCCAATCCTTTCTCTTCCTTGAATCGTTCCTTATCTTGATAAGGAGCTCGATCAGGTCTGCCGCAAGCTGACCCTGCAGTCCGTCATCTTTTTCGGATCTGCCGTAATCGAATCCGAGAACTCCCGATAGTTCATCCATGATCGAGAGCAGCAGATAGGCGTGCTTCTGGTCGAGCTTTTCCTCCTTCCGGAGGCCTTTCACTTCCTGGTCCAGCTTGAAAAGGACCGCAACAGCGATCCTTGTGTTGAAATCATCATCCATAGCGTCGGTGAACTCCTTTTTCAGAGAGAATGCCAACTTCAGAATATCATCATCAGGTTGTCCGAATTCCGGTATCATACCTTCTTCAACCTCTCCGACTATCCCTTTCAGGGTCTCGTGGAGCTTCCTTAGACGCCCGAAGGACCTTGTGGATTCCTGAAGGACCTGGTCAGAGAAGTCGATGGGGGACCTGTAATGTGTGTAAACAAGGAAGAAACGAAGGATCATGGGCTCATAATTTTTTAGTATGTCCTTGATGGTGAAGAAGTTCCCGAGGGATTTGGACATTTTCTCCTTGTCTATCTCCACGAAACCGTTGTGGAGCCAGTATTTCGAGAAGGGCTTCCCCGTATAGGACTCCGACTGGAGGATCTCGGACTCATGATGCGGGAATATCAGGTCCATCCCACCCCCGTGGATATCTAGCGTTCCTCCGATATACTTCCATGCCATTGTAGAGCATTCGATATGCCACCCGGGTCGACCTTTCCCCCAGGGAGAGGGCCAGGAGATCTCGTCCGGTTTTGCGGCTTTCCACAGAGCAAAATCCTTTGGACTCTTCTTCTCCATGACCACATCGATCCTGGCACCATCTCTCATGTCATCCAATGATTGATGTCTGAGCTTGCCGAAAATATCCTTTGCTTTTTCCACCTCGAAGTAAACGGACCCGCTCACTTCATAAGCGTATCCTTTCTCGATGAGGGTGTTGATCACATTGATCATGTCGGGTATCGTCTCCGATGCCTTCGGGTGTATGTCTGCCCTTCGGATATTGAGAGTTCCGGTATCCTTGAAATATTCCTGTATGAACTCCTCGGACAGGACCAACGGAGGAATGTTACGCTCCTTAGCCCTGTTGATGATCTTATCGTCCACATCGGTGAAGTTCTGGATGTATGTTACCGAATAGCCTTTGTATTCGAGGTATCTGCGGATCACATCAAAGGCCACATATGATCTTGCATGACCTACATGGCAGTTATCATATACCGTCGGACCGCAGACATACATGCCCACTTTTCCTTCAAGAACTGGTATGAATTCCTGCTTGCTCCTAGTTTCGGTATTGTAAACCTTCAGGACCATGCGATGAGCCTCCTACGCAGCGGCATAAGTAAGGTACCTTATTTGGGTTTAACCCGAAAGATCCGCTGGAACGAATGGAAAGAACCTCATTCGAGAGATAGACGGGCGAGAGTGACGGACTTCATGTTCTTCTCGATCGGAATCCACTGGAAGAAGGATTGATCGAACTTCAACTGGGCCTTCCTGGCCACCATGAGGTAATCCATGGAATCGAAACCCCGTCCGGGCGGTTGACCGTTCATGTGATTGATGACCTCTCTGGAATCTCCCTTCATTATCACTCTTCTTACATTGTTCCCCGCAGCAAGCTCCATTCCCTGGACCATTGCTTCCCAATGCGCCCTGGGCTGGGAACCTTTGTAAGGTACGACACCACCGATCTCATCTATTATCTCCCCATGGTTCATCAGGACCGCTCCCACGATCATCTGCGCCCCTTTGTACGCAATGTTCCCATGAAAAAAAACTTCGTAATTATCTTCCATCTGTGACCCCATCCATTAGTTGAAGGAGGACTATATAATATGAACTATGGAGTTCCCTCATCTCCTTTTATGATATTTCTTTCCCTCACCGTCTGATGGACCCCCTCGACCTCCTTGTTTCTGCGGTCTTTGACCCTGATGTCTTCTTCCGTCATCGGGTCTCCGTGCATGGGGCCTGTTCTGAGGTCTTTTCGAATAGGGTCTCTTTGGTTCCTTGTCGGAAATGTAGACCTCCCTGCCAAGAAGGGTTTGAAGAAGTCTTGCATCCCTGACCATGGGACCCAGGATCACATATGGCGATGATACGGGCCCTGTGATACGTATCACCTTGCCCACGGGATTGGATCTTCGATCAATAACAATGTCTCCGATCCTCGGTGGTTTGTCGGCTCTCAGGATTATCGATCCCTTGTTGGAAAAATTCACTACTTTTCCTGCCGATCTCATATATGCACCTCCCCCTCAATCGAAGAGGCTGTCTTTAATGGTTTCCCAACATGATAATTAGTACTTCGGACCAAAACAATTATGACATTTGGTCGGATTGAATGGTAACGGAGGAATCTGTTTGGAGGTAGATTATTATTATCTCTTGGGCGTGGATGAGAACGTTTCCCCAAAGAGTATAAAAATGGCCTACAGAAAGATGGCCGAAGTATACCATCCGGACAAATTGAGCGAGCTTCCAGAGGACAGAAGAAAAGAGGGAGAGGAGATCATGAGGCTCCTCAACGAGGCGAAATCGATCCTCCTCCATCCGGAACGCCGAAAGGAATATGATAGAAGGATCGGCGCAGGTCTGGAACTGCAGGAAGCATTTGTGATGGATGCTCCGACCTCCCAGCCGTCAGCTGGGTACATGGTAGCCATCGAGAAGGAGACGATGGTCAGGAAGATGTCCCGTGTCCTGGACTCCATGAAGGTCGTTTTCAGAAAGGATGTCGATTTCCAGTCCAAGATAGCCGTGGCAGAAGAGATATTCGAGGCCCAGGTATTGGACGATACCGATCAGATCGAAGAAGAGGCAACGGTCCGTGACAGTAAAGAAGGAACGGAGATCGAAATGAAGCTCCGGTTCACCATTGTCAAGGACAAGAAGAACTCGGCACCACCCGAGCAAAAAGGACCCAGAAAGTTCAAGATACTTGCCATCGAGGGAGATGATGACGAGGTCTCCGAGGATGGCGAGGTGGATGTTGAATGGGATTGAAAGCTTCGGATGATATCTGGAAACTCAAGGAAAGGTTACAAGGTATCTCCATCGGTGTCATCAGTTCCGACTTTTCCTATCTCCAGGACCTGATCGCTCTATCGAAAGCTCGGCAGATACTATTGTATGTTATCGATCCCACGGCAACCGGTGACATATGTTTGGACTGCCTGATACTGGAAGAGGGTATGGAACCACCTCCGGATATCAGATCGAGATACAGGATCAACAGGTTCCCTGATGCCGAAAGGACCCTTGAAAGGGCAATATTTGCGTCTCTGGATAGAGAGAGGCCTGATATTCTTGCGATTGGGATCGACCCTGGAAAGAGACCGGGGATCGCTTTCATTGCTGATGGAAAACTCGTTTCCATTTACAGGTCCAGCGGAGACAGGGGCGTTGCAGACAGGGTCAACATGATCGTTGGATCATCCGATCCGCGGAAGGTTCTGGTCAGGATAGGAAATGGTGCCCCTCCCAGTCGAGATAATATAATTTCAATGTTGAAGGAGATGGACCTGGAGATCGAGACGGTAGATGAGAGGAAGACCTCCATCTCCAGGAGATACAGAGATGAGGTTGCTGCCATAATTATCGCACATGCCAAGGGTTGATCGAGTTTACGTTCATCGATCGTCATGTTATCAAATGAGATAACACCGGGAGTAAGCTTATCTACGACCCATTAATATTGAATAATGGACCTATACAGAGAATTGGAGGGATCCTTTGGTCAAGAAGGTCGAGTTGAGAGTGGAACCCACACTGAAGAACGATGTGGGATATATGAGAGCAAGGCTCTGCACGAAGACACGTGAGGAGTTGAACGTATCCCCGGGAGATGTCGTGAAGATACTCGGCAAGAAGAACACTGCTGCAGTGGTGTGGAGGTCCCCGATCCAGGATGAGAACAAGGATATTATCAGGATAGATGGGATAACAAGAAAGAATGCACAGATATCCATCGGTGACAAGGTGGAGATCCAGAAGGTTAGCCCCAAACCTGCAGAGAAGATCAACATAT
Source organism: Thermoplasmatales archaeon (assembly GCA_030595715.1). Classification (GTDB taxonomy): domain Archaea; phylum Thermoplasmatota; class Penumbrarchaeia; order Penumbrarchaeales; family Penumbrarchaeaceae; genus Penumbrarchaeum. The sequence continues at coordinate 15,068 of JAUVCN010000048.1, forward strand.
CACCTGCGATCAAGGACCTGCCCCAACTCCAATTTGCCAATGGGATCGATAATTTCATCAAGAAATCACTACTGAAAAGGCCGGTCCACAAAGGGGACACTCTGATCATTCAGGGCATTGCATTGATGGGGAGCCAGCTCCCTTTCGTGGTCTCATCCACCAAACCTGCGGGCATTGTTCAAATAAACGTTGATACCGTTATAAAGATCTCAAAGGAATTGATACAGGAAGATATCATTTCCAGGGTTGCTTATGAGGATATTGGTGGACTGAAAAATGAATTGGCCAGGGTAAGGGAGATCATAGAACTTCCGCTCAAACATCCGGAACTGTTCGACAGATTGGGTATTAAACCACCAAAAGGTGTTCTTCTTCATGGACCTCCCGGAACCGGAAAGACCCTGATCGCAAAGGCTGTTGCCACGGAAACCGGTGCTTCCTTCTATTCGATCCAGGGTCCTGAGATCATGAACAAGTACTACGGGCAGTCCGAAGAGAATCTGAGGAACAAGTTCCAAGAAGCTACTGAACATTTGCCTGCGATCATATTCATTGATGAGATCGACTCCATCGCTCCCAAAAGGGACGAGGTGAAAGGAGAGGTGGAAAGAAGAGTAGTGGCCCAACTCCTCTCACTTATGGATGGCCTGGAGGAAAAAGGTAAATTGATCGTCATCGCAGCCACCAACAGGGTGGACCATATCGATGGAGCCCTAAGACGCCCCGGGCGATTCGATCGGGAGATAGAGATCGGAGTTCCGGACAGATCATCCAGGGTGGAGATCCTGCAGGTCCACACCAGGAACATGCCACTTTCCGATGATGTTGATCTGGATGAACTGTCCGATCTCACCCATGGATTCGTCGGAGCGGACCTTGCCGCCCTTGCAAGGGAGGGAGCCATGAAATCTCTCAGAAGGCTACTGCCTGATATGAGCCTGGACAAACCCATCTCGGCTGATGTCCTCCAGACGATCATTGTAAGGATGAGTGATTTCATAGAAGCTCGCAAGGAGATCGAACCCTCGGCCATGAGAGAGGTCCTTGTCGAAGTCCCACGAGTCCAGTGGGATGAGGTCGGCGGATTGGAGGGGGTAAAACAAAAATTACGGGAGACCATAGAATGGCCCCTAATTGATCCGGATTCGTTCAAAAGAATGGGTATAAAACCCCCCAGAGGCGTCCTCATGTTCGGTCCGCCCGGAACCGGAAAGACCCTGTTGGCCAAAGCAGTTGCCACCGAAACAAAGGCCAATTTCATTTCGATCAAGGGGCCGGAGGTCCTTTCGAAGTGGGTGGGAGATTCGGAGAAGGCCGTCAGGGAGATATTCAAGAAGGGCCGCCAGGTCTCTCCATGTATCATATTCCTTGATGAGATAGATGCCATAGCACCCAGAAGATCCTCTGGAACATCGGACCATGTGTCAGAAAGACTTGTCAATCAGCTACTGACGTCCATGGATGGAATGGAAAAATCGGAAGGTTTGGTCGTTCTCGCAGCAACGAACCGCCCGGATATACTTGATCGGGCATTGCTCAGAAGCGGCAGGTTCGATAGGATAGTTTTCATTGGCCCGCCCAATGAGGAAGAGAGGCTGATGATACTGAACGTCCATACCAGGAACATGCCCCTCGATAAGGATGTTGACCTCCCGAAGTTGGCATCGGACCTTGCCGGTTACACCGGTGCCGATGTCGAGGGCATCTGCAGGGAAGCCGCGATCATTTCACTTCGAGAAGATATCCGTTCGAAGAAGGTAAACGCGGATCACTTCAGGGAAGCTCTGAAGGACGCTAGGCCATCGGTGGATGAACACACGGTTGAAGCCTATAAACGGATCATGAACGAGTGGAGGGGCGGAATTAATAAGAAGGAGAAAAAAGATAAAGGCGTTGATTACTACGGATGATATAATAATTGGGGTGTAAAAGTATGAGGTTCTTCGCCAACGATATTCAGGATAAATATGTCATGTCCAGTGATGGGATGTACCTCGGCCAGGTGGACAACCTCGTTGTTGACACCAAGACCGGGAAGGTTCTCCATCTTTTGGTCCTACCCTCGGAAGAGGTGGACATAAGGAAACACAGACTTGATTCGCAACAGAGGCTGGTCCTTCCTTTCAAGAAGGTCAAATCCATAAAGGATGTCCTCATAATGTCATCCCTTGACTGAAGGACCCAATGGATTTTCTAACAAGAACCGTTGCGGTCCATGAGGAGGTGATTCCTTGGACCTAATCGATATGCCGGATCTGTCAAAAGGATTTGTAACCATACCATCTTTAGCAGTTATGGGGAGGACCCCCGTTTGGGTCAAAGATAACAAATACAATCCCATTCAGTTCAAAGGTATTTCTGTTTCTCCCGAGGCCATCGCTCATGAGCTTTCAAAAAGATTTGATATCATCCACTACCTGGACATAACAGGGATCAGAAGCCAGAAGGTCGAATGGAACACGTTCCAGAGGGTAATGGATGAAGGAGGAGAGGTCTGGGCGGATGTGGGTGTTACCTTCTCGGATACCATCATCGATCCTCTGATGTCCGGAGCCTCATATGCCATTATCACCACCAAGATGATAAGGTCCATCGAAGAGATCATATCCGCATACGAGCTCACCGAGAACCTCATCCTGCAGATCGATATCGAAGATGGTATCATTTCCCAGGACAGGGACATCAACAGTATGGAAGTCAGAGAACTGATCAGGGAGATCTCATCATTCGGTATGGATACGTTCATAATAGATGATCTGAAGGCTGGTAGAAAGGGGCCTTCCAGGAAGATCATATCCGAAGCTCTGGGTTCTCTTCCATCCAGGGGCAGATTGTTCATGGGAGCCTCTGACCTCGATGAGTTGAGACCGCTGGATGCGGCTGGAGTCGATGGCGCCATCATTTCCGCTTCCAGATTAATGAGGGGATTCGATTGAACGAGGATCTCATGCGAATAATGGCCTCCGTATTCCAGATGGGAAAAGGATCATCGCTTACCAAGGTAGAGATCAAGAATCTTCTTGTATACAACCTGAGATGGTTCGATCCGGATGATGCTCCCCTGGTGATCCAGGCGGCATTATCATCAGGTACGGTTCAATCTGACATCAATGGAGAGATCACACCAACATTCGACCTGGATGATGTCAAGATAGATGTTGGATACGCCCCTCCGAAGGACCTGGACACCAGATCGATGGTCAGACCCCTGTTCGAGAGATTGATCGAGACCGTCATGCGGACCGGCCTGGACAAGAAAGAGACGATACGATCGATAAACAGGAAAGGGGATGAGAAGAACCTGCTCTTCCCTTGTGCTGCGATCTATGTCGGTTCCGAAAGAGGAGCGAACATGTCCATCTTCTACTCCGAAGTATTGAACTCTATCAGGTTCGGTGAGAGGTGATGGGAAACTCTTCCGATTCTCTGAAGGAAATGGAAGATGGTTGTTCCCCTGTGAGGAAAGGGAATATTTCAGAGATAGAAAGGTTATCCATTCCTTTCCTGAGGGAAAGAAAAGGTCTCCTTGCGATGTTCAGAAGGGAAAGGAACGACCGCATAGATCATATGGATCTACTGGCTGCATCAGAAGCCCTCCTTACAGTGGGATCTTACCGGGAATCTGTAAAACCGCTGGAATCCTTGATAGAACATAGCAAAGGATCATACAAGATAAGGGACCTGGCTTTGGCAAGAGCAGGTCAGATAGCTGTTTCCAAAGGGCTTCCAATGGACCTTTCTCCCATAGTCTCGGAGCTGGGCCTTTCAAGGAAGGACCTCGAAAGCGCGATCATGTTGGTCAGGATGGCAAGAGGAAGAAAGGACCCGCTGGTCGAAATGGAGAAGGTCCTCTTTCAATCCATACTTCTCTGGTCCGGAACGGATCGGATAGAATCCGAAAGGTTCGCTTCTTCCCAGCTGAGAGGCGCCCTGGAGGGTTTGAAAAGAGCAGTGGAACTTGCAGAAAAGATAAGTGGTGGTCAAAGGACCCACCATGTCTGTCGGACCAGACTGGAACTCAGCAGGTTCTTCCTCTCGGTTGGAGAGTTCGATCAGGGAATGGAACATCTCGAAAAGGTGCTGGTCGATTCAAAGAGCATCGGATCCGTATTGGTACAGCTCGAATCCCTGCTGCTGAAAGGAACCTATGAAGAAGATGATGGGATCGCCCTGAATGATCTGAAAGAAGCAAAGGAGCTTGCAATGAGGTTCAGGAATTCCATGGCACTTGCAGAGGTTGGGCTGACAACAGGGAACAGATCATGTGCTCAGGGGAATATGGAAGGCGTCGGCCATATTCTGAACTCTGCCGGGATAATACGGGAAACCTATTCCAGGATGGAAGCTGCAAAAGAGGTGGGAGAAGCTGCATTGTGGGCGATCAGACTCGGGGACCCCGATCGGGGGATCGAACTGGCCAAGGAGTCCTACAAGACACTACGGGCCATTCGTGACAGGGAAGCTCTGACACGGGTCCTCTGTATCCTTTTCTTCGGATATGTCGAAAAAGATGACAGAGGGAAAGCGAAAAAATTGCTCCTTGAGATCGTATCGGAATACCCGGTAAAACAGTTCCCCCGGACCTTTGCAATACTGAAAGAGGCGGTCAGGGATGGAGAATGGCTTCGCCGGGATAAAGATACTTCCGAACTCTTCGAAGAGGAGACCATCTACACCGTTTCAAGGGAAGCTGTTGATGAGATCAAGATCAGGGCAAAGGAAGCTTATCCGAACGAGTTCGGAGCCATGCTACGGGGAATCGAGCATATCACACATCTCGAACCGATAATGGAAGGAGCTTCGAACAGGTCCTCGTTCATGTTCTCGATGTTCTCGAGGTTCACCCAGAGAGAGGTCCCCGGAGAAGGTGTTGTCCATTCACATCCGTCTGGATCTGCAAGACCGTCGAAAGCCGATGTTTCATTGTTCGGAAGGTTCCCCGGGATCAATATCATAATCGCATATCCGTTCGAAGATGATTCCATGGCGGCATATGATAGACTGGGAAACAGGGTAAAGCTGATGATCGATAAATGATAAAGGAGCAAAAAGGGAGCTTTTTACTCGCGTACGAGTCACTCCCTTTTCAGAACGGAGTGGGGTTTGAAATAGGGGATTGAGAGTGTGTGGGTTATTTTAAAAAATTGTTTCATTCACTCCGTGTGTATACATTCTCGTGAGGAGTATATAAAAACATTAACACAAAATTTGTTTTATTATATAAATCTGTATGGTGACTTTGATACTATTTAACACGTCTGGCATTTCTTAAAAAAAAATCCAATTTGGAACGTTTTCATCACTGTAGAATTACCCCGGACACCTATCCATTTCTCTCCTGAAGGTCCTATGAAAAGATCGTTTGGCTGATTGTAGGAAACCTTTTTCAATTATCGAGGTGTTGGATGTTCATGGGAAGTAGGAGAGATAGGATTCATCCAAGAGAGTGTTTGGACGAGGTTTTCAATGTCCTTACATCTTCTTTCAAGATCTGGATTCCATTTATCCTCCTCTCATTGATATCACTATTTATGTCAAGTATCTTGGGATTCACCCCATATCTCCTCGGACCGGAAAAATATCATGAAATTTTTCTTGATTCATACCAATATTTCTATTTGATCCATATAGGAGGTATAATTGTTGGTTCGTTTTTGCCTCTTCTGATTATTCCAACCTATATGCTCATGTTCAGAGACATAGTTAGAGGGTTCAAGCCTTCATTTAAGTGGTCCTTCAAGAAGGGTATCAAATCATTCTGGAAACTTTTTGCAGTTATAATGATTAGGTACATTATTTTAGTAATTGTTACGTTACCACTAACATTCCTCAACATCTACATTATTAGAAAACTTGGACTGGAGAGTGCCTTTGAATTGAGTGGCCAAGGGATCCTCGGCCTTCCAGCCCTATTTATTTCACCTTTAATTACTGTGTTTTTCATATTTGTGTTACACAGTGTTGTCCTGGGGAAAAAAGGTGTCAAGGAAAGTTTGAAGGAAAGTTTCATGATCTCGAAAAAAAACTACTGGAACCTGTATGTACTTCTATTGATCTTCAATTTGATAGTGTATATATTATCCCTTTCTCTCAATGTAATCAATCAATATTATGATTTATCATGGGCCCTGAATGTTGGCATTATAATCGTCCTTGCAATTATAACATTCATTATCGGAGTGTATGAACGATTGACTTTCGTATCATTCTATCTGAAAAACAAGAAATTGGAGAAGAAAATAAATGTGAATTGATCTCTTGATCAAGCTCTGGATAGAAGGTAATCGGCAAGATCCTTCAGGAACTCTACGACCTCGAGGTCCATATCAGATCCTTCAAGTGCATTGATGCCTTTTTGACTCAGTTCCTGAGCCATCTTCCTTGAATATTCTTCACTCCCGGTGTTCCTGATAATTGACCTGACCT
>JAUVCN010000105.1 GCA_030595715.1 Thermoplasmatales archaeon
TATTGTTGGTGTCGGACCTTGTAAAATCTGCTTATTTTCGATTTTCTGGCGATTTTACTGGCTTTGGAACCTTACTTGAAAAAGTTTTAATTCGCTTCCAAAGTGGTGATTTTGCTGGCTTTTTTCTTTTCTTTGATAAAAGATTATAGTTCGAAAAGAAAAAAGAGCCACCAGGGAGATTCGAACTCCCGACCTGCTGATTACAAGTCAGCCGCTCAACCGGGCTAAGCTATGGTGGCATTTTTTGATGTAATCAAATTTTCATTAATAAGCGTTTGGTAGTAAAAAATGCTTCCAGCTTAGCCGGTGCTCGCTGGGCGAGCTAAAGATCCTCTTGGTGGGAAGGGGGTTGCATTAAAACGGAATTCGAAGAATGGAGTTGAAAATGCTAAAAAATAAATCAATTTTTTCGGGGGAAAAAAATTGGGGCTAAGCTATGGTGGCATTTGGTATGAAAATAATCCATATTCACAAATAACGGTTTGGGCTAAGTTGAGGAATGATGAAGTAAATCAGCTTTGGATCTAACATGATGGATAATAAAGTCACCGCCCAAAGGGCCGTTCATTTCTTTTTCTTGATCTTGTAACCTAACATGAACCCACCAGCAAGGATAAAGACAAATCCAATACCGGTCATATATGGAATTCCGGTATCCTCGGAATAACCGGTATATTTATCATAGCCGCTTCCAAGAAATAACAATACAATACCTATAGTCCCAACAATTGATCCAAATATTGTTAATAACCTTAACTTCTTCAACTCATCCATTATGAACTCTCTTCTATTGAAATGATCTTTCATTATAATAAATAAAGGGAGAAACGATATCTGAAAGGACCTATTTGAACAAATGTTCGTAATCTTCCCAGAGACCTCTCTCCTTGATCCTCTTGATGTATTCGGCCTTGTAACCTGTCATGGATCTGTATCTCCACGATACCCATTTGGCGGGAGTGAAGAAGGTCCGATATACCAGCCGCGAGAGGAACGGATGGGGGCTCAGCCACTTTTCCAGATTTGATATCGTATCGGGATTGGCAGGTTCGAAGGGGTCCTTCACATCCTCGATCTTCTCACCTGTTAACATCATATCATTCGGATCGATAGGTCCCAAACCTCTCTTGTAGGCTGTCATTATATGCTTGATGCTGGCAGGGTCATGGTCCATTATCTTGCAGGCAACAGCATCCGCTGCAACCCCGTTCGTGGCAGTCAGAACAAGCCCCAGCTTCTTTGGAAGTCCTGCAATTGGCCCATCGGACTCCAATCCGATCCTGCCGTCCATCACAATCAGTTTTGGTTTCAGCAACAGCAGGAAATCCGATAAAGCCTGGTCGATGACACCATGATATTTCAATCTGAGATCATCCGGAACACAGCCAAAATGATTCTTCAACGTCAATGTTACACCGGTGAGCTTGTGGGTCTTGAACACCGGCATTGATGCGAATACATCGCAATCAACATAGCTTTTCGGGACCTTGTATTCGTTGAAATCGAAGATCTCTCCCTGAATCGGAACAGTGACGAACTCATCTTTCATGAAGTTGATGACCTCCGCCCCGGCATCCTCTGCAGCATCCTGGATGCCGCATCCGGATAGAGCCTCTTCTGCACATACTCTTTGAAGGTCTCCCTCACCTACTACAACTGAAGCTCCCCTCTTCTTCAGGATCCTCACGAAATCCCCAACAAGGGAAGGAGTGACCGTTATTCCCGGAAGATAATTGAAATGGGTGGCATTGACCTTGATGACGACCTTGTGACCGGGTTTGACTATTCTATCATAACCAATAGCTTCAAGGCTCTTTTTCAACTGGGATGCCATGTTCTCATCGGTGATCCTCCTGACATCTACCCTGGGTTTGCCTTCCTCGGTCATCTGTTCCGATGTAGAATGTACACCTATTAATAGAATATCATGGACCAATGTCAGAATAGCCCATTTTCCATTTGATATTCATCAGGAAACATCATCCGGGACCTTTCCATCGTTCCGTTTTTTCCGTTTGTAATATATCACCATCGAGGCACCGATCGCTCCAATGATCAAGATGATGATGATCCATATCAGTAGTGATCCTTCCTCATCCTCTTCATGTATGATCTCATCAGTTGGGAGCTCCAAGCCTCTGAGGTTGTAGCTGTATGTTTCGATCGAAGGGCCAAAGCCCTGGACCTCACCCGGGAAGAGCGGCGCATACACCGCATTCAGCGGTCGGGTGGTGTAACTACCATTGCCCTCAACATCGAATACAACTCCCATATCATATTCCACACGGAGCTCGACATAGCTCGTTCCCTGGAATGGTCGGGGGATCCTGACCCCCCTTCCAATGATATCGAACGTCCAACGACCCTCGGATCCAACGGGTATGTCCATTGTATCCGTCCCGCCATCGAGAATTGAAAGCGAGCTCTGATGGTCCGGGTTCCCATCTCCATTCGTATCGATCGTGAAAGCAAGGTCGGCCGCCTGGAAGAGAGTGGTATCGAGGCCAGAATATGACATTGTAACGGTCGCCGTTGTTGCGCCTTCCGGTATCTCCACATATTTTGTCTGGTTGACCAACGATAATGGATTCATGGACTGGTCATTGTATCTTGAATACTCACCGGACCATTCCACTTCAACCCTGTTGGAGTTCACCACTACAGTTCCGGGGACATCCTGACCGTCATAGACATTGATGGCATCCCTGACATCGATCTTTGCAGGATCATCACACATATCCCTCAGTCTTTCCAGGGTCAGTGCGATCCCCACGGCTCTCCTGGCATCTACCAATCCATAGCCCTGGACGTAATCGATGGGCTTTCCATCCCATCCGGTCGAATTGGCATCTCCACCCACATTTCCGTTTTCCTCTGTTGGGTCCAGGAACGTGGCTGACGCCTCAAGGATCCACTCCACCTCGTGTATCCTGGTATTGGGGTCTCCATACCAATTTTCCGGGTCAGGACCTGAATAGTCCTCATGTAGTTCCGATATTGTCATCGAAGGTGCGGCCTGCCATAGAAGTGCCACCAATCCCGCAACGTGAGGTGTGGACATGGAAGTTCCACTTATGGCAAGATAGTATGGGTTGGTATTGCCTCCAAAGTATGTACCTCCACTTATTACGGTCCTCCTGGCAGACGTGGACCAGATGGTCCTGCCAGGTGCTCCGATATCAGGATATGTATGATTGGCACCCACCCTTCCCCTGGATGAGAAGTCGGTTACGGCCGAACCATCCCTTTCGTATGCTGCGACCATTATCGCAACCGGAGCATTGCCCTGTCCGGATGTGGTCAGTTCGACCCCCTCCGGGTCGTCCCTTCCATCATTTCCGGCGGACCAGGTTGAAACCACATTGTTATCGAAGGTCAACTTATCGATCATCTGTGTAAGGACCGTGGAAGGATCATATTCCTCAACAGTGGAGTGCCATGAATTCGTTACGACCCTGATATTGTGGGGGTTGGCCCCTGGTCTGCTGTGATCATAGACCCATTCGAGACCTCCGATGTAACCATCTTCTTGGGGCATTGAGGCTTCTTCAGGGAGTGAAGCTGTAAGACCAATGAGATTGGCCCCTGGTGCCACTCCGGCCCTCGCTCCTGCGGATGCGTCACCATTTCCTGCAACGGTTCCGGCAACATGGGTTCCATGTCCGTAATTGGTATCGGTATTCTCCATCTCCAGCCAGTTCCCGTTACCTGCATCGTACTTGTTGGTGATAGTTTTTATTTCATAATCAAGGTCAGGATGGCCTGCGTCGATACCGGTATCCACAACACATACGGTTACACCGGTCCCGTCGATAGGGTCATCTGTTCCACCTGGACCTTCGATGACGGATGCCCATACCTGGGTTGCATTGATGACATGGGTACCCATTTCCATATCCAATGCGACCGGGTCATTGTTCTCGATGTAGGTAACCCTCTTGTTCTCGATGATCATATCGATCAATTGAAAGGGTCCATCGATGGAGATCGCGGGAACAACATGAAAGGTCCTTCTGATGGTGGATCCGAGATCCTCGAGGAAACTCCTATCTGAACCGGTAGGCCCGTCCCTGAACTGAACGATGAAGGAGGCCATTCCTTCTTCATCCGCTTCGATATCGATAAGGTCCCTGCTTATCTTCAAGCCAGGATCCATTGGTTGGACAGCTGTTCCTGCATCATTGCCCATGGGTAGACCTATCATGATCAGGGCGATCGCAACCATCAGGGGGAAAAGGGACTTGGACCTCATGGAGGTCCATAGTCCTCAATGTCTAATTAATTTAATGATGAATATGACAGAACTTATGGTTTTGCAGTGATCAAATGTTCCCACACAGTCTGATCGTCATCGATATCGATGATCATGACATCGTATGTCATTCCAGGTTCGGGGTCCCATCCACTTGCTGTGAATATCGCGGTATCACCTGCGTAAGTTCCCATGGAAACCGTACTCATGGTCATGCCATCGATCTTAACGGTATGTTCACTCCAATTGACACTCCCGGAAAGAACTGTTAATTCAAGTTGATCTTCGGTAGCATCTATATCACCGTCCAGGCGAAGGGTCAGAACAGTCCCTCCTCGATCATCCGTGAGGCTTGAAGCCCACAAGAAAGTGATCCCTGTGAACACTACTGTTCCGATAAGCATGACCGCACATACTATCCCTATCACGATGAGAATGATGCTCATCGTTGACTTTTCACCGCTATCACTTGTTATCATCATTCTCATATGTTCACCTCTGGATATTGGAACAGTATAATGATATTTTAATCATTTTATTGTTGACAAATTACAAATATCGAAACTTCAATGTCAACCCATGGGGGGAAAAAGTTGGTAAGCTCATTCGGTCGATTTTTAAGAAATGGCAAACTGAATACCGTCAGGTCCATTCCGATCATGCTGGTCGTTCTTTTACTGGTCTCGATGCTTCCGATACCGGAGGTTGGGGCCTTAGGGGAAACGATCGAGGTGTTCAGACCTACAGATGATCAGGTTGTGATCGCGGGTAGTGAATTAAGACTCCAATGGCGCATTTCCGGTCCAGGGGGATTTGTCACGGTATCTCTTTCCACCGATGGAGGTGATTCCTTTGATACTATCAAGGATGTAACGAACACTCCTTCACACGGATTTGGTTGGTATGATTGGATAATCCCACCGAATATCGACAGCACCTCATGCAAGATAAAGGTCGTGTGGCGGGATAACCTCATCAAACCGTACACCATCCTTGCGAAGGATACGATGGAGGGGAATTTCACCATAGAGCCAGGAGTTGCTATTGAGATCACCGAACTTCCTGATAGTGTTAGCTTTGGTGCCTATTATTTTTTAAAATGGAGCATGTATGATCCTGAAGGATTGGTTGCGGGTTTTAAATTCCAATGGAGAACAGATGATGGGAGTGGCTGGTCATCATGGGGATCAATAGCATCATATTATGATTGGCATGATCCCGGTGCCGGATATATATGGTGGACACCTCCATATTTCGAGAGCGGAAGGGCCCAGATCAGAATATCTGCATATTCAGAGGGGAACGTGACCCTGCTGCAACAGTTGACAACAGATGAATTCACGATCATCTCGGCAAGCGTATACCTGATAAATCCCAACGGAGGAATTACAATGGTGGCCGGTGATGATTATACGATTGAATGGTTGACCTCTGATGATCCGGATGAGGTCATAGGCGGAGTTACTATCTCTTACACCACCAATAATGGTGGCGCATGGGTCTGGCTCTACAGTGGGGCCAACGATTTTTCGGAGACCATAACCGTTCCATCGATCACAACATCGAATTTCAAGATAAGGATCCAAACGATCTACATCGAATTCAGTATCTACGGTGAGGATATCAGCGATACAGGCAACAGAATAATTTCCAGTTCCAGTATTCCCTCGATCACATTATTGGACCCGAATCCTCCGGTTGCAGGTGGACTTATACTACCTGCAGGGGCAACGTTCGATATTGAATGGTCAATGACCGGCAGTTCGTCGATGAGCTTCCTGTCGATCCTTCTTTCAACTGATAATGGAGCAACATATAGTTCCATTGTAAATTATGGCGGCGTTCCATCAGGTCCCTATCAATGGACAGTTCCTAATGTGGATACCCTTGAAGCAAAGATAAAGATCTCTGCGACCTCAATATCTCATGGAACGATCATGGCAGAATCCATCCATCCATTTTATATCGTTGATCCTGTAACCTTCGGCAATATACCGCCGATTGCAAATGCCGTTGGTGAGATCAATGCCGTTGAAGGGACCTTGATACAACTTGACGGATCGGGATCCTATGATCCCAATGGTGACTTCATTGTCTATTCATGGGAACTGGTCTCACCCTCGGGAAGGGAGGTGGTTCTTAGTGGACCAGGTACGGCAACACCATCCTTCACTCCCTATATCGAAGATTACCAGGTGAATTTCGTATTCGAATTGAGAGTTTCCGATCTCAAGGAATATGAAGGTCTCTGGTTGTTCAATGTGACGAGAGTTTCTGTTATCGTTACACCAAGTCCTCCGGAGATAACATCATTCACACCTGACACCGGATGGAAAGGAACCACAATAAAGATCCTGGGAACCAATATGATGGGAGCAGAGATCCTGTTAGGAGAGGAGATTATCGGTTCTGTACCCAGATCCTATAGTGGGACCGGTCCCAGTCCTGACAACGATTACACTGTGGTGATCCCCAGGAACCTTCCGAATGGATCTTACACGATAACACTCAGGACATTGTTAGGTGAGGATACCTCGGAAGATGAGATAGAGATATTCCCCGAACCTACCTGGTTATTTGATAATGGGATAGGATTCAGAAACGAGGGAACAGGCCATTACAGCTATCCTACGAATCCGACTCATAATGGAAGATACAAGGATGTTTTCAGTAATCAGATCTACATCAATATCTGGGTCTGCATAGGTATTCCCTACTGGACCCCCTGGGGTGGATGGGGATGTCTGGGGTATGAGATAGAACAACCGATCTGTCCCGGAATTCTTTCGGGAATATTGTACGGTGCTGTTTTCGATGATATAGGTGAAAATGGGGAATGCTTTGGAATGAGCACGGCAGCTCTGGAATATTATCATGGAAGGATCGATGAGGATGAGTGGGGTCAAACAGTGGACGATTGGGATGAACTAGCACGAGAAGGTGAGTTCCATAGACACATCCAGAACAGGCAGGGAACACAGCTAACTGCAGAAGTACTCCATGCATATCTTGGTACTTTGATCAATGGCCTAATTCCATCATCCGATATCAGCGGAATGGGACTACTGATAAAAGCTGTCAAACACTCGATCGATACCGGTGAACTTGGTGTAATGTCCCTGATCGATGGTGGTGGACATGCTGTTGTTCCATATGCATATGAGGACAGGGACGGAAAGACCTATTTCTATGTGTATGATTCCAATCGGGAAGAATTCACCGATCCTGAAAGTGGGAACACTCAGGCCCGGGACGGGGGTGAGTTCAGGGATAGTCCACCGGTAGTTGTGATCGACAGATCAGGAACTTACTGGGACTGGTCCTTCGAATGGCCTGACGGTTCAACCTGGACATCTGAGATAGGAATAGGTTTTGTTCCATATTCCACGGTTGTCGGTGATAGAACACTTCCAACAACCGTTGAAGGGATCATAGATCTTCTTGTAGGTTCGGCAACTTTCAATGTTGAAGATGAAGAAGGAAGATCCTCCGGTGTAAGCGACGACGGAGAGATCCTCTGGGGAATTCCCGATGCTTCACCTCTTCCTTTCTATGGAGGTGCCGGTGATCTTCCCGATTCCTATTTCCTTCCGGCCGGGAACTACACAACACATATCTCGGGAACAGAGGAAGGATCGTACAACTGGTCCGTCATCAACAACGGATCCTCTGCATTCCAGATAGAGAACGCCGATGTCAATGAAGGATCCAACGACACGGTCAATGTCACATACAGTGATGATAATCCGTACACCGGGGAAATGATCTTTTCCTCAGATGATGACAGCAAAGGATACGATGCTGGAATAGTTCATGAGTACGGACAGAGGTTCAGGACATTCGAGGTGAAGGGAGCGGAACTGAACGATGACGGAGCTCATGGAAATGGCAAACATTCCATCAAGACCACGGATGGTTACGATGGTCTGATCTTCACCAATATGGGTGGAGGTCCGACAACATTCGATGTTGAGTTCACCACCAATGTTCTGGGCCAGGAAACCATCAATGAGACCGGGACCCCTGATTATGGATATACTCCAACAGCAACAAGGGGCAGCATAACGGTCGGACCTGGGGAGACAGTGATCCTGAGGCCTTCCAACTGGTTGAACTTGAATGGCTCCATTATCATTTTAGAGGGTGAAGGACCTCCCGGACCGGTCAGGAACCTTGCCATCGATGAGGTTGGAGGCCAGGTGGAACTTTCGTGGGATGCTCCAGAATCGGATGGAGGGTGGCCCGTGGTCGAATACCATATTTACAGGGGAAATTCCACGGATGAGATGGTTGTGATCGGAGGGACAAATACCACAACCTTCACCGATACTGAAACCGAAAGAGGAAGTACATATTTCTACTCGGTCAGGGCGATCAACATACTCGGACTCGGTGATATCGTACCGGGGATGGATATAACCATACCGGAACTCACCGGTCCCTCGGTTCCAATGAACTTCCAGGGGGCCCTGAACGATCTCAACGTGACCCTGACGTGGAACGATCCTCTGGAAGATGGAGGTATGCCCCTTAACGGCTTTATGATCTACAGGGGGACGGTCTCCGGAGAGCTGGTATATCTGACCGAGATCGGCCTCGAGAACGAGTTCATCGATGGTCCACTGGAGAAGAATACCACCTACTATTACCAGTTGGCAGCGGTGAATGATATCGGAATGGGAGTTTCAACCGGGGAGATATCCATTACGGTCCCACCCGATGAACCGATAGACGATCAACCTCCGGATGATGTGGATGATGAAGATGACGATCCGAATTGGATGGTCTTCGGATTGATCGCACTTGCGTTGATCATCCTCCTGGTGTTCGTTTTCATCTTCGCTACCAGAAAAGGAAGCGAAGATGATACAGGGGAGGAGTGATGATAGCGACAATAACACTATCAAAGGTCCCTGCTATGAACTCACATAGCAGGGGTCGTTTCCTTCATGAAGTTGGAATTTTAAATTCTGAAGGAACTCCACCGGGATAGAAAATAAATGGAGATTTTGCTGAATCAGCAGATCGTATCATTTCGAACATAGTTACCACACAACCCGGATCCTTGGAAATTGAGGAGATGGATTCGATGAGGATGATATTTTTTTCTTAGAGAACATTCAACTCTTTCTTTCCGGTTTCGTGATCTCGGGGGCTTTATCTGGATGGGGCCTTTTCTGATCTTGCACCGGAGCATGAAGCCTTGCTCCATCCAATGAAGAACCGATCGGATGGACTTCTGCATTCTTTTTATCCTGCTTTTTCATTATCAGTATTATTAGCAAGACGGCAACACCGATGAGAGCTATGAGGATCAATGCAACAGTTGAGATGATGATCGTTGATGTATCCTGTCCCGAGTCAATCATTCCATCCCCCTCGGGGTCCATTATCTCAAGGTCATAAGACTCACTGTAATGGTCATTATCATCATCTGTAACCGTTAGAACAATATGGTATGTGCCTGGAGAATCAAAGGAGTAGTTCACGATCTTCCCTGTTAGCTGATCTCCATTATCCAGGTCCCATAGATATTCGAGGGAATCCATGTCGGACGGATTATCGGTTGAAGCAGAAGCGTCGAAGATCATCACATCACCTACCAGCGGTTCCTCCCGGTCGAATGCCACTTCAAATCGTGCGATTGGAATTGGATTTTTTATGTTCAATATCTTTTCAACATATGTGGTGGAATCTCCATCCGAGATTACCATCGTAACCTTTTTAACACCACTTTCTTTGAAAGCATATTCAATTCTTTCCCCACGAATCCTATCAGTTTCTCCGTCGATCTTCCATTCGATCGTGAGATTGGCCAGATCACTTGGTGTATCATGAAGGAAATCCGGTTCAAGGATCACAATATCATCTTCTTCAAGATCCCTCCTGATAGAAGCTATCGTTCCGGATGGATCTTTGTTGATTATTTCCAGGTCGTCAGTATATTCTGAGGTTGCACCATCATCGTCCGTGACGGTGATCCTGACCTCATATGTTCCGCTTTTAAAGAAAGCCATATAGATGTGCTCATTGTGTATTCTTATCGATGATGCACCATCCGTTTCCACCTCGAACTCCATTCTATGAATGTCGGACATGGAGTCCAACACATCGGGATTCATATGAATGGATTCATCCTCCAGATACTGTTCCTTGATATCAACATCCAGTATTCTGGGAATGACATTGTTGATGGTAACCTGGATCTCATATGATGAGATCGCATCATCATTGTCCTTCACCATGCATAAAGCAGTATATTCTCCCGACCTCTCATAGGTGTGATGGATAAGACTGGTCCCTTCCCAGCTTTCACTCTGATTTCCATCACCGAAGGTCCAGTGATACTGCAGATTATCGCGTTCGTCAGACTCATTATCCACTCCTTCAAGCATATCGAACCTTATCAGTTCATCCTCATCCGCTTCCAAGACATCATTTCCACCTGGGATCAGCACCAATCCCGGAGGTACATTCTCGATGATCACGGAAGTTTTTAGATAGACGACCCCATCGTATTCATCTTCAACCTTCAGGGAAACATTGCTCAGCCCAGGTTCGGAGAATTTCAGGTAGATAGATTCATTCATCTTTCCGTTTACCAATCCGGACGGGGGATAATACCAGGTCAGTACATGTTTGGAATCATCAGAAGGTGTATCAAAAACGTGTGGAAAGAATTCGATCCAGACATCTTCTGTGAATGTTGAGTTATCATGGCCGACGACCTCGATCCAACCCCATGGAGCAACATTG
>JAUVCN010000062.1 GCA_030595715.1 Thermoplasmatales archaeon
AGATGAAAGATGATCAGAGGACAGAATATAGGGCAAAGAACATGGGATTCGTTTTCCAGTTCTACAATCTGCTTCCCGTTCTGACAGCGGTGGAAAATGTCGAGATGGTCCTTCTTCTCAGCGGAATACGACCCAAAGAAGCCAGAAAGAAGGCAGAAGAAGCACTTGCCGTGGTCGGCTTGAAAGGGCTCGAGAAGCATAGACCGTCACAGCTGTCCGGGGGTGAGAGACAGAGGGTCACAATGGCAAGGGCGCTTGTCAATGAACCAAAGATCGTCTGGGCAGATGAACCTACCGGCGACCTTGATAAGGCCAATTCAAATGAGGTCATGAGCCTTATGAGAAGTCTGAATGACAGATTGAAAATGACCTTGATAATCGTCACTCACGATCCCGATGTTGCAGCCAAATGCAAGAGGATCATCCACATGGAAGATGGAAAGATCGTCAAGGATGTCCCGATAACAGCAATGAATGCGTTGAAGCATCCCAGGGCTGGCGATTACGAGAGAAAGAATGAAAAGGACCTCGGAGCGGCTCGTATTTCCATGCAGGAAAAGGCATCCATGTGAGAGGGAGCCAAATGTCATCATTGAAAAAAGCTGCAAGTATGTTCGCGGAGGTCTTTCTTACGATCTCCCTGTTCTTCCTCGTCCTGGTGGTCCTGTCAGGCCTCTATTTTCTACCAGTTATCTTCAAACCATATATCACAATAATCGCTGTTTTATTCATGCTGATAACTCTATTCTGGATAACGTTCCTTGCATTCCTCCATCGACTGCAATTGAAGATGGGGCTCAGGAACCTAATAAGGCACAAAGGAGATACCGTGATCGCGATCCTTGGGTTCATGGTGGGAACATCGATAATCTGTTCTTCCATGGCCATTGGCGATACAATGGGTGCAATGATCGAGGACCTTGTTTATGACAAGTATCATCTGATTGATGAATACATCGTGATACAAGACGGGAACGGTGAACCGGTCGACATCAATGGAACCCTTGCAAACAACATGGCATCCATTATATGGGAACTCGAAGATGATAACCTGGTTGATGGTGTTTCATGGGAATTCACAAATGAGTTCTCTGTGATCGATATGAACACCATGTTGTTCGAGCCGGTCGTTACGTGCAGAGCTTTGAATCCTGAAACATACGGTCCTTTCGGACCTCTCACATCGGGAGGATCGACATTGGATTACGACCTTGGACCTGGAGAGGCCTATCTTGGGAAGGACCTATCAAAGAACATCGAGTCAGATGTTGGCAGCGTGGTCTCGGTGTCCAACGGATTGACCATATGGAATTTCACTATCAAGGCGATCGTCGATGAAGAAGGAAGAGGAGCAAGCCTTGCCAGTGCTGGCCTCTACTTCAATTTCCAGGACATATGGGACCTGTCGAATGTCACTCCTGAAGAGCAGGGCCCAATGGGAGATAGCCAGGATTGGTCCGGCGGAGTATACAATATACTCCTGATCTCCAACGAAGGAGGAAGGATCGCAGGAGGAGAACTATGCCCTGATGTCATCGACAGGCTTGAGGGTGATCTGAAGGCGGTCAACCACCCACTTGGACCGTCCAATGATTTCGAGTTCAGCAATAACAAGCAGGAGAGTGTGGACACCAATATTCAGATGATGGACATATTCACAAAGATGTTCCTCGTCCTTGGAACATTCACCATTATTGCCGGTATCACGCTAATAATCAACATCTTCGTGATGCTTTCCGAGGAAAGGAAGGAAGAGATGGGGATCTCGAGAGCCGTCGGAATGAGGAGAAAGGACCTGAGGATGACATATCTGTTCGAGGGAACGGTCTATTCACTCGTATCCTCGTTCGTTGGTGTTCTTCTTGGGGTCGCGTCCGGATTCGGTATCATATGGGGATTGCAGACGATCTTCAGATCACTTGGGATGGAAGGTCTCGATCTGCTCGGAAATTATACGGTTACACCTCTATCCATGATCCTCAGCTTCATCGCTGGATTCACTATCACCATTTCTACCACACTGTTCATTACAAGAAGAGTTTCGAAATTGAACATAGTCTCGGCCATAAGAAACACTCCTATCCCGAAGAAAAGACCCTTCATGGTTGCTGTTTTCCAGAAGGTCTTCAATGTGTACGATGAAAGGACCGATTCAGGCGATGGCTCCGCATTTTCAAAGGTCCTCGAATATATGTTTGACAAAATGACAATTCTGGGATTCATATCGATACTTCTCGGGATACCGATCCTCTTGATCGGAGTGCTCATTCAGCATATGGCCCCCACAAGTATAGGAGTGTCGCTGATCCTAATCGGTATGGCCCTCGTCATTAAATATTTCACAAATGAGAGGATCACATACACTATAGCTGGCTTCCTGGTCCTCTTGTTCTGGATCATCCCTTTACCCGTCTTCAAAGGGTATTCCGGCGATCTGGAGATGTTCGTCCTTTCCGGAATTTTCATGGTCACATCAGGTGTTCTGTTGCTGGTCTGGAACACGGATATCATTCTCTGGTTGATAGAGAGAATTGTCTTCCTGATAGGGCTGCCACCAGCCATCATCAAGATGGCAGTATCATATCCTATGAAGAAGAGATTCAGAACGGGTGTGACGATCTTCATGTTCGCCCTGATAATCTTCACCATCACGGGAATGTCCATGATAGTCCATATCATGAACATCAATATCGAGGGATGGGAGGAAACACTTGGTGGAGGATACAATGTGATCGGTGTTTCGAGTTTTGGCATAGATGATCTCGAGACAGCTGTCCTCGAACAGGAGAACCTGATACCTATTGATATTGAGGTTCATTCGAAGATCGACTGGGATAATACTGTTTCCATGTCGATCGGTATCCTTTCGATCAACATGACGACTACGTTCCGTGGGATGACGTTCGAGAATGAATTGCCCTATCAATGTGCGGGTGTTGGGGAAACATTCATCGAAAAGAACACATATGGTTTCTCAGAGGTGGACTGGGACCTTGTCCATCCGGATGGAAATGGAGATCGGTCAGATTCGGATGTTTGGAAGGCGCTTTCGAGGGACCATGATCTTGTGGTCCTAGATGGAGCAATGGGGGGCGATAGCCCGTTCGGTCCTGCAGGTCAAACCGGTATCCTCGGTGTAGGAGATACCATAAAGTTGATGTCGGTCGATGGGACGGCCATCGACAAGATCGTTGTCGGATTCACTGAACAGATCGGTATAAATGCTGTGTTCATGCACAATTCAACCGCTGAAGAGGAGTTCAGTGTCACAGAAAAGAAGATCCACCTTATAACAATGAATGAAGAAGCGAACGACCAGGAAGTTGCTAACGATCTCAAACGTGTTCTTCTTATCTATGGAATGTACACCATAATAATCAAGGATATCATCGAGGAGATACTCGAGAGCCAGAATGCGATCTTTGACCTTTTCAATGCATTCTTATCCCTGGGTCTTATCATCGGAATCATTGGACTCAGTATCGTCACACTCCGTTCAGTGTATGAAAGACGTCACGAGATCGGGATGATGAGAGCGATCGGATTCAAGAAGAGAGCTGTTGTGGCATCCTTTATAGGCGAGTCGAGCTTCATAGCCGGTTCCGGACTTATCATCGGTACCATTCTGGGCATCATACTTGGATGGATACTTTGGAGAGATTCGTTCGGGGAAACCATGGAGGAGTTCGGGATTCCATGGTTGAAATTAATGGGTATAGTTGCTCTGGCTTTCTCGATCGCTATACTGTCATCGATACCTCCCGCTCTGAAAGCTGCAAGTGTCACTCCGGCCGAAGCATTGAGATACGATTGAAGGAAAAGGGTACTTTCAAACCTTTTTACAGCTCCCCCTCTTGGACATTCATCGAGGGGGCAAGCTTTTGCTCAAGGTTTTATTAGGAGTTTGTATATTGGGTCAACATGGACAAAAGGGTCCTTTTTGGTATTCCTGCAGGGATGATCGGATTTATCCTTATCTCCGTTATCGTGTTCAATGCTGATTCACTGATCGGAGGAGATGATGAGAACATCATCATCATAGATTTCGACCATCAGCTCGCAGGCGATCATGTAAGAGAACTCGTCCAGTGGGGGCCCAGAATGACCTGCTCCGAAGCCGAGATGAATGGTGCCGAGTATATAGCAGCCCAGTTCAAAGATGCGGGACTGGAGGACGTGCACATCGAGACATACGATGTGCCCATGTTCGATGTAAGGAGAGCTGAGATATCGCTGGTTGAATATTATCAGTTCAAGAACATCGTGAAACCATTAGGCCAGACGATAAGTTTCATTCACATGGAGGAATTCGTACTGCAGGGTTATTCCGGTTCGTATCACTGGAACAATTTCAGGGATGACCTGGAGGTCGTGAACATCGGGAACGGAACGGATCCGAGTTCATATGATCAGAGCAGGGGAAGGATCTGCTTCATCGAACAGAGCCCGGACACCCCTGGGAATGTTGATGTTTACGATCAAGCATATTCTGCAGGAGCACGAGGGATAATACTCCAGAACCTGATCAGAGGAGAGGATATCGGATACCTCCCGATGTTCAAGTCAAGTCAATACCATGAACCCGAGCAGGCTGCAAGAGACATTCCATTCATGATGGTATCCAAGGACTGTGGGGATGAGATCCTGCAGAGGTCATCCACCAACTTCAAGCTGAGATTGAGGATCGATGTGTATTTTGATGACATGGAATGTCGGGTCGTGGTAGGAGACCTGAAGGGAAAGAACAGTGATGAGATCATCATATTCGGGGCCCATCACGATACATGTTACAACACGATAGGAGCCGTGGATAATACTGTTGGTCCATCCACGCTCATCGAGATAGCAAGGGGAATGCAGGGCCATACCCCGGACAAGACCATCAGATTCTGCACGTTCGGTGGAGAAGAAGAAGGCCTCTTCGGGTCCATCGAATACTACAATGCTCACAGGAGTGAGTTCCAGGGTGATCTTGACCTCTATATCAATTTCGATATGGCACATGTGGACCCGGACACCAGCAGTTTTACGATAACCACCACAAAGAACTCGACGATCCCCATACTGGAAGATATCAGGGACAAGGTGGTGAGGTCCGAACCATCTCTGGAGAAGTACGAGATCAAGGTGGTCTACAACGACATGACATGGGCTGCATCCGATCACTGGCCGTTCGTGAACGATGGACACGAAGCAATGGGCGGCTGGGGCTCAGGGTGTGAAGAGTACCACACATACAAAGATGATCTGAGCCACCTGAACCCGGAATCACTGCAGATAGGTGGAAGGATCCTTGGAAGCTACGCTCTGATGGTGGCCACATAAGGACCGGATCATTTCTTCCGGCCAGAAGACCCCTTTGGAATGGACCTAACATTACTGATGAAAAACATACCTTCATCGATAGGTGTTAAATACATCTGGCATAGTTTATCAGCCTGATGGTTAAGCTCTCTACGTTCAAGGGAAAAAAGGTCCTTATCACCGGAGGATCCTCCGGAATAGGCCTTGCCACGGCCAAGGCCCTATCAGATGAAGGGGCAGAGATCATCATCACGGCAAGGTCCAAAGAGAAGCTTAAAAAAACAGCCGAGATCATCAAAGGCAACGTCTCGACCTATACCACTGACGTTTCCGACCTCAAGCAGGTCCTGTCCCTTGCAGAAAATGTCAGATCGGACCATGGAAACATCGATGTCCTTATCAATTCAGCAGGGATCGTTCATCCCGGGACATTGAAAGACCTGTCGATGGAACAGATAGATTCAACATTGGATATCGACCTGAAAGGGACCATTCATGTCACCAAAGCGATCCTTCCTCTCATCAGGTCCCCCGGATACATCGTCAATATCTCCTCCGTTGCCGGCTTCATCGGTATTTATGGATACACGGCCTATTCCGCCGCGAAGTTCGGGATATGGGGATTCTCTCAATCCCTCAGAATGGAACTTGAACCCGAGGATATCGGTGTCGCTGTCGTATTCCCCCCTGATACCAATACACCGCAGCTCGAGTTCGAGAACCGAACAAAACCCGAAGAGCTGAAGGAGATCGCTGGTGCCATCACTCCGATATCACCGGATAAGGTAGCAGCTTCCATTATCAAGGGCATGAAACAAGGTGAACACATGATATTTCCAGATAGCGGTTCAAGGTCCACCTACCATGCCTCAAGACTGGCAGGTCCCCTCATCAGGGGCTGGATGGATCGAAAGGTGGATCGCACGAGGAAGAAGGAGTGAGGAACTTGGCAAAGATGGTCAGAAATGTTTCGATCGTTGCCCTTGTAATAATTATCGTGATAGCGATAATTGGAGCATTGATATTGAACCGGGCCCTGCAAGATGTGGGAGGAGAAATGGGCACGATCACCCTTACCATAGATGGGAAACACGCCAATATTTCTGCCGATATCGACTTCAAACCCAGTATTGCAGTGGGTGAAACAGATCTGGAAATGAGGATAGACGATTCCACCGTCCCGGTGGAATACAATGGAAGCAGTATATCTGCCACGATGGGTGAGGATGAGTTCAGGTCCCTGTTAGATAGGGATTCAGTGAACATCACCGGAAGTGTGAACATCCCATTCATAGCAGGTCTCGAGATCGTCAAGGGCCTTGAAGAGGAGTTGGATATCTCCTTTATCCATCAGATGATATCAACACTCAACGTCTCGGGAGTGGATATCAATTTCAGTTTCACCGGTTACACGGAGATCTTTTTCCTGATAGATGCGGATGTCGATCGGGATTTCATCCTGAATATCACAGATACACCGGCCAAATTGATATCACCTGCGGGATCATTCAATGCGAAGGTCATAGAGATGGAGTTCCGAACCGGAGAGGGGGGCCATGCGAGGATTTCAATGCCAGCGCTGGGAGCCCTTGGACTAGCCCTCTATTACCGTGATGTCTACATCGAGGCTTGGGGTATTACCGCAAAAATAACCATCCCATTGTTCAATGGATGAAAAGACCGCCGTTGATGTCGATCGTCGTACCGGTCATGTAGGATGACATATCGGAAAGCAGGAATATCACCGGTTCCGCTATATCGGCAGGCATACCGATCCGACCGAGGGGTACTTCGATCTCCCGTGATCTCCTCTTTTCTTCACTATCACCGGATAATATGTCCGTGTCCACGAATCCAGGTGCAACGGAGTTCACTCGAATATCCGGTGCAAGCTCCTTTGCTATCGACCTGGCAAATCCGAGCATTCCGGCCTTGGATGCTGCGTAATCGGCTCCTTTGGCGGAACCTCGGAACGCAAGTTGCGAAGATACCATCACAATAGAACCGTTCTTCATATGTGGGAGAGCGGCCGATACAGCATTGAATGCGCCTGTAAGATTGACAGCAATGGTCCGGTCCCAATCCTCTCTCTCCATGCTTCGAATGTCATTTCTATTGTATATTCCGGCATTGACAACAAGACCGTCGATGCCTTTCATCGGACCTCTCGATGAAAAGTCCGATAGGACCTTTGCCATTCCACGGGTATCATCTGTGTCTATCTTGTATGCCATGGCCGATCCGGAACTCGATCCATGGGTGGTCATCGCACCAATTTTCGAACCAATATGGGAAAAACCAACGAAGGCACCATTGTCCATCGACCTTCTTACGATCGCCTCTCCGATCCCCCTCGATCCTCCGGTGATGAAGATCTTTCTGTTCGATAGCAGGTCCCCATTCATTCAACATCTCCGTTGTAAGGATTCTCTTCACCGCAGAATGGGCAGTCTTCGAACTTCAAAGGATATATTTTGGAACAAGCAGGGCAATCAACAGCGTCATCAGGGTCCAATTCCCCTCTTATGGACCAGTCTTCTTCGATCTCCTCCTTCTGCTTCTTGCTGCTTATAAGGAATAGAAATACGGAGATCCCAACGAGCATGATCAGTACGGATGCTATAAGGATCAGAACCCACGAGGAAAATTGTGACCCATTCTCACCATTGTCCAACAGGTCAGCCAATGGGTCCGTACCGTTGAGATATTCATCAAGGTTGGTGATCCCATCGTTATCACTGTCAATTGACGCATCTGATGGGTCCAAAGGGTCCAACCCATACCTTATCTCCCAATCATCGGGCATATCATCATTATCGTCGTCCTCATCGACATGGTCGAATATTCCATCATGATCCGTATCCAGTGGATAGGATGTTGCAGACAGATGATCGGTCCCAGCATCGATCTCCTGTAGATCACTGAAACCATCCCCATCATCATCAAGATCGGCGTTATCACCAATTCCATCCTCATCGGTATCGAGCCATTCTGATGGATCATTTGGAAAATCGTCGATCAAATTCTTGTATCCATCAAGATCGGAATCCAGGTCCGGATCAAGTAGCGATATCAAGAATATCTCCTTTCCGATCTCGGTGACGCCAAGATGGAACGATAGTACACCCAGTGATCGGTCATAGTCCAGTCCGAGGACCTGAGACACATTTTCTCCGTTCGTTGACAGGACATAGCTGTATTCACCAAGTATATCCGATCTCAGTTCATTGATCCAGCACAATACCAGGATGTCCGTGATACTTCCGGATGCCAATGTGATCGAAAAGGAAGCTACGACGACATCGTCGTCGCCAATCTGGACCATTCCTGGCACATCAGAAGCAAGGCCCACATCAATATCACCCCTGTACCAGATCGTGATATTGAGCCATCCTCCATAGGCATCCAGATAGAGGATATCAACGGGTTCCACCACCAAGATAGTATAAGGTCCTAATCCGACCTCCCCATGACCGTCGGAACAGTTGAACGAATATGTATGATCACCTGGTGTCAATTCGACGATACCGTGGTAATCAATGGTCAACATCCCATCTTCCACCAAGGAAGACACCGAAAGATCGTGTTCGTTCCCATCAATGATCACATGTATCCATACGGGGAGATCCCCATCAATATCCACATATGTCACGTTGAACCTGTATGTCATTCCTCCGATCCGATCTATCTGATGATCGATCAGATTGGGAGCATCATTGACAGGGTTTACAGTTACGTTCAGGTATTCAGAATCGGTCATGTTCCTTTCATCTATCACCTTGACCAGGATCCTTCCATGACCGTTGGTATCTGCAAGGGATGAGATATTGATCACTGTGCCGTTCAAAGATGCAGAGAACAGATCATAATCCTCTACCCTTATATCCAGTTCAAGTTCATCTCCCTGGTCTGGATCATAAAGATATTGTATCATGTCGATCTCGATCGAAGAGTCCTCATCGATCACAACCTCCGGGAATGGAAGCAGGAACTCCGGAGGATAATATACAGGTTCGAAGAATATCGTTACCTCTTTAGTGATATTGGTGTTGCCATCGCCCACGGTGAGGTTGACCGTACTCATCAAAGGTGATCCATCACCGTACAGCATCACAAAGGTCCTGTTGGACTTGCTAACTGTGATATTATCCGGATCATCGGTTTCCATGGTAATGTTCTCAATATCGGTGTCCTCATCTTCCAGATGAACGGTGAAGGGATAGGGGAACCCTTCTCTGATATAGAGAAGTGTGTAGGGAAGGGTGAATACCGGTGGATCGTCCCTGAGAGCGACAACAACATCGATCGCATAGGACCGATCATCATGACCATCTGAAAGATTGAGGTATACGATCTCGCTCGTGATGTTCTCATCCTCGTAGATGAACGTCAGCTCCTTGAAATCGGGATCGTAGGCCACATTCGGAGAAGAGATCGAAAGATCCACTCCTCCTACCTGATTCCGATCCAGTATGGTGGTGGATATCAGACCGATATTATCTTCGTATGTGATGAACCTCTCCGGTATATTGGTCATCTCGGGTGGCCATGAGAATCGAACATTGACCGTTCTCCTGGAATTTCCATCCACCGTCAAGGTCCGGTTATTGAAATGTGTGAAAGGGACATCGGTCATTATCACATCGTACTGTCCGGCAGATATATTGGTTCCATTGATGTCGTATCCATATCCCCGGATGAGGGCTTCGGGAACGACCCCCGTATCGTTCACCTGATGGGACATCCAGAGCAAACCATCTCGATCATATAATCCAACATTCACATCACCATTCGGATCACCGGAGATATCAACCACATGTATCTCCAGGAGCGATGATGTACCAACTGCGGAATCGTTGTCAAGGAAGAAAATGGTGGTATTATCGAATGTAGCATTGGATAGCGACATGATCGATCCATCGTCCAGAACAGCTGTTCTTGTAGTTGATGCGATGGTGGAATTGCTTACAGAAATGAGTGCTGAACTTCCATTGAAAGCTGTATATGCCCCGATGATATCAACAGACTCAAGGAATACAGATCCCTCCGATGTTACCTCAATACCATACCATGATCCGGGGGTCGATCCTGAGATCGGTCCGAATGTGATGGCATCGTTCATCCCATCCGCCTTCAACGAACCGTCGACTATCAATCTGGCCCCGCTACCGAAATTGACCTCAACACCCTCCTCAATGTTCAGCTCATTCCCGGAGGAGATCCTGATGGTGGAGTTGATAATATAGGGTGAATCACCGGTGGTCCACGTCGTATCCTCGATGATGTCATTCTCCTGATACGAATCCAATGTGGCCATGGGACTTACATTGAAATGGAAGAACGATCCCGGAACCGCCAGGATGAGGATCATCAGAGCCGGAAGGATCATTACCTTGTGCGAGCTGGACCTCATGACATACACCATCCTTAACTGATTATGAATTGCTATCAGGTTATTAAATCCTTCAGCCCGATGGACCGATGAATGGAATGCTACAATATTCACAATACTGGCCTCATATGGGATCAGAACAAAAACAAAGGGAAATCTATAAGTATTCCGAAAAACAACAACAGATAAAATATATAAATACCATGGTTTTAGTAACCCATCGGTACGCCATGTCCTATGATAAGTTATCAAAGGGCCTGTAAACTCGGAAGTCCCGTTCAAGGAGGTTCGGCCAATGAGAAAGATGACCATCGGTTTTTTCCTAGCAATGATCATGATAATGACCGCTCTCACCGCATTCTTCAATTATGCCGGTGGAGAGGAGGTTTCAAATTTTATGGGGCGAGGAGGCCCTACCGAAGGCGATGTGATCCTCAAGGGAGAAGGTTCGAACATATACGACCCACATCTCTATTTTGAGATCGAGAGGAATGTCCCCATATCATCTGCCTCGATGGATGTCTCCACCGTTAACTCCGCCAATGGTCCATGGATAACGGATCCAGCGATAGATGTCGGGTCTGACGGAAACATGGAATGGTCATTCTCGGGGACCGGATACGGTGATTTCGGAAGGAACACGGTCTACTCGGATGACTCCGATATGAAGACCAACACATTTCCCATCAATGGACAGGAACAGAACCTTGGCAACATATTCCTACCAGAGGATTCGGAGATCGTCGAAGCAAGCGTATCAGTAAAGGGAAGATTCGAGGCAAAGACAGGATCAATGAGTAGGGCTGGAACCGGAGGACAGATCACCTATACTCCAAAGTGGGTCATCATAGGTGACCTCAATGAGGATAATGTGAACGATGCTCTCGTTTCGACCGGAAAGAACGGTGATCTCTATACATATATCACCACTTCGAACGGTGACTATTCCAAGACCAGATTAAGCACACCCTCTACCTACAATGACTACCTTCTCTACGATATCGATGAAGATGGAGATAATGACATCGTATACTCAACATCCTCGGGCATTTACTGGGTGAAAAATGATGGGACGGGATCATTCTCCACCTCAACCTCGCTCACAACCTCCTTTTCCCCGGAGAAGCTCACCCTCGGTGACCTTGACAACGACGGGACAGATGAGATCATAGGAGGTGTGAACTCATGGTCGTGGGGCAGCTCAAGCGCTGCGATCTCCTTTCTGAAGAGGGATAGTGGATCGACCTTCGATCTATGGCCCCTGTTCGATACAGGAAGCAGCTCGGGTTCTACCACGATATACGGGATCAAAGTGGATGACTGGAACAATGATGGTTTCGATGATATCTATGTGGCATATACCGACAGGAAGGTGTACACATTCGAGAATCCTGCATATGACTGGTATTTTAATGATACATCCAATATCTCGTCCAAGACCAAATGGGCCGAGGACCATGTCCTCACCAGCAGTTACTCGATCAGCGGCTGGGATGTGGGCGATGTTGACAACGATGGAAAGGCTGATGTTGTCATAGCACCCAATTCCTATTCCGGTGTCGATATTTACTATTACAGGAACATGGGAACCAATTCCTGGACCAGATATCAGGTGGTCTCTTATTATATATATTATCCAAGGAGCGTCAGCCTGATCGACCTGGATGGAGATGGGAACCTGGATGTGTTCTTCTCGGTGGGGAACTACTACTACAACAACAACATTGGCTGGGCCAAGAATGGCGGCAATCCCAACAGAAGCAGCTGGCCATCCTACACCCTGATGTCCGGACATGACAACCCGGGATATTCCATCTTCACCGGAGATGTGGATTCGGATGGATATGAAGACACGGGCTTGTTCTTCAACACAAATAAACAGATCGTCGTTTGGAAGAACGCCGCACCCCATGACGGGACCAACATCAAGACCGGCTATATCGAGGATGGCGGTCTGGTACAGATGAGCGATCTTGTGATAGCGGACATTGATAAGGACGGTGATGACGATTACATGATCACTGCCACCAAAAGCGGAACGGTTGGCTGGTATGAGAATGATGGGACCCCATTCAACGGAGAGTGGGTGTTCCACAGGATCAATGGGGTCATGGTCGCCGGGGCCAAGGAGGTTGCCGTTGGCGATATAAACAATGACGGTTTCATTGATGTGGCGGTCACCGCCTACAATCTGAACAGGGTCATGTGGTTCGAGAATCCGGGAGATCCGAAAGAGATATGGGAATATCACTATGTTGGCTATATACGATACGCATTTGGTTGTGCCCTCGGTGATTTCGACGAGGACGGACAACTTGATATTATTGTCTCGGGTGGTTATTACTACTCTGATGGCATCAGAATGTACTATACCTCAAATCCGGAGGGATCCTGGAGTTACAAAAGGATCTCAACATCGGTGTCCTACTGCGGAGCCATCAATATAACAGACATGAACGGCGACGGGCATCTGGACGTACTGGTAACGGTCGGTGGATGGTCTGGACAGGCGAACATCTACAGGAACCCGCTTCCCGGGTCGAACCCCAGGAGCGTTCAATGGAAATCCTCTGTAGCAGTTGGAGGATTGAGCTACCCGTACGAGGTGCTTCCGATCGATATCAATGATGATGGAAGCCTCGATGTTGTGACAACGTCCAACTATGGTGGGGTCAAATGGGGACAGGCCCCATCCAATCCCAATCAGATGAGCGGATGGACAGCACACGTATTGGACAGCACCATCAGGTATCCATGGGGCCTGGCTGTCACCGACATCGATAATGATGGATACGACGATGTGTTAGTGACAAGCCATTACTGGTGGGCGTCATCATGGTATTCATATGGAAGAGGGGTCTATTGGCTCGAGGAGAAAGATGATCCTTACTCTACCTGGTACATGAGGACGCTGGATAGTTCCCTCCAGGAAACATATGGTATCGAGGTGAGTGACCATGATAAAGATGGAAACCCCGAAATATTCGCTATATCCATGTTCAACGACAAGTTCGAATTCAGCAAACCCACTCTCAATTATCCCTCGAACATCGAGATCGATCTCGGTAATGACGGATTCCCAGATTTCACCGGACCAGGTTATCTCAGAGGCGATATGAGGATAGATCTTACATCCGAGGTCCAGAATGTGATAGATTCGGGCCTCGGTTCCGTGAACTTCTTCAAAGATGCAATGGGAACCCCCATGGCGGAGATCCCCATTTTAATCTCTTCTGATACACTTGGAAGGCTTACCACCTACAATATCGAGATCAGATACAACGTCACCATAGATATTTCCAACAACGGAGGGCTCAGAGAATCGATCGAGAGGATCATCCCTAACTATGACGACCCTGTAGACAATATGATCCGATTGTATATTGTCTTCAAAGGAAAGACAGAAGGTGTGGCACATTTATCCAACCTAAAGGTCGAATACAACGCCCCTCCAAAGCCTAAGATGGAACTGCCAAAAGAGATCACCGTCGATGAGAACACTGTCAAGAAAGGAGCACTTGACCTCACCCAGTTCTTCAAGGATGATTACGATGAGTCACATATGCTGAACTTTGAAGTTGAGACCATTGGATTCTACAAGGACAAAGTAGCGGTCTACATAGAGAACGGAGCGGAATTGACCGTGGATGCCCGTATAGATGAAGATTTCGATAGAGAATCCGCAATGAGGATCATTGTGACGGACAACGGTGGACCGGGTGGGGTTCCGCCACGAGAGTTTGTTTCCAAGGAGATCAAGATCGATGTGATCCCGGGGCATGACCACCCTCACAAAGGAAATCAGACCCTGCCCCCCAAGATATTCGGTTATGAAGGACAAGAGGTCCTATCCATCGATCTATCAACCTTGAACCTGTTCGAGGATCCGGATGACCCGTTGGGTGTTGGGATCAGTTACTTCATCGAGCTCAATCCTGACAATATGGATCCCAGGGACCTCTCCAATGTCACTATCAGGACCACATCCGATGGCAAGTTGTATGTCAACAGCGAGGGTGATTGGAGTGGATCGGGTATCCCTGTCAAGATATGGGGATATGATGGCGGGCTGAGAGAACCCGCATTCGACCCCTATCATCTTACTCAACTCGATATAATCAACATAAACGATCCTCCATCATGGAATATCCTCCCCCTTATCCGGATCAAGGAGGATGAGGACAAAGAAAGTGCATTCGATCTCACTCCCTTTGTCATCGACATCGACAATGATCCGACCAGAGATCTGAAATTCATGTTGATCTCGCAAACCAACAGCAGCTATTACAGGATATCACTGGACTCAAGCGACACCTCCAAGGTTGACCTTCGTCCATTGATCGATAACTGGAATGGATATGTCGATGCCTACATTGAGGTCAGCGATGGAGAATATACTGCACTCACGCAGATCCAGGTTTACGTGGAACCTGTGAACGATATTCCCTACATAGAGATCACAAGCCCCATGGAGGATGCGTCCTTCAGCGAGGGGGCCATATCCATCAAGGGGAACGCCTACGATGTGGAAGGTATAGAGAGCATCTACATCACATATTATGGAAAACGTATCAAGGCATCCGGAAGGGAATCATGGGGAGAGACATTGCTTCGACCGGAAGGTGTTGTCTTCAACGAGATCACGTATGATGTACCGATCATGGTAACCCTTGTGGATAATGAGGGGGAGACCGTCACAGAGACCGTCCATGTAACAATTATCCCGAGCCCAACACCACCACCTACCGATCCGGATGGAGATGGATACCCGAACTACCGGGATGATTTCCCATATGACCCATCAGAGTGGAAAGACTCCGACAGGGATGGTTTGGGTGATAATGAGGATGCTTTCCCAGATAACAAGGAATGGAAATATGATTCCGATAAGGATGGAATAGCAGATATCGTGGACGAATATCCATACGATCCGGAACCTGAACCACGGGATTATACAGGGATCAAGATCGATCCGGAGGAAGCGAACTGGTTTGTCTCGATCCTGTTCTTCATATTCGCGGTCATCCTTGCATTGATCGCGAGCTTCTCCATCTTTGCATTCATCACTAAGAGGAAAGCTTCCAAGGACCCGAAGAAAGCTGTCGCCTTCTACAAAAAGCAGGAGATGAGAAGGGAAACATTCAGGAAACTCTCCAGCAGGGAGAAGATCGAGGAATTATTGACCAAGACCCACTTCAATGCTGAGAACACCCTGAAAGGACCTTCTCCGGTAGCACCAGCACAGATGGCAATGCCTTCCAGACCCGGACAGCCTCTGCCGCCTCATATGGTACATCCGGGAAGAGCACAGCTCCCTCCTCCCGGAAGGAGAATGCCTCCACCACCTCCCAGAAGATAGAATGAAGGATCGTTCGTGTTCGCAAGCATCCATACCCGAGCTATAGAACCT
>JAUVCN010000006.1 GCA_030595715.1 Thermoplasmatales archaeon
CTCGCCTTCTTTACCGAAATCAACCTTGTCAGACGCAGTCCCTATTCCGAAGTAAGCTGATGAAAGCCGGTCCTCGCCGGATGGAAACTCCAGTTTTGACCAGGCTGATGCCCCCCCATCATCATCAATTTCAATCGTAAAATTCCCTGCATCGTGGATCCCGGAGGAGCTTCTGACCGGAACACTTCCTCCATCCGTGATCAATATCGATCCGCTCAACCCGCCGGTCATCAATATGATGGCAACAAGCGCCATGCTTAATCCTCTCATTTCACTCCCTCCATTTTCCTTGCCCTTCATCTTCTCACTGAATGTCCTTGCATCCGAAACGGACCAAACGTAATGAAGGTTCATGTTACATCTTGTCTTTCATCCTTTTCAATCGTCCGTTCTTATCATTATTTCCCGACCGCATTCGGGGCATTCACCCTCTTTTGCGGCACAGGCTCGATGGAAGTTTGCTCCGCATCTGCATTTGACCTTTCTCGAAGAGGACCTGAGCGGCCTCAGACAGATATCGCATTTTATCCCGCTTCCACCTTCTCTGGACGAATCTTTACCAATAAGAACATTGTCATCATACGATTCTTCATCGTCCCAATCCATCTCATCATCGTCATCTTCAACATTTCCTTCCTTCCTCTTCCAGATGAAAACGAACGCTCCTATCCCAACGGCTATCAGAACAAGGATGATGAATATGATGAACGGTATCAAAGACCCTTTGTTATCTTCTTCTTTGTCTTCAGGTTCCTCGGCAAGTATGACCATCTGATCCTCGAAGAACAGGTCCCCATCGGTGCAGTTCAATGTGATCTGATGAGACCCCTTTTCCAATACGAGATCGATGCTGTCTCCCGTCCCGGCGGCGACCCCATCCAGAAACCATCCGAAAGTGATGTTGTCCCCGTCCGGGTCCTCCCCGGATGCAGATAACCGGAAGCTCTCCCCCGCAATAACGGAGCCGTTGTTTCCCCCCGATATCGAAGCCGTAGGGGACCTTGTCGCTCTTGTGATGCCCTCCACCTGGGATCGATGACCTGCAAGATCGGTAACCCCGACCTTGATGAGAGTGACGGGCCCATATGTCATATTAATGGAAAGGAGCGGATCCTTGTCGGGCATTTTCGTCAGGAATGGGGATCCCGGCGTACCGATCAATGAAAATGGTCCTCCATCGATCGAAACCTCGACTGAAAGGATACCTGAATGTTCATCATGATATCTTAGAGGTATCCTGACCGGAACCTCGGAATAGAACGGTTCAAGGTCCATACTGATAATTGGTGGAAGCGGATCGATGATGACCTCTCTACTCTCGGAGGTCCTGTCTGCAGGATAGGGGAACGGGTCCTTGAAAAGGACCTTGATATCGAGGATCCCTTCCGATAAGGGGATGGTAAAAACTGCTCTCACCATCGATGGAACATACAGGTCCGATCCTTCGATAGGGGTGACGTTCATGAGGACCTCCCTGTAGGAAGGCCCCATTGTTACGGGGGATCCGGTTCCTCTGATCATCTCGAGCTTCAATGTATCCGGATCGATCCCACGGGGATCCGTTATTATCATTTCAAGGGGATCTTCAGGTTTCAATGCTATCGGGGTTTCAACGTTCACTCGTGGGTCATCGTTCTCCAGGTCCACTCTCAGCCTCTTTGACCACGGTCCAGCATTCCCTGCCAGATCGGTC
Organism: Thermoplasmatales archaeon; assembly: GCA_030595715.1. GTDB lineage: Archaea > Thermoplasmatota > Penumbrarchaeia > Penumbrarchaeales > Penumbrarchaeaceae > Penumbrarchaeum. The sequence goes on from JAUVCN010000006.1 coordinate 1,694, forward strand.
GCTCTTGCAGAAACATATGAAACTGCAGAGTTGATATGATCAGGCAGGGCAACCATCAATGAGCTTGAAGGTCCACCACTCATCCCATCAACGGATCCTGACCAGGAATGTTCAAACCCGTCCTCTACCGGTATCTCGCATCGGATATCGAGTTCATCCGGACCTGTTACAGTATCAAGGTAAGATATCAAGACGCTGTTATTTTCAATATCGACATCCACGATGGTACATTCGGGGGATGCCAGATCTACAATGAACGTGTAAGGGCCCAGGTATATGGTGTTTCCAGCCACATCCATTCCCGTGATCCACCAGGTATAGGTCCCTTCCGATAGCTCCTGACCTATATCAATGTCAACCGCATCTTCAACTTCACCATATCTCATGTTGAATATCCCCGATGGACCTTCAAGATGGTAATCCATCTCCTTTGGTCCGCTCAGATCATCGGAAATCCTGATGAAAGGAATGGGCAGCGGATCTGCAATTATCGCTCCATCGGCAGGATAGAAGGAGGAGATGTAAGGTGAGGTCCCATCCACATTGATCGTGATGGGATCGGATGATCCGATGTTCCCTACCCTGTCCTCGGCAAATATCCTGATGGTGTGATCCCCCTCGAAAAGGATCAATGGATCGACAGATCGATACAGGTTCGACCCCAACATTTCAACTCCCATTGAGATGTTGTTCGATGAATGGTCGTTGACAATGCTTAGGAATAGATCATTGGAAAAACCGCTTCCATGATCCACACATCTCAGGGAGATATTGACCGATGTTGTGGTCCAGCCCTCCGGTGTGATCTCGGAGACGGTCGGGGGAGTCCCATCGATCCCGACCTTGAAGGACCCAGCATGAACGGGTCCGTTCCCAGCTCTGTCGGATGCTCTGACCCAGAAGGTCTGATTTCCCTCCTGTGCAGGGAGTTCTGCGGTAACATTGAACATACCATTGCCGGAATCCTCCACTCTGGCCGGATACCATTCGGAATACGGCCCGCCAACAGGACCTGTTCTACATTCGACCGATCCCGGATCCAATCCTGATGTGTTGTCCCTGTAAACGACGGTAATATTCGGATCGGATAATGGGTACCATGCCTTTTCAGGTCCTGAAATGAATACCGGAGATGTTCGATCCAGCATGAAGCTCTGTGGAAGCATCCAGGTGGAAAATAATTGTCCTTGATGGGTCTGTATCGTCCAGTGGTATCTTCCATCGGATATGCTTTCGATCAGGTTGGTCGATGATCCTGTGCATTCGAACTCCTGAACGATATCGTTGATGTCGGATGAGTTCAGAAGTCTGAATGAATATGACAATCCCACGGGGGAGAAGAAACCGACATCGATACCGGACCAGGAGAACGGCTCCGACAGGTCGGTGATGGTCGTCCCATCTATCGGGTGCAAGGGAAAAGGACCTGGACGTGGTGAAAGGAACGACCTTGTACTCTCCCTGAAACCGTAGGCGACCCCTCTACCACCCTCTCCTCCTGCGTATTCAATGGTCCCTCCGACCTCGCCATGTTTCCCGTTCGTGAGGCCACTCGTGATAGATGAACCTGTATTCTCTATTTTTGTCGTGTATGCCGATGACATGAAGAAAGGTGCATGGATCATCACTTTGGTATGTCCGGGAGATGCGACCGTATTGACCATTGTTCCATTTGTTCCGGACGACATGTCATTGAACATGGATACAGCAGGGGCGCCCCCTCCTCCGGAGTATCCTGCTCCCCCTCCACCACCGCCGTCAATACCGAGGTCAAATGATCCTCCCCCGTTTCCGCCAACTCCCATTCCATAGACCCATCCGCCCCCTCCGCCGATCTTCATTCCTTTGGACCAGATCGATCTTGAAACATTGATGGATACATGATTATTGCCTCCGGATGCGATACGGTCCTTGATATCTCCACCATCTCCGCCATCGGTCCTGATAAGAGGTGCATATCCTCCATACCCTCCCGCATATCCAGCACCTCCGCCACCTCCCCTGGTATTCGTTGCGGAAGATGGCGACCCCTGAGTGACCGAGATGCATGACCCTCCATTTCCGGATATTCCACCGTCGCCACCCACTCCGGCCATATCCCCTCTTTCGATATGGAGGTCCATGCAGAGCAGTTCGAAAGATGAATCTCCACCGCATCCGACATTTTCACTTACGGTGCCCGGATCATAAGGTGATCCGTTCTTCCATCCACCGGATGTGTATCCTCCTGATGTCGTCGGATGGGTGTAGGATATATCACCATTCCATTGGACCCCGCCTCCATTCCCTGCGTCTCCTCCTATTCCCCCTATCCCGAAGATCGAGGAATCGGTAATATCCAGCAGGGTGCCCGGTAGATGCAGATCGATGGAGGTACCACCACCTGTTCCTACCCGCCCGGAGACATTGGCTCCGGTTGTATATCCTCCTGATCTGAAAAAATCATCCAGCGTCATTACCTCGCCATCTGGTGCGTCCCCTCCGTCTCCACCCCATAGTTCGATATGACTTTCCATTATATCGACGTCGGGTACCTCTGTCGAGTTCAATTCGAAAGTGCAGTATCCTCCGGAGAACTGGTATCCTCCAATATCCATATCCAATTCAGCTCCGGCTGATGGTGGTTCCCATCCATTTCCTCCGTCCAGTATAATTGTGCTGTTGATCATCCGGAACTCTGATCCCACATTCAAAGTAAATGTAACATTGGCTCCCTGATTCCTTAAGAGAGAGGAACCATCCCATCCGATCAAATTAAGGGAAGAATTGATCATAACGAATCGATCCGGTGTTCCATGAACGGATGGTATCAGGTTCCCATCGCCTGTGAGGTTCATATCACAATCCTCAAGGTATAAACTTGAACCATCTCCAAGAAAAGCTGTTCGGTACTCAATGGAACCTGAAAGATGAAGTTCCTCATCCGAGATGAGGATCAGGTCCCCTTTTGTATTCCCTTTAAGCACAGGCCCCGAGAAGGTTGGGTTCCCGAGGATCTCGAGCGTATCATCGGGACCTGTGCTCGTTCCGCCCACGCACAGGGTATAGAACAACCCTGAAATAAGCAGGGTTATTGCTACTCCCATACGCGGCAAATCAGTTTTCAACGCACTCATATCAATGAAATACATTGGATTTTATAAACGTTTTCGAGACCTTTCTTGCAATCGAAGAAAATGAAACCTTTCTTCATGAATAATGAGCATATCATTGATTTTTCTCCTGGAAGGACCCCCCGATATTCGATCATGTCTCTCCATTTCTACACGTATGCAAACCTGCAGCGTTTGGGGTTTGGGAGAGTATATAAAACACCTCTCCATTGCCCGCCCATGGAAGGAGGGACCTGTTAAATGTCGGACCTTGAACGCTTCTTCAAACCCAGGAACGTGGCAGTGATCGGAGCTTCCCCGACGAAGGGGAAGATCGGATACAAGACATTCAATAATATGGTGATCGGAGGATTCAAAGGAGGAATGTTCCCGATCAACCTCAAAGGCGAAGATGTTTGCGGGCAGAAGGGATACAAGAACATCGGCGAGGTCCCTGTGGATGTGGATCTGGCCCTTATCTGCATTCCGGCAAAGTTCGTCAAACAGGAGCTTATCGAATGCGGTGAGAAGGGCATTCCCTTTGTAGTGATCATCACATCCGGTTTCAAGGAGATCGGCAATTACGAATTGGAAGAGGAGCTTGTCGAGGTTGCAAATAAATATAACATCAGGATCCTGGGCCCGAACGTTTTCGGAATGATATATACTCCTGAAAGTCTCAACGCTCAGTTCGGTCCTGAAAAGGTCCTTGCCGGAAATGTTGCAATAATCACTCAGTCCGGTTCGCTTGGTATAGCTCTGATGGACCGTGTATTCCAGGAAGGGATCGGTGTATCCGCCCTGACATCCGTGGGAAACAAGGCTGACCTATCTGATGAGGAGATCCTCGATTTCCTCTGTGATGATGAGAATACGAAGATCATTCTGATGTATATCGAGGGCTTGAAAGAAGGAAGGGACTTCATCCGGAAGGTGAAGAAGATCTCCAAGATCAAACCGGTGATCATACTGAAATCCGGAAGATCGAAGGCTGGTGCGAAGGCCGCCGCCTCCCACACAGCTTCCCTGGCTGGTGCCGACAGTCTCTTCGATGCCGCTTTCAAACAGGCTGGCGCCATCAGAGCGCCTACGCTCAGAGAGGCCATCGATTGGACAAGGGCCCTGAACGATCTTCCCCTACCCGATAACAACGGACCTGTCCTCGTCATAACGAATGGCGGTGGTTTCGGCATCCTTGCCATCGATGAGGTCGGTCTGGCGAACCTGCCGATCTATTACAATATCGAATGGATCACCGAGAAACTGGGGCCTCTATTACCACCGTTCGCGTCCCTTTCGAATCCGGTGGATATCACGGCTCAGACCTCTCCGGAGAATTATATCAAGTGTCTTGAGAGAGCAATGGAGGAGGACTTGATCGGGTCCGTTATTGGTATTTACGGTGCAACAGCAGGTGTCGATGTCGAGAAGTTCACGAAAGACCTCATCAAATCAATGAAGGATCCGAAGAAACCCATTGTTCTGTGTTATATCGGAGGCAGGGATGCGGATCACCAGATCCGCGAGTTCAACGAGGCAGGATTGCCAGCTTTCTATTTCCCCGAGGAATCCGTTTCAGCTCTCGAGGTCCTGTATCGATACAGGAGGTACAGGGATTCCATGGAACTGGAACTCCCCCCACAGGAGAAATGGGATCTGGATATGATCAAGGAACTTGTGGATAAGACAAAGAGGTCCGGATTCCAGTTCATGGACCTTGAGACTTCCCTGGAATTTCTCAAGGCAGGTCCGATAGAGCTGTGCAGATATGAAGCTGTCACATCGATCGATGGAGCGGTGAAAGCAGCGAGATCCATCGGATTCCCCGTTGTTCTGAAAGGATCTTCCCCGGACCTGATCCACAAGACGGATCGGGGTGGTGTGATCATCGATATCGACAACATCGAGGAACTTGTTGAAGCCTACGAGAAGCTCGAACTCATGTCGGACAAGGTGATCGTCATGCAGCAGATCTCCGGCCGTGAGATCATCGCAAGTTCCATCAGGGATCCGGTCTTCGGACCTGCCGTGATGTTCGGAGTTGGTGGTGTGATGGTGGAAGCCATGAACGATGTGACCTTCAGGGTGGCACCGATCTCCAAAAAGGATGCATACGAGATGATGGAAGAGATCAGGGGCAAGGCGATCCTCGGAGCATTCAGGGGAAAGAATGAGGCGGACCGCGAAAAGATCGCAAAGGTCCTGAAGGCACTTGGAGACGTGATGTTGCAGGTTGATGAGATAACCGACATCGAGATCAATCCACTTTTCATATCTGAGAATGGAGCGGTCGCTGTTGACTGCAGAGTAAGGGTGGAATGACACTTAAGACATGTATCATTTACGATACAATCATGCATGAGATATGATATATGTTTGTATCATGTACGATACAAGATTATCATCCCTTTTCGGCCTGGAGCTAAGGGCATTGTACCATTTTCTATACCATGAAGACGAGTGGATATGCCTAAGTGATATCTCAACGGACCTTAAAGCCAACAAGATGACGATGACAAGATCCCTGGAGAAATTAAGGAAAAATGGGATCATAAATGAGAGAGATGACGGATACCGCAGGTTTTTCAAATTGAAGGACCACTATTCGATCCCAACAATAAAGACCTTGATGAATGTTGATTCTGAGATCATCAAAGGTCTTATCAGATCATTTAAAGGATCTGCAAACGTAATCCTTCTTTTCGGAAGCAGGGCCGAAGGATCCAATCGATCCGATTCTGATTGGGATATATTGGTAGTCTCTGATAGTATGGACCCGATCGAAATGAACAAGACATCAAATAGACTCGAGAAAAGATTCGGCCAGGATTTGAACCTCCATTTATATACCGAGGCACAGATCGATCATATGAGGAATGAGTGCACTCCATTCTACATGGAGGTTATCAGAAAGAAGGTCCCTCTGGTCGGCAACATCGATGACATATGAAAAATGCATGAAAAGTGGGAAGTTGAAGAAAAGGAAGATCGAGGGTGATGTTGTTTCAAGGACCCTGAAAATGGCCGAGGAGGATATGGATTCGGCTAAAGGATCCCTTATTCAATCCAACTGGGCCTGGTCAATGGTGCAATCGTATTCCTGTATGCTCAATTGTGCCAGGTCGATCCTATTCTCGGATGGTTATATTGAGAGAAGTCATTAATGTGTTGTGGAATATCTCAGATATCACTACTATGATGGTCTGGAAGACCATATAGGGAGATTCGATCTGATGAGGAAGGAGAGACATCGGATCCTTTATGATCCCAGGGAATCTGTGAACAAGGGATCTGCTGAACAGAGGTCAATATGGGCGGAGGAATTCTTGCAAAAGACCTTCCTTCTTCTGGATGAACAGTGAGGCCTTATTACATAAATGGAGGTAAGTCACCCTACCGGTTCAAGTAAGAATGGTATCCTATCAATGTCTCCATCGATATCTTTTCAATTATGGCTCTTGATCACCAATCTATCCATTGTGCCATCAAGGTCATATTCAATATTCGACCCATCGGGCCATGTGAACGATTCAGCAAGTAGGTTCTTATCACTATTCGAGCTTATGATATCCAGATCGGTTGTGGAACCCTCATCCTCCATGATATGGAATGACAGGTCCTGTTGAAAAGATTTACCAAGGTCCTTCGATCATCTTCAATGCTCTTGAAAACAATCTGGTCGAGCAGTACCAACCTCCGGCGATCATCTGATCCAATGCATCTCTTGCTTCTTCCTTTGAGATCGAACCGCATAAGAGGAGTTCCTTGATCACCCAGAGACTTCCTCTATGCTTCACCCCCTCCATGTTGCAAACTGCTCTGCCATAGGTCTCATCCATTATTGCGATACCATTCACATCGCAGGCCAACTGGATCACATCGAGATCTCCCCTTGATAGGGACCTGTTTTCCTTCAATTTCATATGAATTATCCCTTCTTCCACGTCAGAGATCAAAATGATCCCATTTCGAATGAGCTTGTCCACTTGAATGGCATCCAAAGCACCTTTGATATTACCTTTGATCACCACTTCCTCGTAGATACTATCGGGAATCGTGAATTTGAAGTCCAGATCACCAATATGTTTCAGTAGATCCCCTCTTGAAAGATATATCAGAGGACTTGAATCGAAGATACATTCGATCATTTTCAAAGGTCCTCCTCTGCCCAGTCTTCGGAGACCCATATGACATTGGATCTCCGGACCAGATCGGAGAATTCCCAAATATCCATGCCCGCTATCTCGGCAGCTCTATTGAATGATATCTTCCCCTCTGATAGAAACTCTATTGCTTTTTTTCTCTTCCATTCTTCCAGTCCTGAAATAAGGAGTTTTCTTAAAGCTCCGGACCTTTCGATGTTCTCTTCTTCGATGAACATCTTCAATTCCTCTTCAAGATCATCAGGGATCCTCGTGGAGATCACAGACATGGGAATGATAATGTATACAATGTATACATAGTTTACGTTCTTAAAGGGCCTGATGAGTTGAAATACATACATTTACGTTTCAATTATTATAGAAAAGGGTTTAATTCTTGAATTCACTAGGTGTCAGGGAGCTGAGAGGGAATGAAAAGACCGATGGCAAATTGGTGGGTCCTGATACCCTTTCTTCTGATGGTAGCGCCAGTCTTGGGGATCTGGACCGGAGGGGTGAGCCCAAAAGAAGAAGATATCAAAGAATTGGTTGACCTGTCACATGGAGTGTATGATATCGATCTTCCCTCGTCTTATTGCTTCATAGAGAACGATGGTCAATGGGACCCGGAGATCAGGTTCGTCACAGAAACATCCTTCGGCAGGGCTGCGATAACAGATGATGGGATCATTTACGATATTCAACGTGTCTCGCATCACGAAGAAGATCGGTCCGAACCTCTGTTCCCAGGGTTTGAACCGAAAACGGATCTTGAAATTGAAAGAGATGTGATCAAGGTGTCATTTGAAGGTTCTATCGAACCTGATATCAAAGGATCGGGCCCACTACCTCAAAGATACAACTACTTCATTGGGAACGATCCGGATAAATGGGTGTCCGGAGCGGTAGCATATGAAAAGGTCATGATGCAGGACATCTACGATGGAATCGATGCAAGATACTACTTCAATGGAGGGGACCTGAAATACGATCTGATCCTGGACCCATACACCGATCCAGATCAGATAATATTGAAAGTTGAAGGGGCGGATCACTTGGAAGTTGATGACATGTCTGTTTCATTCGTGAGATCCAATGGTCCACTTCTGCATGATTCATCTTTGAAAGTATTCCACACTGATGATGAAAGCACGATCGAAGCGAATTTTAGATTATTGAATGACCATTCATACGGTTTCGACCTTGAAGAATATGATAATTCCAAGAAAATTGTAATTGATCCAGTGATCAGATCTGCATTCCATGGAGGAAACGACAGGGATACAATATACGGGATCGATTCGACTTTGGACGGAAGATATATTGTCACGGGATATACGGGATCAACCGATTTTCCAACAACCCCCGGGTCGTATCAAGAGGAATACCCCAACAAGACTGGATATGACTATCACATATCGATGATCATGGGTTTTGGCAAGGATATGGATTCACTTCAATTTGCAACCTATTTCGGTGGGAACGGAACGGATTATGGGACTGAAATAAGGTTGGATGATGATGGATCGATATTTGTCTCCGGTTCAACGACATCACCCGATTTCCCATTGACATCAGGGGTATATGATAATGAAACAAATGGCGGATCTGACTGCTATCTGTCCAAGTTTGCAAGTTCGGGATCATCCCTGGAGTTCTCAACATTGCTCGGAGGAAATCACAATGACAGGCCCTATTCAATGGAGCTCGGACCGGGTGGATGGATCTATCTGATCGGAACAACACGATCAGACGACTTTCCGCAAACCGCTCTTTACAAAAATCTTTCATATCCCGCAACTTATCAGGCATTTTTCATCTGTCAAATCGATGATCAGGGGAAAATACTGCGGAGATCTCTCGTTTTTAATAGCACTTTATGGATAGGTGCGAACGATCTGCTCATTCTCGAGAACGGGAATCTATTGATCTCTGCAAATGCAGGCGCTTATGATATTCAGACAACATCTGGATGTTTGAATATCACCGGAAATACAACCAATAGATGGAATACCGCAATTTTCATTATGGAAGTCGATCTGGAAAATCATTCGGTAGAGAAATGCGCCCGGATCGCAGGAGATGGAAGGGAATTGGGTTACAGCATATCGATGGATGATGAAGGAGATATATGGGTGGGAGGCGTGACGAACTCTCCGGATTTTCCCCTTACCGAGGATTGTTTCCAATCCGGTCCCTGTAATGAATATGATCTCTGCATCTTTGAATTGGATGGAAACCTGACCGAACTGAAATATTCCACATATATATCAGGTGATGGGGATGAACACAGCATAACCATAGATATTGATCCAAAAACAAACAGGATCTATGCCGCGGGGAAATCATACTCGGGCAACCTGTATACAACGGACGATGCATTCCAGAAAAGGTCAGCTGGAAGCAGTAACGGCTACCTCTATGTGTTTAATACTACAGATCATTCTCTTGTTCACTCCACATATCTGACCTCTTCAGGCGGAGAATTCCTGTGGGATATGATCAGTGTTGGAAATTATACGATTGCCGCAGGCGGATGTTCATTCGGGGGGGAATTCCCTCAAGGTTCTTCTCATATAGAAAACAGAACCGATGAATTCTATTATTCCATTCTTTTCGAATATCAACTTCCCATTCCTCCGGAACCCCCGATCAATTTATCCATTGATCATTTTGCATCGGAGGATAACTGGCATGTGAACTTGAGCTGGTCTCCTCCCGATGATCCAGGCAATGGGGAGTTGATCGAATACGAAGTGTATTACAAGGAATATCTAACAGAAACTGGATCGATCCTTAATGGGTATGATGGAACAACTATCAATAATTGGTATCAATTCGAATTTTCCACACCGGTCTATGCCTGGTCATTTGCTGTAAAGATGATCACAACATCTGGCACATCGAACTTGAGTGAGATTGCAAGTGTCAGTGATGATATCCTCCCGATTTTCGGAGAGGACCTCTCGTACACGAACTTCACCGAAGATGGATATGTGTATTTCGCGATCAATGTGACCGATAATTACAGGGTGAACAATGTTATTCTCTCATATTTCCTGGATGATGGGATATTGTACAATTCATCTCTTACAAGAAGTCAAAACGATCATTATATCGGATCATTGTTCCTTCTGATCAAGAACGGGGATGTCCATTACAGATTCACAGCAATGGACAGAGGAGGCAACACAAACTCAACCGAGAACAGGACGATCAAGGCGATCGATGTCATACCTCCCGAGTTAAGAGAAGACCTCACTCCCGCACAGGTTGAAGTTGGGAATGTTATTCATTTCAAGGTGAACGTGACAGACAATGTCAGGGTAACAGGTGTCGATCTCGAAGTGGTATTCTTCAATACCACATTGAAGTTAAATATGACCAATGATGAAGGAGAGAACTGGACCTATGATTATCTTCCACCTGGAAACATCACATCGCTCAACTACATTATCACCATCTTTGACGGGTACAACAATTCCATTCTCGTTACCGGTATCATTTCCTTGCAGGATAATTTTCCTCCCGAATTCATTGAAGACCTTTCCGATCAGAATATCGTCCTTTACAATAAATTCAACGTGGGTGCGGTATTCCAGGACCCGTCGGGAGTTCAAATTGCAAGGGTGGAATACAGACTGTCCACGGAGAGTGCCAACCTGATCCAGGACATGACCCTTGTTGATGAGGTTTACAGATACAGTATATACCTGCCATGGTGGGACCAGGATCCCATGGATTGGGATCCGGACATGTCCTTGACCTATCGGTTCATGGCATGGGACCTCCACGATCGAAGGACAACAACGAATTGGACAACCGTATTTATTGGCGAAAGATCTGATATTGGACCACTCACGTTCCATCATCTCTCGTTTTGCACCACTGGTGACGTGTTCAGGTTCAGCGTGTGGATCGCCCCCAATAATACCTACGAACGGGTCATCATACATGTATGGACGAATTCCTCCTCAATTGATGAAGCGGAACAGATGTGGATGGATCCCGACAATCCCTATGATCTACTGACCGACATGGTTGTTCCCATCGATTCGATCGAGACGATCTGGTACGAGATCATCGTTCAGACCGGATCGAACGAGAATATCACATATGGCCCGTTCTCGCTCCAGGTCCTCGATAACAAACCTCCAACGATCGCTCAGATCACCAATACCAGAATAAGGGTTGGAACGAACCTGAAGGTATCCACGGAGATCAATGATAACATCGGGGTATCGGATATCATCTGGGAGATGAACGGATACACCTACTCGGGCGACGAATTGAACTGGTATGCGGAGAGGGTGGGAAATTACTGGGTGACGGTGACGGCATATGATGGAGCCGGGAATTCTGGCATCAGACATTTCAATATTGAAGTTTATGACACCGATAGTCATCAAGATCCGAACCAGGTAGAAGGCGAAAAAACCGATTATTCTTTATGCATCGTACCTGGAATAATAATCATGATATTGATTATTGTTATTGCAAGAGCGATCATGAAAGAAAAGATGAATGGAACACCTGGTAAGCAGAGTATACCATCTCTAAGAGTGGGGCCAGAGAAAATTCCCAACCCGGACGATGAGTTGATGATCCCTTTCAAAATGGACGAGGGAACCGGGATCAGGATCGATGTGGAAGATGAAGGTCCACCTCCATGGAAGGATGAGAAAGATGATATCGAAGATGAAGAAGATCTGGAAATTGAAGAGGACGGAGAGGAATTGAAGATCAAGGTCACCGGTGAGGAAGTGATGAAGATCAGGTCACCGGCGGAAGGCGACCCCGGACCCCGATTGGCCCCCCCACCCCCGATGGAGGAATGATAGGTTCATAACAGGGATGATATTCGGTCCCAGATCCGATCCCGGACCTCGCTGACCCCCAATGATGCGTCTACAACCAGCCATTCTGTTTTCAAATGGTCGGGCTGGTTCAGACCTCTGGATATCTTCTGAAAGGACCTTCTCACATCTTCCTGGAAACTACGGTCCTCCTCGAAGTATTCAAGGTCCTCACCTCTATCGTTCACCCTCCTTTCCGATATCTTCGGATCAAGGTCAAGTAATATGGCGAGGTCCGGCCTATCTGCATACTTGTTGATATCCCCGACCCATTCCATATCCACCTTCTGGCCCTGGTATGCTATCGAAGAATAGACATACCTGTCAGAGATCACGAACTTGCCGGACCCAATGGCAGGTCTGACCTCCTTTTCAAGGTGTTCGATCCTGTCTGCGGCAAATAGAAGTGCAAGGGCCTCATCGTCCAGGAAAGGATCCTTCAGATGCTCACGGATGATCCTTCCTGTCGGGCCCTTGGTAGGTTCCCTTGTCAGGAGAACATCCTTTCCCAGGTCGATGAGCTTCTCTTCGAGTAACCTCGCCTGGGTTCCTTTCCCGCTTCCATCAATGCCTTCAATCACGACGAAGGGACACATTCATCCATTAAATCAAAAAAAGGTATAAAAGGATGCTCCAAAAGGAGCATCCCGGTTTATATAATCCGATCAGGCTAGTTTCTTCAGTGTCAATGCAAGAAGGTCCCAGAAATCTTTGACGGATGGCACGCGAACCCTCTCATCCGGCGAATGTGGATTCTCGATCTGGGGTCCGAAGGAAGCCATATCCATTCCACCGAACTTCTCACCGATGATGCCGCATTCAAGGCCGGCATGGATCGCCTTCATCTCCGGCTCCTTCTCCCATAGTTCGATAGCTGCTTCCTTCATTAACGCAAGGACCTTGGAATCAAGGTTGGGGAGCCATCCCGGATATGCGATACCTCTTTCCACCTCGGCACCAGCGAGGACGGCGATGGACTCTATCTTGTCCCTTAGCGCCTCCAACTGTGTAGAGGATGACGACCTTGATGCCAGCTGGATGTAGACATCCTCATCGGTCCTGATCTTTGCCATTGATGTAGAGGTCTCCACAAGGTCCGGGATATCCGGACTCATCCGGTATACACCATGCGGCAAGGAAACGACCAGTTGTAAGGTCCTTCTGGAATCCTCCGGTGTCATTGCCCTCCCCGGGAGTTCTACATCCGAGAACTCGATCTCCATTCCCGGCTCAAGCGTCCTGTATTCGAACTTGATCTCTTCAAAGGCTTCCTGGACCTTGTCTTTGATAGGTCCCATCTCCTCTGATGTAACGATAATGGTCTCTGCCTCTCTCGGGATGGCATTGTGCTTGTCGCCACCCGTGAGAACACCAAAACCGAAATCAAGTTCCTTTGCTGCTTTCCAGAGCATTCTTGCAAGGAGCTTGATCGCATTGGCCTTGCCAATGTGGATGTCCACACCCGAGTGTCCACCCTTCATTCCCTTGAACACTATCTTCATTGCAGATCCCTGAGGTTCCTCCCAGAGTATTGGCATCCTGATATCTGATTCTCCACCACCGGCACAACCGACATAGAGCGCTTTTTCTTCCTCGGTGTCGAGGTTGATCATCATCCTTCCTTCGACCATATCCTCTCCAAGAGCAAAGGCCCCCGTCAGACCGGTCTCTTCATCTATTGTGAACAGACATTCCAGTGGGCCGTGGACCAGTTCTTTATCGTCCATAAGGGCAAGTGCAGCGGCAACTCCGATCCCGTTGTCCGCGCCAAGTGTTGTTCCGGTCGCATAGAGGTAATCCTCCACCATCCTCAGCTTGAGGGCATCGGTGGAAAAATCGAACTCCGTGTCGTTGTTCTTCTCGCAGACCATATCAACATGCCCCTGGAGGACCACTATCGGAGCATTCTCGTGCCCAGAGGTTGCCGGGATCTTGACGACACAGTTTCCGGCATCGTCCTTCTTCCATTCAAGTCCATTCCTTTTCGCTACCTCGACAACATAGTCTATGGCCTTTTCCTCATGCTTGGAGCAGCGTGGGGTCTGGGTCAGCATGTAAAAATGCTTCCAAAGTAGTTCCGGTTCGAATCCTTCAAGAATATCTGTCATTTGGATCACCTGAATATCAAGTGAGCGGGTACCTTTGAGGTGGATAATAACTGTTTTCCAAGAAGACGGAAAAAAACATCCCCTACAGGTGATCTTTCAATTCTTTGTATGATATCACCGAGATCATGGACCATATGATGAATGGAACGATAGGTTTCTCCCTGGGTGCCATCTGAATATCCCTTACCTCATCAAGGAACTCCTCTATGATGGCGATCTTCTCGAGGTGATCATCCTCTGTTCCCCGGGCAAGTTGGACCAGCCTTTCCTCGATCTCCACCAGGGACCTTTCATTGTGGGCATTGGCCTGAAGTCGAGTGGACTCAAGGTACTGGGTGGCAGTGGCGATCTCCGCCAGGACGCCAATGCTGTTGATGACGACATCCCATACTGCCCTGTCTTCGAAGGTCCTGAACTCCTCGACGGCGTTCAGAACCGGAAAAATGCCCGATATCGCCCGGGCCACCAGGTTCCTCTTCACGATCTCGGGATCCGATTCAAGCGTGAGGACGGCATCATGGAGCTTCAGGCAGTCCTCATGATTTCTTCTACAGAGTTCAGCCACCAGTTCATTCCCATCCGATCCAGCTTCCACCATTATCGTCCTGACCTCTCTGGCCAGTCTCAGGGCGGCTCTCGAATCTGGCTTCATCATGTAGCTGGCGACCGCTCGATCGAGATTCTCCGAATTTATGGTGCCCATTCTCATTCCTCTGTGATCATAAATAAAGAAAAAGGGGGAGGTCTCCCTCCCCCTGGAACACGGATCAGTCCGCGTCCTTTGCCTCGACATCCATCCCTTTTCCATCTCTGGTCGTCACCACGTTCCTGATCAATTTGGTGACGTCCACTCCCGTGAGGGATTCAACAAGGGCAGGCATCTGTGCAGCAATATCAACGGTCTTGCTGACAAATCCGTTGGGGCCCTGGTCACCCATGACGATGACCTTGTCAACACCCTCCAGCGAGGATGCAGCAGACTTGACGATCTCGGGCAGCTTGTCGACGATGAGCTGTGTGATGGCTGCGTCGCCATACTTTCTCCATGCGGCTGCTTTCTTCTCCATTGCCTCTGCTTCTGCAAGACCTTTGGCTTTTATCGCATCTGCCTCGGCGTTACCCTTGAGCCTAATGATCTCGGCCTCGGCAGTTCCTTCCTGCCTGATCTTGGCCGCCTGTCCCTCGGCTAGTTTCTCCAGCTTCTCCTTCTCACCGTCGGCTGTGAGTTTGAGCTGGCTCTGGGTTGCCTCTGCGTTCAGGATGGTCCTGATCTTCTCGGCCTCTGCGATCTTTTCGATCTTGCCTTTTTCTCCATTGGCCTCCGCGATCTTGGCGTCAGCAGCAGCTTTTGCCGGGACGACCTGGATAGCTTCTTGCTCCTTGGCCTTCCTTATTATCTCCCTCTCCTGGAGTTCGATACGCTTCTGCTTTTCCTCGATCTCGATCTGGATCTGTTCCTTCACGAGCTCCTGCCTTCTCTTCTTGTCCTGCAGGTCAAAGGCGATAGACCTGTTGGCCTTGGAGATCTCGACCTCTGCCTCGGCATTCTCCCTGGTGATGTCCCTCTCCTTGTGGAAGATGGCCACCTGTCCTTCTGCCTCCGCATTTGCCCTTTCAGCTTCTCTGGCCGCTCCAGCCTCCTTGACGGTGGCTTCCTTGTTGGCAATAGCTTCGCCTATCCTTGCATCTCTTTTGACCTCTGCTGTCCTTCTCTTACCAAGGGCCGTGATGTAACCGAATTGGTCCTCGATATCCCTTATAACGAAGGATCTGATCTCGATACCCATGTTCCTCAGGTCCTTTGCCGCCTGCGACTGGATCGCTGTTGCCACGGCATCCCTGTCGGAGTTGATGGCCTCGATGGTCATCGTGGCACATATCCCTCTGACGTGGCCCTCGAGGGTCTTCTGGGCAATATCATTGATCTCTCTATCCGTCTTGTGGAGCAGCTGCTCCGCAGCGGTATAAAGCGATGCCTCGTCGGATGCGATCTTCACCTGGGTCACGGCCTTGGTGTTCATCTGGGCACCGGAGGTCTTGACATCGGTGACGATGTCGGTAACAGTTATCTCCAGGGTCCTTACATCAAGAGGGAGGTAGTCATATCCCTGAAGGACAGGGACAATGAACTTCCCACCTCCTGATACGACCGAGTAACCTCTCGATCCCCTTTTCACACCTTTACCGTATACGACCATTGCTTTGTCCGGTGGTACTCTCTTGTACCTGCTCGCATAGATCAGAACTACGAAGAGACCAATTGCAAATAGCCCCCCTATTATCAGGCCAACGATCGTCAACCCACTCAATAGATCCATTTTTTCTCACCTCTGTTTTGTTTCATTTATTTCCCCTTCTTCCCTTGCTCTTTGGTCTTGGACCTCTTGGTCCTCCTCCATTTATCTATCGTAACGACTTTGACCTTATCTCCGAGGCTCTCGGATATCATTACCTCTGTATTTGTCTTGACAAGGTTGGACGACACAGCAGGAACCAATGTCCTGCCTCTCTGTTCGGTGAACAGGGTGACCTGCCCCTCCTGTCCCGGTTTGATCGTGATGGTGACCGTGGCCTTTTTACCTACCAGTTTTTTGTATTTGACCGTGGAATCAGCTGAGAATAATTTTAGGAAATATCTCACAGCCAGAAATAGGAGGAATGCCATAGCAATTGCTGAAACACCTCCGATCACCGGTGCCAATATATCATGCACACCGAAAAATGTTAAGATCGCCGAGACACCTCCGAATACCGCCAGAAAAGCAAGGACCACAGGTAGACCCAAACTCCCTCCTCCATCTATATCAAGGTCTGCATCACCAATGTCCAGGTCAAAGTCAAGGTCAAGTCCTCCGAAGATCCCCAGCAAAATAAGTATCAATAGGGCCGCTGCTCCGATCCCGGCATAAACAAAGAACATAACTGCGACCATTCTATCCACCTCTCCTGGATTTGTAATCGAGCCATTGTTGACATCTGTTCATATTCGTTGTATAGGTCCCCTCGTGGGGGTCCAGGTTCTTTGCCTTGAGGAAGAAGTTCATTGCCCGTTTGTACTGGCCGCTTTCCATAAGGGCCAGTGCATATTCGTTGTATGCGAAGGCCTTCTTCTTGGTCTTTGTGGATATTGAACTCAGGGACCTGGAGATGTCTTGATATTGAGGTGCCGGTGAATATATCTCCTTCTGTCTTGGAGGCGGCGTTATGATCGGCCCATTATCCGTTCCGATCACCTCATGGACAGGCCGATCGGGCTGGTAATGTTTCCTCGACGATCTTGCGACAGGTTCGTTTATCGGCACTGTCCTCTTCTTCTTCGGTCCCCGGATCATGAACTCGTTGCTTGCCGGTTCGATCCTCCTCTGATCGTGATATGATAGCTGGGGTTCGACCCTCTCGGTTGGCATCAATACCTGATCCGATGTAGTATTCCTCGGCTCCCCCCATTTCGCCTCATATGTCTGGTCCCTTCCCCAGTCCGTTTCGTAATCACTGTCACGACTAACGATCAATGAGTCAGGGCCTTTTGCCGGATCGATCTTGGGCCAATCCTCCGGATTCGAGGTCTCTTCGATGTTCGAGATACCCATGTTCCTGAAACCAATTGCGAAATGGTCCCTGAAAACTACTCCCTGTAATCTTGCCTGGATCATGCGATTGTGATCGAAGAACAGCTCACGGTCATGATCGAAAAAACGATTTCTATGGACATCGACCCTCGGATTGCGAAATTTGACATGGCAAACAGAGGTATCATAGATTACTTCTGTACTCCTGATTTTCCTCTTTCTCTTCCCAACGGACAATTTTTTCCGCTCCTCGGAGATATCATATCCCCCATTGACCAAACGGGGATATGAATATAAATTAGTTTTCGAACAGAACCCATCATATTTGATCATAAGTTCATAATATGAATTCTATTCATTTTCCTTTACTTTTCTCTTGCCCGTGATAAAGAAACCGGATCTCGGAGATAGGTAATACAATTTCATTATATACGGTTTCAATTTCTTGGAGAAAGTATCCTCCAATTCATTCTTGGTAAAGAGGCCGTGATCATCGACAAGTAATAATATCGACTTGTTCCAGGATCCGAGATTTCCGATCTCTTTCATGATCTCACGTTCAAGGTCCTTCATTCCATACGTCTTCGAGAACCTTCCGGTAAGGTTATTCTTTCTTTTTGCATACTGGACCTCCGAGTTCTTGATCACGCTGATGGCTGCTCCCGATGTGAATCTCCAAGAAGAGATGGATGTTGATCTCTTCTTTGAAAAACGTGAGGTAACAGCAAATTGCATGGAAGATAGGTCGATATAGCTGATATCCGCCCTTGCCTTGTCACCTTTTTCAAGACCCAGATTCGTATGGATCGGAGTTGTGGATATCTGTTCGGACTTGAACCTCTTCTCTCTCCATCTTCCATCTTTTCCTATGGTGTATCTACCAGTTTCAACTTCATGGATCTCAAAAAGGTCCTTCATTCTTGAATAGAGGTCCGCTACGATATCCCATTTATTGAGATAGATGAACGGTGTTTTCTGATAATCCACTTTGACCCTGGAGAATGCCTTCTCAAATGATTCTACAAATGGAGTGGACCATGATCTATGCATATTATTGCATGATATCTGATTTATTTAACAATTTCTTAAAAAACCAAAATATTGGTTGTTGATATCCTGTAAAGGTATGATCGTTCAGGGTCACTTCACAGGATATTACCGGGATCAAAGGACATTGGCCCGTGATCTGGAAGGATCTACCGAAAAATTGGATGAGAATGGGCAGGAGGTCCTGCTTTTCGGATGCGATAAATTATATATGTAAAAGAGCTGATGGCGCGACGGTGATCTATTACGGTACTGGATTCCCTTGGTGATTCCCTCAGAGGAACCCTCAAGAAGATCGCAAATGCGTCTTACATTGACAAGGACATCATTAAGGAAGTTGTCCGTGACATTCAGAGAGCACTCCTTCAGGCAGATATCAACGTGAAACTGGTGCTTTCGATCACCAAGGAAGTGGAAAGAAGGAGCCTGGAGGAAAAGCCCCCTGCCGGGATGTCATCCCGGGAGCATGTCATCAGGATCATATATGACGAACTTGTGAAGATCCTGGGTGAGGGAAGGGACGTCACCCTGAAAAGACATGTAATAATGATGATCGGTCTTTATGGCCAGGGCAAGACCACCACCACGGCGAAGCTTGCCAAGTACTTCCAGAAAAGGGGCCTCAAGGTCGGTTTGATCGCAGCTGATATCCATCGACCGGCGGCCTATGACCAATTGAGACAACTGGCAGAGAAGATCAATATCCCGATCTATGGCAATCCAAAGGCCAATAGAGCTGTTGCCGTGGTCAAGAACGGAATGAAGCAGCACGTTGATGCAGACGTTATCATCATCGATACGGCTGGCAGGCATTCCCTCGAAGAAGATCTGATCGATGAGATGAAGAGGATCTCAAAGGTGGCAAAACCGGATGAGAAATTCCTGGTCCTTGACGCTGCTGTTGGCCAGCAGGCAGGACCCCAGGCGCAGGCATTCCATGATGCGGTCCAGGTCACGGGTGTGATAATCACCAAGCTTGATGGAACAGCAAAGGGTGGAGGGGCATTATCAGCGGTATCTGTCACAAATGCCCCCGTCACGTTCATCGGTGTCGGCGAGCATATTGATGACCTCGAGAAGTTCGACCCTCCCCGGTTCATATCAAGGATGCTCGGTATGGGAGACCTCCAGACCCTGCTCGAAAAAGCCCAGGAATCCATGGAAGATGGAGATGCAGAAGTGGTTGCCAGGAAGATGATGTCCGGCAAGTTCACTCTTCTGGATATGAGGGACCAGATGGAGATGCTCAACAAGATGGGACCTCTTGACAAGGTCATGGGGATGCTTCCCCAGGGTTTCGGAGGTTTCAAGGCGCCGGGTATGGATAAACAGTCTGCTCACGAGACACAGGAGCGCCTGAAGAGGTTCAAGGTGATCATGTCATCCATGACCCACTATGAACTGGAGAATCCAAAGGAGATCAAATCTTCCAGGATCAAGAGGATCTCAAGAGGCGCCGGGGTCGATCAGAAGGAGGTCAGGTCCCTCCTGAAATACTACAACATGTCTCAAAAGGCCGTCAAGGGCCTTACATCCAATCGCAGGATGAGAAAGAAGTTGATGAAACAGCTTCAGATGCCCGAGATGGACGGATTGGACATGTAAGTTCGTTCATATGACCGCAGGGGGCATAATTCTTAAAATCTAAGGATGACTACCCCTTGATGTGCCTCACGGTACACTTATTTGATGATCATCCGATACGGATGGACCTTGTTGGGTATGGGGGTGTTTATAGGCATGTTCGATCTTCCGCTTGGTAGCTGGATCATCCTCGGGATAACTGTACTTTTTGGTCTCTACATGGCCTGGACCATCGGTGCAAACGATGTTGCGAACTCCATGGGTACGGTTTTTGGTTCAAAGACACTTTCACTGAAGAAGATCATCTTGATAGCTGTCGTTTTTGAGTTCCTTGGAGCATTCCTGGTTGGTGCACACGTTACAAAAACACTGAAGTCGGGGATCGTTGACCCAACTCCTTTTCAGGAATCCTCTATGTTCAGTGGTCAGGGGGAATACCTGTTCATAGCTGGAATGCTGGCGGTCCTTCTGGCTGCATCGTTATGGGTGACATTGGCCACATACAGGTCCCTGCCGATCTCCACAAGTCAATCCATCGTCGGAGCGGTGGCCGGATTCGGGGTCGTATCGATCATGATGGGTGATATAGATCCGAAGTTCCTCGATGTTGGAGCCCTGGCAGGTATCTCGATCGGTTGGGTCATTTCCCCGATATTTGGAGGGATCGTTTCATTTCTTCTATTCTTCCTCATCAAGCGGACCATATTCGAATCCAAGAATATTGAAAAAAGAGCGAACTGGTCGATCTACTTCTTCATTTTCACAGTGATCTTCATTCTGCTTCTTGCAGGCCTTTCTGGAGGTTTGAAGAACCTCCGGAATGTGGTTGAAAGCGTTCTTCCAGGCACCACTCTTGATCTCCTGTTCAACGATCATCTGGTCAAGATACTGCTGATCACATTGATCTCATTGATCTTTACCACGATCTACGGCATCTCATTCTCAAGAAAGAAGAAGGACATGGGATTGAGTCCGATGAAAAGGGTAGAATCGATGTTTGGTGGACTGTTACTGCTCACCGCATGTTATGTTGCCTTTGCCCATGGCGCAAATGACGTGGCCAACGCGGTAGGACCGGTTGCAGCCATTGCCCAGATCCTAGTAGATGGGAGTATCTCGGACACTGTCACAATACCCATATGGATCCTTGGACTTGGGGGGTTGGGCATAATCCTTGGTGTTGCCACCTGGGGATACAAGGTCATGGAGACCATTGGCAGGAGGATTACCAAGATCACCCCTACAAGGGGTTTCTCTGCTTCATTCGGAGCCGCTTCTTCGGTTCTGGTCTGTTCAATTATCGGGATACCCGTCTCCACATCACAGATCATCGTTGGAGCGGTGATCGGGGTTGGTTTGGCAGGTGGTATCAATGCGATCGATCTAAGGGTTATCCGTAACATCGTTGTGTCATGGCTCTTTACGATACCGGTCTCTGCAATTACCACCGGTTTGATCTATATAGCATTCAGGGCAATAGCAATACAATTCATTTAAGGAGGTCATCACATGGAAAAAGAATCCATATTTGGAAATATCCGCGCTCCGATCCTGAATGCCATCTACAAGAATCCTTTTGACGGATTGAACCATCATTCAAAGAAGCTCGAAGAATGCGTTGTTCATATGGGGAAATGTCTAAGGTCATACCTGGAAGGTGATTTCGAGAAGGCCGAGGGATACAGAGAATTGGTGAGCAAGACCGAACATGAGGCCGACCTGATCAAAGCAAATATCAGAGCCCATATCCCGAGGTCCATCTTCATGCCAACGGCAAAGGATCAATTCCATATGCTTCTCCATGATGCTGATTCGATATTGGATTACGCAGAGGACGTTGCAGTCCTACTCACAATGAAGAGGACCAATGTCCCAGATGGTGTGGCGAAGGGTCTCAAGGAACTATCCTTTAAGGTTCTGGAATGCGTTGATGAATTCCAGAAGATAATGGGCTCACTGGAAGAGTTGACGGAATACAGTTTCAGAGGGAATGAGAGAGATAGGGTCAAGGAATTGATCAAGAACGTACATCAATTGGAACATGAATCGGACCTGATCGAGTTCAAGATCTCGAAGGACCTGTTCAATATGGATCAAAACACCCTTGATCCTATCTCGATAATGCATCTCTTGAAGGTGATAGATCGTTTGGGCCAGGTTGCAGACAAGTCCGAAAATGCAGCAGATAGGGTCAGAGCTATGATGGCAAAATAGAATTGAACCTGACCATCTTCAAAAATAAATAGAATATATATAATCCATAGTTCTCGGTATTTTATAGTGATTACAGTAAAATCATCGAGTTATATCAAAACCTGAGGCACATGCGATCGACATCGGCCGAGCAAGGAAGGGCACAAGGTCCCATCGAGCATTTAAGGGAGCTCTGGAGTAACATTGCTCGGAACCAGTGGTTCAACCTTCTGATCTTCTTCATTGCACTTTACTTCTTCATCATCGGCATCAAATTGATGGGGTCCGGATTCAAAGGGCTCAATACGGTCTTTGGAAGCGGAGAGGATTCATTTGCGGAGATACTGATAGAAGCGGTCTCCAATCCCCTGGTGGGACTCTGTATCGGTATTTTTGTCACTGCGGTGATACAAAGCTCTTCTGCCACGACCGCCACCGTGGTCGCGATAGTTGCGGTCAACCCATCCTTCTTTCCTTATGCCATACCGATCATCATCGGTTCGAACATAGGAACTTCTGTCACGAACATCATAGTCTCATTGGGACATATCAGGCATCCACCCTCCTTCAGAAGGGCTTTTGCCGGTGCCATGGTCCATGATTTCTTCAATGTTCTGGCTGCAGCATTGATATTCCCAGCTGAATGGTTGACCCGGATCATTACCGGTAAAGGATTCCTCGAGAGGTTGGGAGAGTGGACAGCGAGTGCATTGGTGGGAAGCGAAGGAGCAGAATTCGATCTGATCCACATGATACTTGACCCCGCCCTTGAACCCATAAAGGAGATCATCGAGCATATAGGTGGATGGATACACCCCAACGCACCAACCTTCATGCTGATGATAGTCGGGATAATCATCCTCTTTGCCGCTCTCATGTTCATCACAAGGTCGGCAAGGAGGGCGATCGACGGGAAGGTACAGAAGGTCGTTGATCGTGTTCTATTCAGGAATGCACCAACCTCGTTCCTGTTCGGGATGGGCTTGACCGCATTTGTCCAGAGCTCATCCGTGACCACATCCATCGCCGTTCCACTGGTGGGGGGTGGGATCCTCACCATCCAACAGATCTTCCCCTACACACTTGGGGCGAATGTGGGGACGACCGTTACTGCCCTCATGGCAGCTCTCGCAGCTGATTTTACTGGAGAAGGTGGCAAGTTCGCTCTCGCGATATCATTTGTTCATCTGTATTTCAATATACTGGGTATAACGCTCCTCTACCCTCTGAGAAAGGTACCAATTTACTTTGCAAAGAAGGTTGCCAGCTACATGTCCATCAATAGAAAAATGGCAATTATCTTCCTGATAGTTGTCTTCTTCGTCATTCCGGGGTCAGTAATACTGATCGATTGGTATCTATTATAAATAATCACGAATATATCGAAAAACAAGGAGATAAGGAGATGTTCAAGAGTATCCTTAACGCATTGAGGAACAATCCTCTGATCGATGATTCATACGATATCATGGATGAATTGCACCATCAGACACAGGAAATGTTCCTACTTTCCATGAAGAACCTGATAGACCAGGATGTGGACGCCGAGAAGATAATAAAGATGGATAAAGATGTGAACAAGGGTGTCCAGAGGGTGAGGAGAAAGGTATTCGAGTACTTCTCCATGACCTCCACACCCAATATCCATGGAGGACTCACGTTCATCTCACTGGTCATAGATTACGAAAGGATAGGGGATTATGCAAAGGACCTGGTCATGGTGAGGGAAGAATACGACCTCAGGGAAGGTCTCAGTGACGAAGCGGGGAAGGTCCTGAACAGGATGAAGGACCAGATCAACCTCATGTTCCTTGAAGCTCATGATTCGTTCGTGAGGGAAGACCAGCATTATCCCACCAAAGTAACAAAGATGGAGGCGGAGCTGAAAGAGCTCTATGACGAGCTCCGCGAGATCACCCTGATGAAGAACCTGAACCGGGAAGAAGCGTTGGTCGTCATCATTTCCGCAAGACTGTTGAAGAGGATCGCCGGACATCTGGACAATATCGCATCTTCGGCCGCAAGACCGTTCCCGAAACTGGGATTCAAGCCAGGTGCTTCAAGCTGGGAAGATTAAACCCCCCATCTTGACCATTCTCTCTTTGACCTGACATGGTCCTTGTTCAGGAAACCTGCCCTGAATCTCTCCTTCCAGAAGAATTCATACGGCTTCTTTGGAAGCTTCGATGCGAACTCCTGTAGAAACCTTCTGACCTTTGGAGCATTCTTTCCACTCAGTCCATCAACCTCGATGAAGTGAATATCCCCTGTGTGGGTGGGTCTTTCATCGTATACGTCTATGACCACCTCCAGAGGTTCATTCACAATGAACCTGAAAACATATGTATTGGATGGGATGGCCAGTATGACAATGAGCCTTGAGAAATGATGGAGGCCCCTGTCCCGGTCATATTTCCATCCAAGATCATCGAGTGTTTCTCTAACGATCCTTGTGATGGAGGGCGAGTCGTAGCATACTGCTGCTCTCCATTTCTCGGGCGGGGTGGCCAATTGGTATCTCCTGATCGACAATATTGGACCGCCTAAAATATTTTCCTGATGGATGACCTTCAAACAGAATAATGCCATTTGGGGCTGGCATTTCATGAGATGTGATCGGTTAGTGGGTGATCGATGACGCTATCAGACATGTTTTGTTTTATTTTTAACATGGGGGATGAATCGCGATTCGCGATATATCAAAAGACAATTAATATATAATAGCAATCTAGGGTAGAACATCTGTCACTTGGAGTGATTCCCTTGCCTTTAATGAGTAGATTGTACTCCCTGCCAATTCTATTATTGTTAGTATTGTCGATATTTTCGATCCAGATAGATGGTGTCGAATTCCTCGACAGCACCGTGGTCCCATCTTCCACTAGGTCCGGATCCGGAGATCCCGAAACACATCTTTTCCTGGATGGTTCGAATGAAGGTTCATTTTCCCATCTGGAAAACATCTCTTCCGGAGATGGTAATACCTTCTCGATGGAGAAGAATGGTTATGAGAACCTGCTATCGATACCCTCTTCACCCCTGTCAACCCGGGACGTACAGGGAAGGAGGACCATTGTTACCTACGAGAATGTAACATATTTCACATACATGACAGTGGACCTGGAAAACCAGACCTTTTCATTCTTCTTTATCGCCTACAGGGAGCTCGAGGACACATTCGAGGATCCCATGCTCATTCATACGTTCAATGGGTCCACCGAAGGATACATTACCATGGCAGCTGGAAACGATGAATTGTATTTCCTGATGTCCCCGGTCAGATCGTTGAGTTCTGACAGTGGTGCCTACGTGAAGGTCGTTCCGATCGATCAATGGTACCTGGCTCACCTGTTCGACATCTCCAGATTAGATGAAAATGGAGATGTATCGACAGGTATAGCGATCGTGGCCACTTCAACCGGTGCCTGCGCATTCTGGAGAATGGATTCCGCAGAGAATTCACAACGATCCGTTTATGATAACGGAGCATGGTCCGCTGGCGCAAATGTAAGGACCAATGTCGGGGTTATGGATGTTGTGGTGGGAGAGATCGATGGCAAGGAGAATGTGATCTTTGTTTTTGCCAAGGAGGGGCATGATCACGTGAATGTAACGATGTCTCAAAACGGCGGCCTATCATTTGGGATCAACCAATATGCAGGATTCACCGATAAAGGCATCACATCTGTCTCCGCTGCCTGCAAAGCCGGTATGGTCCATATTTCTGCGGTCAGGTCCAGCACCAATGAGATCTTTCATTTCAGGTCCGTAAATGGAGGGCATTTCATAACATCCGGTGTGATCGCAACCTATTCGTCACCCGCGCCAGGAAAAATAGAGATGTCACATCTTGCCATTGAAAGGGACAATGTCCTGATCGTGTACCAGGATGGAAACGGGATCAGCGGGGTGATATCCTTTGATGGGGGTTCTACTTTCAACAGAGGATATGATCATTCGTCATCTGTTGTATTCTCACCTTCCATACAGATAGACAAGGATTATCTGGGTTATCATGATGGAACCGATCTGATCATTTTGAGATATGTTCTGGAAGATAACGCCTTGATGGTCTCGGACCCTATTACCCCTATGGGTATCTGGTCCTGGGAGTCCATGGGTTTTGATGTTCAGGGTATAGACCATGGAACGACCATTTCCTTCAGGATACTGGACCGACCTGGTGTACAGCTGTTCCCTTCATCAGGATGGGAACAAATTACGTCCCATGGAATGGGCCAGATCGCGGGTTATGACCTGGATCATCTGATCCAGGTGGAGGGGGTTTGGTCAGAACCCGGAACCGCGATCGATTCGATATATTTCGAGATAATGATAGACCGTAATATCGATGACGATCCTGTGATCTCGATGATCGGTGTGGACCATACGACCATCTTCCCGGTGGTCGAATCCACTGCCCGAGGTTTCCATGTTCATTCTATCGATAACATGACACTGACATCAAAGGGGATCGAATTGGACACCCATAGACCCCTTGGATCGATCATCCTCGGCCCATTGAGCAGGGAAACTATCTGGGCGGATGTGATGACAGTAAGGCTTCATTCGTTCAGTAACAAGATATTGCTGAAAGTATCGATCCTTGACATGAATATGGATCCAATTCCGTCTTACGGGATCGATGATTGCGACCCGTTCAATCAGATATCTGACCCTGAACAGGTAAGATGGAACGGTAGACATTTCGGCAGCATTCCGGAGACCATCGCTTCTGTTTACATCGAATTCAAGCTGTCAAAGACAGAACCAACAGCTGATCCTTATATTGGATCGGTATCTTTGACGTATTCGAATCCCCCGGCCATATCACAGGTCATACCTCCTTCAAATATTGTAATCAGGGGGGATCATGTTGGCTTCTCCCTTCTGTTGAACGATGCAGAGGATGGGCAGGAGGAGCTGTTCTTGATAGTTCAGAGCAGCCTTGCAGACAGTGATGACTGGATCCTGTATGATCACATCAATGGCGTTCTCTGGAATGGATCCGGATGGGATGTCTTCTTCTCCCCTCCTGCAGATACAGAGGTGGGAACCTACATCTTCAGAGCCTGGATCACTGACCTCTCCGGAAATCTTTCAGGCCCCCTTGACCTTCCTTTCAATGTGGAAGTGCTGAATGCAAGACCGGTTCCTCCACATGCACATATAGATCCCGAGGTCGTTCGGACCGATTCCAGGGTCTCCGTTAAGATCGATACGATAGGAACCGATCTGGAATTGGATGACATTTCACTTGAGCATCATTTCTCGGTTTTCAGGAACGGGGAGCCTTTCACAGATGAGCAGATGATCATCGAGTCTTTGAATCTCACGATCCCAGAAGGGATAGTGAAAAAGGGTGATATCTGGAGGATCGAGATAATGGCCTTCGACGGCATGGATGAGAGTGACCCCTGCACCCTGGAATTCACCGTAGTGAACACCGCACCCATGGTCGATGACCCTCCTTCCGTCATCAGTATCGATGAGGACCTTCCTCTGATTGTCCTCCCCGGACCCCTTTCGTGGTTCAAGGATATCGATGGAGATACCCTGGACCTATCCTTCGAGGTCCTCCAGGGGGTGGATGTGGAACTTGCAGGAGATACATTCACCATCACTCCCTGGGATGACCATACAGGGAACTCGATCCTCCGGGTCACTGCATATGACGGATCGGTCAACACTACACTGCAGGTCGATCTGGAAGTATTGCCAGTTAATGATGCACCATTGCTCAAGCTGCCGGGTAACCTTTCGGTAAAACAGGGAGAGGGGCTTTTGATAAACATCATATCTTCCGATCCGGCCGATGGAGATGAACTATCCATCTCCTCCAATATCTTAGATGTGATCCCGGGAACGGTCATAGGAGAAAATGTCCTGCAGTATCCAAATGGCTCCGTTTTCCTGAAGACGGACAATCGGATGATAGGATCCCATGAGATCGTTTTCAATGTATCGGATGGAACAGTTAGCGTGGAAGGAAGGATAACGATCATGATCGAGAATGTGAACGATCCCCCCACCAGGCCCCAGGTCATGACCGATCCGTCAGAGTTGATCAACATCGGTCCTTTGTCCTATGTTCTCAAGGGCAACTCCACCGATCCCGATATCCGGTGGGGAGACATCCTGACCTATACCTGGACATCTTCTATCATGGGTGAATTGGGTGAGGGAGATGAGATCGAAGTGGTCCTTTCTCCTGGTATTCACCTTATCACGTTAGAGGTCATGGACCTGGAAGGACTTGTCAATTATACAACGATCGAGATAGTTATCACCGAGGATGTGGACAATAAGAAAGAGGTTATGAGAACCAACATCTTGTTGATCATACTGGGGATAACCGGTTTACTGATCGGAATACTGATCGGTGGATCGATCCTTTTCCTTTCAAAAAGGAGGAAGGACGAAGGTGAAAAAGAGCCTGATACCCCGCAGAATGATGGAGAGGAGAAGAAGGTGGAAAGAACAACTCCTCAAAAGGAGAATAGCGGAGTAGTGGAGGAGAAGGTGGAAGGAACAGTTCCCGGAAAGGAAAGTGGAGGGGTGGAAAACAGAGGAGGTGAAAAGCATGAATAAGAAGAACATTCCATTTTCGGTCTTCCTGATCGTTGGAATATTATTCCCGCTATCAGCATTCCCGGTATCTGAAAACGTGAACGAGCACATTGAGATGACCAATAGCCCGGTACTATCTACGGAAAGCGCTGGCCAGGACCTTGAAGGATACACAGAGTTCTTCATCTCCAACAACGGACAGATCGGAAATGATGACATATCATTCTATACCACAGACGGACCTGTCAAAACAGGGTTCAGAGAGAACGGCATCACAATCGCTGTTGAAACGGAAGAAAAGGGTTTCTCATATGAGGTCGAGTTCATGGATGGTGGATCATCCGGCCCATCGGGTATGGAAGAACTCGATCATCATACGAATTATTTCATTGGTTCTGACCCGGACGGGTGGCATACGGACATTGTGAACTTCGAGAGCATCATCTATCACGATGTTTGGGACAGGATAGATATCGTGTACAGGATCGTTCAGGGCAGACTGAAATATGACATCTTGGTCCATCCGGGGGGAGACGTAGGTGATGTGATGTTCAGGTTCGTGGATATCCATCCTGAGCTGATCGATGGTGAGCTTCTGGTCCCAACACCTGTTGGCGATGTATTGGATGATGCACCCTTCACCTATCAGTCGGTAAATGAGATCCCTTCAGAATGGCATCAGATATCGGATAGCATTTTTGGCTTCAATGTTGACCAGTATGATCCCGACATGGAACTTGTGATAGATCCTGGCCTCAGCTTCTCCTCATTTGCCGGTGGGTCCAGCCTTGATAAGGGAAGGGGGATCGTGGTCGATTCCAGTGGTTATTCCTATGTCACAGGATATACTGCCTCCAGTACATTTCCAACAACAACGGGAGCTTACGATACGGTTTACGGTGGTGGCAACAATGGTGATGTATTCGCCATGAAGGTCAACGTATCCGGTGATCGTTTGATCTATTCCACCTATCTCGGTGGAGGTGGAAACGATTACGGAATGAGCATTGATCTGGACTCATCCGGGAATGCATATATCGGCGGTCAGACCTACTCAAATAACTTTCCGACTATGAATGCTTACGATGGCTCCTATTTCAGAAATGGAGATGCTTTTGTTACCAAACTTTCACCTGCCGGCAATTCCCTCGTATATTCCACATACATCGGGGGGTGGACATCGGATGCTATCAACGGGATCAAGGTGAATTCCGGAGGAAACGCTTTTGTGACCGGAACCACCGGTTATGTCGGTTGGTCGCAGTACAGATACCCCACCACATCCGGTGCTTATGACAGAGGCCATAACGGCAATGATGATGTGTTCGTAACAAAATTATCAACAAACGGTCGAAGCCTTGATTATTCAACATTCATAGGAGGAGGAAATGATGATGTTGGATACGGGATCGAATTGGATAGCAACGGGAATGCCTACATTGTGGGTCGAACGGTGTCCTCCGATTTCCCGACAACATCGGGTGCATATGATCAAACATATGGAGGAAGCGGCGATGGCTTCATGGTGAAGCTTGATTCATCGGGAGGGTCACTTTCCTATTCCACTTTCATCGGAGGAGGTGGATCCGACGCAGGACTCGGTATTGTTCTCGACTCATCGGATCGGGCATATATCACAGGATATACCGGTTCCAACAACTTCCCCACAACATCCGGTGCATATGACACCACCTACAATGGGAACACAGATTCATTCATCACGATGCTTTCATCGGACGGTTCTACATTGATGAACTCGACCTATGTGGGAGGTTCAGGATACGACAGTGGAAAAGCTATCGCATTGGGTGCGGATGGCATGGTCCACATCACTGGCTACACGACCTCATCCAACTATCCGACCACATCCGATGCATTTTCCACATCAAGGACATGGGGCAATGAGGTTTTTGTTTCGAAGATGGACATTGGCGGAGCAGTGATGAAATATTCTACTTATATTGGTGGGTCCAACAACGAGGAGGCCAGTGGAATTCAAGTCGATAGTGACGGATTCATCTACATTACCGGGGAGACGGATTCGAGAGATTTCCCAACATCCTTTTCCGGATTCGACATATCGTATAATTCAAATGACGATGTCTTCATCACAAAGTTCTATCCTGCGGATTTCTCACCGTCCACACTGACATCGGAATCGGGATATTTCTTTGTGAACCTTTCCTGGCAGGGATCGGCTCAGGAGTTCTTCGATGATTTCGGCATCATAGGTTACCGCATATACAGGAGATCGGGATCAAGTGCACTTGTTCCAATTGCGGAAGTAGGGAATGTAACGGAGTACCAAGATATCATTGATATTTTTATCAGCAGTGAATATCACTACCGCGTCACAGCGCTGTTCAATACGATCGGGGAATCGAAATTCTCAAATATGGTTTCTGAAACTCCCGACGTTACGCCAAGGCCCTTCGATCCCGTTGCCGATGCAGGAGATATGTTTGTCAACCTCACCTGGCAGACGATCCCATCTCAGTATTTTTCTATGTTCGACATCACATATTCGATTTTCCGGGGTCTGGACCCGAACTACCTTTTAAGGATCGCTGACGTTGGACCGGTCGATTGGTATAATGACACGGATATTGCCGGAGAACCAAGGACCTACTATTATGGTGTGACCTATGTGATCAGAGGTATCGGTGAATCCAATATGACCAACCTGGTGCAGGCGAAGCCGAACACTCCTCCTTCCGCTCCTTCCAATGTCTCCACGACTGCCGGGGACCTGCAGACCGAGATCAGGTGGAATGCCCCCGATGATAACGGCGGATATCCACTCGATTCCTATCTTGTATATCGTGGAATATCCCCCGGGACCATGGATCCCTTCATGACCATCCCATCCACAAATACGAACCTTATAGATAATGGGGTTGAAGCGGGGATCACATATCATTACCAGATCACGGCAATGAATGATATCGGTCATTCCTTCAGGTCCCGTACCGCATCCATGAATGGTCAGACCGTCCCATCGGAACCTCAGGACCTGACACTCATCGAAGGTGATGGAAAGGTCGATATCCGGTGGAACGAACCCGCAGATATGTGGTCGATCCCGATCATGGGATATTCATTGAAGATAGATCCCGGGACCGGCTCCAGGGCCGAAGAGATCTCTCTGGGCCCTGAGATCCATTCCTATACCCATGATGTTCCAAATGGCGAGGTCTTCTTCTATTCCGTAAGCGCGTCGAATGTTCACGGTGAGGGGGATGACTCCGGACCTCTCGAAGGGAGGGGAAGAGGAGTTCCCGGTGAACCTATAGATCCTTCTATCTCGATAGGTGATAGGAACGTGATCCTCGATTGGGATGGATTTACGTCAGATGGCGGAGAACCCTTGACATATGTGAAGGTCTACAGGGGCAATGATATTCAAAATAGACAACACATCGCATCATTGCCTCCGAATACAACATCATTTACACTATCTGGTCTTACCAACGGTGAGACCTATTACTTCTGGATCTCGGGTGTCAACCCGATAGGCGAGGGGATCGCTTCTCTACCACTACCGGCCACTCCCGGTCGAGCTCCGGGAATGATAACTGGCCTGACATTGCTTCCCGGACTTGGTAATGTGGTGGTCGAATGGTCCCCCCCTGCCGACACCGGAGGCAGGGACCTGCTTGAATATGTGGTATACAGAGGTTCGAGCATATGGACCCTGAAGGAGGTGTTCAGGAACCTATCCAGTGGAACCTCCTTCATTGATGGTGACCGGATACAGGGACAGAATTACGTTTACGCGATATCAGCGATCAATAATTTCGGAGAAGGCCCAAGATCCGAACCGCAGGAAGCTATACCCTATGGTCGACCGTCAGCTCCAAGGATGATCTCACATTCCGTTGGTTCTACTTCTGTGGAACTGGAATGGACCGTGCCGGACCATGACGGAGGATCCGAGATCACGGGTTATCTGGTGGAATACAGGTCCGAATTGGATACCGAATGGGACACGATGGAGTTCGCTGGAACCTCTGGCATTGTCACGGACCTCAGAAAGGGCGATGAATACACTTTCAGGGTCAAAGCCAGGAATTTCATTGCGGATGGGCTTCCCTCGGACGATCTTGTAACCCATGTGGGTCTAATCCCGGAACCGCCAACATCGGTCAGCCTTACATCCGGCGTGGGCCAGATCAGGGTAGAATGGAGCCATAGGCCACCGGGCAGTCTTCCGATAATCGGTTACAGATTGTTCATTGCGGTCAATGGCGGCCAATGGAACTACGTTGATGAGGTTGGAAAGGATCGTGATACATATGTATTTGAAAACCTGGTCACTGATTCTACATATACGGTCTCTATATCCAGTATAAATGAGATCGGAGAGGGTGAAAGATCTGCGAACAGGACACTTACACTCAAGGGGATCCCCTCTCCACCGGAGATCATATGGATCGAGGACCAGGGGCCGGAGGGTGTAATTTTACGGTGGCTACCCCCTGTGGACCAGGGAGGGGATGAGGTCATAGAATATCGGATCTTCCGCGGAGCTTCAATGGCATCTCTAACTGTATTGAAGACCGTCACATCACCTGCTTTGGACGATACGAACCTTGGTATCGGGAAGAGCTACTTCTACTCGATCGCCTCGATCAACGAACAAGGATCGAGCGCACAAAGCCGGATCATCGAAGCCTCCACACGTTCTGTCCCATCACCTCCGAACGACCTTCGTGCGGAAGCGACCTCTGACGAGGTTCTGTTGAAATGGGATGCTCCTTCATCTGATGGAGGTTTTGAACTTACGGGATATCTTGTTTATCGATCTCTTGATGGAGGCGTTCCAGAACTCATCTCGGAGCTTGGATCGGATTCCAGGGGATTCAAGGACAGATCGGTCTCATCAGGATCATATACGTATGATATTGTCCCTGTGAACTCCCTTGGGAAAGGTGAATCATCCAGCATAGATGCTGATGTGCCAGGAAGGACATTGTGGTCCATCATGTCACTTGGTATCTCCCTTCTGTTGCCATTGCTGATATTCCTTGCGATAGCCTTCCTCCCCGGATATCTCAAAAAGAGAAAGGAGAGAAAAGAGAAGGAGGAAGAGATGAGAAGGGTGAAAGAAGCGGAGATCCGGGAACAGCAGATGCTCGAATTGGATGCCAGAAGACGATCCACTCTTCCACCGGGGAGAGGCCATGTTCCGGGTCTTGCACCGGCTCATGGGGGGGTTGCACATGGATTGAACCAGCTGCCTCCGGTTTCATCCAGGGTCGATGAGACCAAAACAGGTGAAGGATACATCAGACCTGCAGACATGAAGAAGAAGAAGACGGACAGGATGAAGGTCCTGAGGGCCGATGGCAAGTCAGTTGAGCAGCGTGAGGCTGAGAAGCATCTTTCCGAGATCAAATCCAATGGGAATGCTACAAATGATAAATATCATAAGGAGAGGCATGAGGCCCTGAAGAAGGAAGCTGCGTCCACGTTCACAGGACAACAAACCGTCGGACCGGAGCCTCAAAAGGCAGAAGAAGGAAGCATGGAAGGCTTCATGGCAGCTCCGACCTCAGCTACCCCCGTTGAACCTATCAATGAAGGACATGTTGAAAATGAAGAAGGGCCTGACAGGATCAAGGGAACCGAACCTCCCGAAGAGGATATCCCCAATTGGGCCGGTGACGAGATCCCTATTCAGGAACCACCAACAGAAGAGGTCGAGGAGATGGAAGAGATCGAGGAATTGGACGAACTTGAGGGATGATCCTTCAGAATATCGGGATCTCCTCTTCCCTGCTCCTGTATCTCTCTATCTTTCGAAGATGGTCCTTGGCAGTATTGATCAAGTACTTTCGATGGAGCTGCAATTCCCTGTCAAGGAGGAAGGTTCTTGCAGCATCGCCGATCGCCTTATGCGGTTTGAGCAGGGGCTGGAACTTGCCAGGTATATGATATTTGAAATGTTTTGACATTATTACCCGGCCCTCGGTCCCATATCTGATGATAAGCGATGCCTTGTCAAGGGATAGATCCACACCCAGATAGGGGCGGATCTCCTTCTGGAGGTCCATCTTGGAAACATCTGTCAGATCCACCCCTGCACGGGAAAGCAGGTTAAGGTCCTCCTGTCCTCCGAAGAATACGAGCTCTTCCATGTCATGGTCCTTCCTGATCCGGTTGATGAAGGACCGAAGGGAATCAAAGATGTCATAAGCTCTCTTTTCAATGTTCCCTCTGACCGCCCTGCCGATCCTGAATTTTGGGTCGAATGGTTTGATGAGGTTCTTTAAAGGGTGATAGACCCTTTCCTCAAGCCCAACGGGGTTGCCAAGAGAATCGATGGAGTTCTTTCTCATTACCAGGTCCCCATCAAAATCAAATTTCTCTCCTCTGACAATGATATTATCATTGCTACGATCGTGTAGGAGAACGCCTACTTCCACTGGAACGAAATCCCTTCTATAGGAGCCATATATCTGACCAAATTCAAGGTCGATATAGCACCTTCTACCCACGGCTATAATAACACCCCTATTGGACCACAGTGTATGGCCATCAATGGACTTGAACTTTTTCTCGATCTTCTCGGCGATATCTGCCATTCTTTTGACCCTTACGGCCCGTATCCATGAATAACGGCCTGTGTAGAAGTTATTAACTTTGACTATATAATTATAATAAATGAGTCCATTCCAGTGACGAATCGAGAGTGGGGATCATGTCACAACAAAGAAAGATAGTAGTGATCGGTGGATCGGCAGCTGGACCGAAAGCTGCATCCAGGGCAAGGAGAATGGACCTGAGAGCGGACATCACGATAATTCAGATGGAGAATGACCTCTCAATGGCATCATGTGGATTTCCATACTATGTTGGGGGAGTGTTCGACGAGAGGGAAAAGTTGATCTGTACACCTACCGGCGTGATAAGGGATCCAAACTTCTTCAAGAATGCCAAGGATATCAAGGCTCTGACAAATACCGAAGCGCTCTCCATTGACAGGAGTGGAAAGACCGTAATATACAAGGACCTGAAAACCGGAGTGGAGGGTACGATATCATATGATAAACTGATCATAGCGACGGGCGCGACACCCCGGATGCCTCCGGTGAAAGGCCTCGATCTCGATGGGATCACCACCCTGCAATCCCTGAAGGATGCAGATTATCTCAGAAAGGTCAGGGATGAGGGCAAGATAAAGAAGGCCGTTGTTGTTGGTGGCGGATTGATAGGCCTTGAAACATGTGAGGCCTTGCAGTTGGCCGGGATCGAGATAACCGTTATCGAGATGATGCCGCAGATCCTGATGTTCCTGGATTGGCAGCTCGCAAAGATACTGGAGAACAACATCAGGAACTGGGCAACCAATGTAGTGACCAACAACGCTGTTACCGAGTTCCTTGGTACTGATGGCAAATTAACCGGTGTGAAGCTTGCGAATGGAACCGAACTTCCATGTGAATTGGCAGTTGTTGCAATAGGTGTAAAGCCCCTTGTGGAACTCGCTGAAAAAGCAGACATCAGGATAGGTTCCACCGGAGGGATAGATGTGGATGAGTTCATGCAGACATCGGATCCCGATATCTATGCAATTGGTGATTGCATCGAGATACCAAATCTGATCTCTGGAAAGAAAGTGCTCGCTCCGTATGGGGACCTTGCAAATCTGGAGGGTAGGGTTGCCGGCGAGAATGCAGCGACCAAGAATGTGGCAAGATTTCCCGGCACCCTTCAGACAGGTGTATGCAAAGTATTCAATTATCAGGCTGGAACGACCGGCCTTTCCGAAGCAAAGGCGAAGGAAGCCGGTTTCGATCCCATCGGTGTTGTGACCGCAAGTCCGGACAAACCCGGTTTCATGGGAGGTCTGCTGGTGATCAGCAAGATGATAGCCGATAGGAAGACGGGCAAGATCATTGGATTCCAGTGCCTTGGGCCCGGAGATGTTTCCAAGCAGGTTGCCCAGGCGGCAGTGGCTGTGAAGGGCGGGATGACCGTCGATGACATGGTCAATGCCGATCTTCCCTATGCTCCTCCGTTTACACTTGCGATCGATCCCCTGATAGCAATATCACACGCCCTTCAGAACAAGATGAGAGGGCTTTTCACCGGTATCTCGACCGTTGATGTGAAAAAGAAACTGGACAATGGGGAAGAACCGTTCATCCTTGATATGAGGGGTCCCGGGGAGTATGACACAATGAGGCTCGGTATCGGCGAGGTCCTGATGCCCCTTGGAGCTCTCAGAAAGAGGGAAAATGAGCTGCCGGAGGATAAGGATACGGAGATCATCTGTTATTGCAAGATATCACTCAGAGGGTACGAGGCCGCCAGGTATCTACAATCCATCGGTTACACCGATGTGAAGGTCATGGAAGGTGGAATAATGGCCTGGCCGTATCCAAGAGAGAAGTGATCCCTGCAATATCGATTTATTCCATGTTGACCTTCACCTTCCATGGACGATGATGGCATCAAAGAGGTGCTTCGCCTTATCAAGGAAGAGCAACAAAAGTATCGGATGCCGTTGATTGCGGACATGATACAGTCCGGAAAGGACCCGTTCAGGATACTGATAGGCACCATTCTATCTCTCAGAACAAAGGATGAGGTCACGGGTCCCGCGACTGACAGGCTCTTTGAACATGCGAATACTCCTGAAGGGATGCTGGCACTTGATACCGATAAGATAGAGAAGCTCATCTACCCTGTTGGTTTCTACAAGAGAAAGGCCGGGACCATTCACACCATCTGCAGGGACCTGATAAACAGGTTCGATGACAAGGTACCAGATGATCTCGATGAGCTGCTTTCGATGAAAGGTGTTGGAAGGAAGACAGCGAATCTGGTCATCACAATGGGTTATGATATACCGGGGATATGCGTGGATACCCATGTTCACAGAATTAGCAATCGGTTCGGTTACGTGAAGACAAGGACCCCTGATGATACCGAGATGGCCCTCAGGAAGAAATTGCCTCCGGAACATTGGATCGAGATCAACGATCTCCTTGTCGTATGGGGTCAGAACGTCTGCAAGCCGATATCTCCGATCTGCTCACAATGTGTTGTCAACGGAATATGCGAGAGAGTGGATGTGGGTAAGAGCAGATGAAATTGCGGGAACAAGATCGACAATGCGAACAGGATGGATATTTTCATACTCCTTCCCCCTTCCTGGAAAAGGACCCATCAATTTACTATGTATATTTCCATTCTCAAGGTTATATCAATTCATGGCCAAAAATACCCCTTTGTGACAGTAAAAGATAATATCCTTCATCTCCATGGATGAGCGTCGAGATCGGCATGGGGAAGGAAGATGAGAAAGGGAACCTGTATTTGCATATCGATCCTGCTTATGGCCGTTCCATTGATCCTGTCAGTTTCAGCGGAAGAGCTTTCCGAT
This sequence comes from Thermoplasmatales archaeon, assembly GCA_030595715.1. Lineage (GTDB taxonomy): Archaea > Thermoplasmatota > Penumbrarchaeia > Penumbrarchaeales > Penumbrarchaeaceae > Penumbrarchaeum. Next base: position 40,249 of record JAUVCN010000006.1, read on the forward strand.
CTTCCCATTGATGAGGACGACATCATCTCCTACTGGACATTCGATGAGGATGAGGGGGATACCGCGATCGATACGGCATCCGGAAAGGACATCCGGATGGGGGACGCCTCTTCCGAAGATGACAGGGATCCATCATGGATGGACGGGATCAAAGGATCTGCCTTCCACTTCGATGGTGTGGATGATGTGGCAATATCTTCCGATATCGAGTTCTCATCACCCGAGTTCACGCTTTCTTTCTGGATATTGACCGATACGGCAAACCGAAAAAGTGTGATCCTCTCCTATGCCAATATCTACGAGGTCAATGAGTTCATCCTGGAAGACCCCGGTGATCTCAAGGTCCATATAAGGGGTATCTCCAGGGATACGGGGGTCGCATTGAACGATGGTGATTGGCACCATGTGGTGATCACCTGCGATGCAACCTCGGGTGATCTTCGGATCTACAAGGATATGAAGGAAGAGTTCAGGGGAATTCTCTCTGCAGGAGCACCTGTCAGAACCGGGGGGACGCTTGTTCTCGGAAATGATCAAGATGAGATCGGGGGCGGGTTCGAGACCGATCAAGCCTTCAATGGCACCCTGGATGAGATGATCCTCATCGACCATGTGATCGATATCGAGGATGTCCGTGACATCTATGAATATGTTCTTCCTCCGCCCCGTATATTGGAAAGGACCCCGAACGGGGGAACATGGCCAGTCGGTGTGTCGGTGAACATAACCTTCAACATCGAGATGGACATGGGAAGCGTAGAGGAGGCTTTCTCGATCGAGCCCACGGTCAATGGAACCTTTGCAGGTAATGGAATGCTGATATCCTTCATTCCTGACCAGGACCTTGAAAGTGATACGGGGTACGAGGTGACACTTTCGAAGGATGCTTTTGACATCTACGGCAGGTCCCTTGACAAGGGAACCGAGTTCAAGTTCAAAACGGAGAAGGAGGAGGACCCATCAATTGACGATGACACTTCTGTTGATGATGATACAACTGATGATGATGTAAAGAATGGTGAGAATGACGACACCTGGATCGTTCTCGCAGTATTGTTCGGGTTATTTCTCGGAGCAGTTATCTTGATCCTTGTGCTGGCCTTCATTGGTCGAAACAGAGAGGACATGTAGGTGATGATATGTCCGATCCATTCCTCCTTGTTATTGTGGCGCTTGTGGGTTTCATTGGCGGAGGCATCCTAATCGGAATGGGCATATCCAGGCTAAGGAAATGGAAATTGATCGAGAAAACCCCAACGAGCAAGGTTGCGGATATCCAGAATGGCCTTGTGGAGCTGGATGGTGTGATAAGGCCCATCACCGGGAAGATGATGACATCCCCTGTCACGGGCACTCCATGTATCAGTTATACTGTCAAGGTCCAGGAATATGATAGTGGAGGCAGGAATCGATCCGGAAAGTGGAGAACGATACACAAAGAGAACCGGGGGGGACCTTTCCTCCTGCAAGATGAGACCGGCCTCGTCAAGGTGGACCCCGCAAGAGCGAAGATGGACCAGTTGAACACAATGGAGAGCACACAGGGTCTATTCTCCGACCTGGGTCCCGGTGCATGTAATTTCATTGAATCCAGGGGGATCAAGGATAAGGGGTTCTTCGGTCTGATGAAGAGGAATTTGAAGGTGAAGGAGTCTGTTGTACCCGTGAATCTCCATATCTATGCTCTGGGAACAGCAGGGATAATCGTTCTGGAAGAGGAACTTGAAAAAGACCCGAGAGTGAGTGTGTTCACCGTGAGAAATGAGGGGAAGATGATTCTTTCTTACAAGAGTGAGAAGGAAACCTCCTCGCACTTGAAGAACTATGGGTTTGTATTGATCATACTCGGGAGTATCTTTCTTCTCGGAGGGTTCTCGTTAATGATCGTTATTCTATGATCTATCGATCGCCGAAGTGGTTCAACATCCTGTCATGGACCTCTTTTTTCTCCGGATCAAGAAGGATCGATTTGGCTGCATTTATCTCCCTCATCTTCTCTTCATGGTCCAGGACCTTATTCGAATGAAGGTTCCTGTCCGGATGATATCTTGATGCTAGGGACCTGTAAGCTTTCTTGATCTCGGGTTCCCTGGCATTCTTCTTCACTTCAAGGATATCATAGCAGTTGATCCCTTTCGGTGAGCGGGAGATCCCGAATCCTGACATTATCTCCTTCATGGTATTGTAATCACTATGATCGAGGCCTTTCTTCTTCCTGATCGTGATAACACCAATTATTGATGCTATTATCAAGATCACTGTTGCAATGACCATGATCATTATGATGGATAGCCGAACTTCAACATCTTCCTTGGCCAATGTAATATTTCCAATATCGTTTTTCTCTCCGTTGGTAAGTATAAATTGCTTTTCTATCCTTTCATAACCTTTTTTTGATACGACAAGTGTTGCCAAACCTTCTTCACCCGTTATCGAGAACCTTCCATCAAGATCACTTCGAGTTGAATGGGTATCAATGAAAACATCAGCATTTTCTATGGGCTTTCCTTTATTATCTATCAACCGGCCCATAATAATTCCTTGTCCTATCGTACTGAATGAAAAATCAGGTTTAAGAAGAAAATTTCCTGCCAGGTCCGTGGCAAGAACTTCTACTTTATAGGTCGTGGACCGCTCCCAGTCAACATTTGACCTTATAAACAGTCTGTTTCCATCCATGTCAAATGAAATGGGAATATTATTCACTGTGATATCGTCAACCAATACTTCCTCCGAAAAAATGATCTCGATGTCGGCATCAAGTTCAACATCAGAACCGTTGGGATCGATATATTGCATGAAAGGTTTTGTCGTGTCCACCATGATATTTATCTTTTCTTCAACAAGGTTTCCTGCCATGTCCATTCCACGAAAATGTAGAAGATGAGGTCCCTCTTCCAGGTGCTTGACATATGGTGAAGATAGGATAAATGATAGTTCCCCCTCATCAATTCTGATATCCATAAAATCCATCGGACTACCTGTTCCATCTGCATACCAGTTGGTTTCCATCATATTCCGATTGAAGTAGATCCCATCCTCTATGTCGATCTCCAGGATAGGGATCTTGGAATCCTTGATCAAGGTGATGGGTCTTGTACCTTCATTTCCAGCAAGATCTATTACCGATACTATGAATGAATATTCGCCATCGATGGCTAATTCGCATCTGAAATTCGTGTCAGTAATAACATCAGTTCTACCTGAGTATTCGATATGGAACTCATTTACCAGGCCGGATAATGAATCCTCTGCCATCCAGGATATGTCAAATATGCCTGAAGAAGAATATATGATCCCAGTTTGATCAAATTCAATGATCGGAGCTGTCCTATCAATGGTGAAACGAACTTCTTCGGTTGAGGTCATCCCAAGAGAGTTTACAGCTGTCAATTTGATCATATGATGGCCTTCATCTAGATACTCAAGTGATATCATCGTATCATTCAGGTTCAGATCGATCGGTTCTGAACCATCGATGGATATTGTGGTCGAGACAATATCAGACTCCATTTCCTTTATTTTCCAGGAGAGGTAGGGATCGATTCGTTTGATATACTCTCGATCTTCCGGTTTAAAAATGGTAATAATGGGGGCAGTTGAATCAGGGACCCCTTTTACCGGAAGTGATAACAGACCCTCTCCCAGATCATTATATGCCGAGACAATGAAACTGTACATCGCCCCATCTTCAAGATCCGGGACGATCGTTCCATTCATGTCATCCAGTGTATATGCCAACAAATGTGCCCCTCTGTTCGCGCTGATATAGAGCTTGTATCCTTTGATGGCTCCCCCATATATCATCTCAGGTTCGTTCCAGTATAAGGTTACTTTTTGAGGTCCAGGTTCGATGGAAGTGATCTCTGGAGTTTTAAAAGTTGGAATGGGGGTTCTGACAAGAGGATACTTGTCAGAGATCCCAATTCCATGGAAAAGATATCTGTGATCTACAATCCCATCAAAATCCCTGTCGGGAGTTGTGTATTCACCGTAATGATTTCCCTTTTGACCGGTGACATATACATTGAGATTGGAATCTTCCTTTATCTGGGCAGTTTCCGGATCGTAGGATCCTCCCTTCGCTCCATTGTTATTGATGAACGCATTCCAGAAGATGTTGAGGTTCCTGTTTGTCGATGAACTCTCGATCGCATGACCTTCACATTTGGTTACTATGTTGTTGGTGATCACTCCATTGGAACATCTTGAAAAGGATAAACCGATTGAGCATTCTGTGAAATTATTTCCATAAAGGTTGAGATCGGAGGAATCGTCAACATAGATCCCGATTCCACATTCGATCATTGCCGAGTCCTTGATGGTCAAGTTATCATCACGATACGAGTAGATCCCGTAACTCAGATCTTCAAAGATCTGATCCTCCACTGTTAGATCCGATGAAGATCTGGTGTATACTCCTGATTCAGTGTTATGTATTGTATTCTCTCTGATCATTACATCGGAACAATAGCGTAAATAAAAGGCCCAATCCCCTTCAAATATCTCGTTGCCTTCAATGACAATATTATCACAATGATACACATCAAAGGGTCGAACAAAACGTGTTACTCCAATTTTATTATCAAGTATCTGCAGACCTTGGCAATAATCCAACTCAATATTACGAGAAAATTTATTATTTTCTATCGTCGTGTTAACATTATGATATAAAAAGAGATCATCATATTCATTATTTTTGAATTCACAATCTCGTATGGTTACGTTTCTTGATCTAATGATATAATGTCCATTTTCCGAGTTGTTGTGGGCTGAAGATCCAGTAATTGTTAGATCGTCACAATCCCATGCATGGAGGCCGTTATTCCCATCACCAGAACCGGCGATCTCAACATTTTTTAATATAATATTTTTACATTTGATCATTGGAAGACCCGATTCATTATTGAAGAACCAATCCTCAAGCGTGATATTCGTACAATTTACAAAGAAATATTGAGACCCTTCAGGGATCGGGCCGTGTTCGAGGTCCTTTCCGTTGAAGTATTGGATGGGTTTGCCGTTGAGTGTGTTATTCGTAGGTATGGTCTGTTCGATAATACCCAGATAATCCCGATAATCCGCGTAGTAACTGCCAATTTCCAAATGGAATCCATCACCTATCAGCCTGTTATTGTAATATGAGTTGAAATAGGACCTCTTATCTGAATTGATCGTCCAGATGGATGGTAATGATCTGAACTCAGAATCAATAAATATATTCTGAATAGATTGATAAAGTGACATGGCTTCTGAACTCTCACTTTCAAAACTACAGTTGACAAATCTCAATTCATTACTATTTTCAATTGATACAGCTATCTCTTTTTCGGAATGTATCTTGCTTGAGAAAAAATCGCATTCTTCTGTCCTATCTATGTAGACAGTGGGCTGATCATAACTGGATGATATATTGACATTCCAGAATTGGAGATGTGATGATAACCGAAGGCGAAGGCCTCGGTTGGCTCCGGGCATTTCAATTAGTCTGAAAAAACCATTTTTCACTTCATTGCAATATATACCCCCATCAGAATATCCATTCTTCCCAGAAGTTACATTCTCGATGATCAGACCATCAATATCATCAAGATAAATATCATCATATTCAGTCCCGGAAAATGAAGCATTCTTAATGATCAGATCATCTGTGTCACTTATGGTGATACTGTGATATTCATTATCAATGAAAGTCACACCATTGATCGTGAGATCATCATTCCCATCTACACGAATGGATCTGTAGCATTTATTGAAAACACAGTTGGATACTTCCACGTACTGGCTGTCATATATTATCAATCCATCGTGTGATAAAAAAGTACAGTTGTTGATATCAAATCTTTTCACATTGTCCATATATATTCCATCATCTTCATTTTCAAAGAAACAACCATCTATGCTTATGTCATGATTTGAAAATGTAAGTGCAGATATTCCATCCACAGTGGAGAAATTGCATTCAAGGACCTCGATATCTTTGACATTGTTCATATAGATGCCAAAATCCCCTTCTTCAAATGAAATATTCCTGATAGTAATATTCGAAGAATTAAGGAGGTAAAGACAATAATCCGTATAATATAATCTTGAGGTGTTGTATAGATGACCATTGCGAAAAATGATGTGTGAGCTCACATTTCCTATGAAAAGTCCGAAAGTTGATCCTTCCGCATCTATCTCAATATCTTTGATCATGTATGGATTTAATACTGTTCCATTTCCATCCCATCCCTCATCATCGATCAGATCTTCAAGGTCTGTCTCGTTGTTCAGGATTATTGGATCATAAGAGGTCAAGGTCCCACCGGGTGAATGGTCATTTGACCCATTCACCTCACTGGCATCAAGGTCAAAAGATTGAAACTGGAGAACGGCCATTGAAAAAATGATCATCGTTGCGATGGCGATATTTTTCCTCATCTTACCCCTGAAGGTATTCTTGCACAGGTATTTGACCCTATCTCCATGATATCCTTGATAGTAATGTATAGATTTACAGAACAACCTTTTAAAAGACAAGTTCATTGCATTTCAAGGACCTGAAAATGGGGTGTAATCATGGGATTGCAGAAGAAGATAATTATCGCATCTATTTTTGTATTGATGATCATAACATCGGCACTGCCGGTATTTGCACCGACAGATGCCGAAGGGATCGTTGAAGAGGAGGCCGAGATATTCGAGACGTTCGACCTTCCCACTAGGACCGACTACAATGGAGTTACAAGATCCGCCGGAACATTCGGAGATTTCCTTACGATCCAGGAAGCCGTTGATGCTTCGGATGACGGTGATATTGTGAGCGTCCTTGTTGGGAACTACCAAGAAGAGGTTGTCGTGAAAAAAGAGATCTGGATCCGGGGTATCGACGGGGCAAGGATCCTGCCTCTCTCTTTCCCTCTCAGCAATGTTGCATTCACCTTAGAGGCCAACAATGTGACCATCACGGATATGAATGTCTCAGATTTCAACATCGGAGTGAACACAAACTTTGCTGGACACAACCTGACGGGTAATGAATTCTTTCTCAACACTAATGATGTCAGGGTCACTGTTGTCAAAGCTGACCTGCACTCCTCATACATTGTGGGAGACTTCGTTTTTGCTGAAAATGATGTGATCCGTTCTTCAGCTTTGAACTCGGTGGATGTCTTTATCGAGCTGAACCACGACAACGAAAATTCAAGCTATACCGATATCGGGAGTTACTATTTCCTGAACAATGATTTCAGATCTTCTGCAACAGCAGGCGACTTCATAGAGTTCGAGGTCGACATCAAGGATATGCTAGGAGGTTCCCTGACCATCGGTGATTTCGTCATGATCGGCAATGACATGAAAGGCGGTGGAATTGGCCTGGACATCAATGGTGACGAGATCAGGGATCTTGAGGATGTCTCGGTGAGCATTGGAGATATGATCATTCGTAACAACCGGATCATCGATCACGATGACGGCGGTATCAATGTCAATTACTATGATCTGAAATATCTCTCCGGAACGACCCGGGTTATTATGGGGGACCTGAACATTCTGGATAACGAGGTAAGGACCACCGGATCATCTGAATCCATCTACATCAGCAATTATGCCAACTGGATATACATGTATGATGAAGCCTTTCTCCTGACAGGAAATGTATCGGTCGAAAGGAACACCGTGGAAGGTGGGAGTTACGGTGTCTTTCTCTCTTATTCAAACCTTGCCTATGATCTACATGATAATGCTCAAGCGATCACACAGAACGCATATATCAGAGATAATACGATCCTGAGGTCCGGATACGGCATTTATCTCCAGATCCAGAATTCATATACCATGTTCAACAGTTCCTATGCTGAGCTTGGAAATATTATCATAACAGGTAACTATGCAAACTCCACGTATAATGCAATCTATCTCTATGTTTACTATCTTGGATGTGATATGCATGATGATTCGCAGTTTTCGATGGGAGATATTATTGTCAGGAACAATGAGTTGCATGGAGCATTTGGAGGTTCCAGCTATGCAGGTATCCACCTCTACTACGAGTATATCGGATATGACATGTATGATAATTCCAGGGTGGAGACTGGAGAGGTTACGATCATAGATAACGATATTTGGGGATATTATGGTGTTTTGTGGGATTATTTCTACGAGATCGGTTATTATATGAAAGGTTCTTCATCTTTGACCATGGGAAATGTCAACATCTCCTCGAACAGGGTCAGAGGGGCGGATGTTGGAGTATATCTCTATTATTTCGGATATATCGGGTATAATATGCTTGACGATGCCACCATGGACCTTGGTGAATTCAAGATCTGGGACAATACCATCTGGTCAGGAAGTGATGGCCTTTATTGGGAATATTTTGAATATTTAGGATATGAAATGTACAATGCTTCATCTTTCACCATGGAAGGTGTGATCATCGCTGAAAATACCATTAATTCGGATGGCGATGGAATATATCTGGAAAATTTTGAATACTGGGGATATTACATGGAAGGAGAGTCATCTTTTTCGATGG
>JAUVCN010000033.1 GCA_030595715.1 Thermoplasmatales archaeon
ATCCACCATATGAAATGATCTCTCTCAGGGAACGTTTGACCTGGACCTCATCTGAAGATCGATATTTCCTTGCTCTAATGAGTTCTGATAGGGAGAAAGGATACAATCGGATAATAGATACTCTTCCTACAAGATATGAGAGGACCTTTTTCCCCAATAATAATTCTGAAGAAGAAGTGATCCACATCCGATTACCCGTATCGTTCAAATACTTCAGGTTGATCCCCGCATCCTTGCAGACCTGGATCTCATCCAGTATAGTAACATCATTTCCTTCAAGATATCTCGTTTGAAATCCTTTTACATCCTCTTCAAATAGGGACCTTACATCAATATCATCGAACAGAAGATAGGATATCGAGTCCGATATCTTGTTCCTCAGAAGGGTTGTCTTACCTGCTTGCCTGGGCCCCACTACTGCGATGGCCTTATCCAGGCCGATGATCCTTTGAAAGTGATCTTCAAGGTCGCGTTCAATGTACACATGGTGATATTGTAGAAATATATATATATACCTTACTGAACCTGGAGTGCACTCCAATTATAGTAAGACTATTCCTAAACTCCACTCCAATTATAGTAAGGATCTTTCCTTTTTATCGATTCGACCCTTTCTTCAAGTTTCCTCTTAATCCCCTTTCTCCTGTCCTTTTATTGTTCCAATCTCCGTATATATACTCAAGAACAATATACTCTCATGACGGAAGAGAAGATGAAGATCGGAATGGGCCTTGCAATTGCTTTTGTCGTGATCACGGCATCCGTACTCGGGTACCTCCTTCTCAGGGATGATGACGGAAACAACAACGGAGTGAACGATCATCCTGTCGGAGAATGGGCAGGACCTTTCCTGGACGAAAAGAACGCCACAGAAGATGGAATAGGGGACATTGTCGATGCCAACAATCAGTTTGGAATAGATATCCTCCAAAAAATGGCAGAGGAAGAGAATGGAAACATCTTCATCTCGCCATATTCCATATTCACTGCTCTATCGATGACGTACGAAGGGGCAAGAGGAAACACCGCAGATGAGATGGCGGCTGTCCTTCATCTGCCTGATAATGAAAAGGAAAGACTCGGTTCATTTGCAAAGGTCCAGAATGATATCAACAAGGGAAGCACCCAGTATGATCTGGCCACTGCAAATGCAATATGGCCCAAGGTCCAGTACGAGTGGAAAGATCTGTTCATACAAACAATAGAACAGTATTACTATGGCAAGGTCCAGGAACTGGACTATGCCGCGGACCCGGAATTATGCCGACAAACGATCAACACCTGGGTGGAGAACATGACAAATGATCGGATCATGGACCTGATCCCTGCCGGTGTCATTACAGCACTCACATACATGGTCCTGACAAATGCGATCTACTTCAAGGGAGAGTGGGTCTACGAGTTCGATGAGGATGACACCGAGAAAAGACCATTCTATGCACCAAATGGTGATGTGGAAGTGGATATGATGCACTTAAAGGTTGAAAATGATGACATGCTTCCATATTATGAGGATAGCAGGGTTCAGGCAATCGAGCTCCCTTACAAGGGGGATGAACTATCGATGGTCATCATCCTTCCGAAGGATCGCGACATCGATTCCTACATTGATGATCTGGATGCCAATAGCATATCTGACATCAATGATGGTCTCTACCCGGTTGAATTGGAGGTCTACATGCCCAAGTTCAAACTGGAGACCAAATATGAACTGGTCCCGATAATGAAACAGCTGGGAATGAATGACGCCTTTATCTCTGGATTGGCAGATTTCTCTGGAATGTCAGATCAAGGAATGGCACCATACATCTCCAACATCATCCACCAGACCTTCATAGAAGTTGATGAGAAAGGAACGGAAGCTGCAGCTGCGACAGCTGTGGTCATGAATGAACTATCAAGCTCTGGTAATTTCTTCAACGCTGACAGTCCGTTCCTCTACATGATCAAACAGAGAGACACGGGGAACATCCTCTTCATGGGAACCATGAAGGACCCGAGCGAGTAAAGGTCCCCAAAGGGAGCTTCCGAATTTGAACCTCCCTTTCATTATCTTTGGAGACACCGATCAGATATACGTACTCATACCCATTAAAAAGAAATTTTCCTGAAACAGATGAACAGGGATCCATTTCATCATATTCGTTTCATTGATATCTGGAGAAGGGGAGCTGAATATCAAGGATCTGAAAAAATAAAACAAGGGGCCAGAAGGCCCCTTATAACTCATTTTATATCATTCTCATTCTCTTCCATATTCTCCTTTTCTTCAACGGTCTCATCGAATGTTCTGATCCTGTTCAACGGTCTGGCCCTCTGGGCCGGAGGGATCTTCTCATCAACGTTCATTGATACTGCCTCCATCGGTTTGCGTTGCTTACCGGACTGCTTGACGATCACCACGACAACGATGATTATTATGCCAATTGGGATTATCAACACACACAAACTCGTGAATAACAGAGAAGAAGCATCTTCAGCTGAGTCGGGTGCCCCCCATCCAGATTCATCATTAGTTGTATCCAAGTTCATGTAGTCGGTTACCACGCCAACTCCCTTCAGATCGATGGAACCTGAACCTCTGATGGATAGCTTCGAATCCTCGAAGACCAGAAGTTCGATCCTGTAAGAATCGTTGTTGGGAACGGAGATATGAAGCTCACCTTCGAGTGTCGTCTTTCCTCTGATCCTTCCAAGCAACACCGAATCCTCATCCCGGGCAAGGTTGGAATCACTCTCGATGATAAATGCCCTGACCTTCACATTCGTGATATCCGTCTTCCCGTTATTCGTCAGGAACACAATGATCTTGAGGTCGGTATCGACACCGCCCAGTTCCTCCGAAGCGAAATATACCTCTTCCACCGACAGGTCCGTGTCCTCTTCTTCGATATTGACGACATAATAACCGAGTACTATCGTAAGGATCAACAATACGACGGCCCCAAAATACCAGAGGCGATTCCGTGAAAGGTTCCTCTTCACCTTGCCTTTCATTTCCTCCACCTCCTGAATATCAGAGCAGCACCAAGGATGGCTATCACCATCAATCCGGGTCCGATGAATGGAACAGCTTTATTATCATCTACTTCGGATTGCGGATCCTCGACCAGGGTCCTGTAATCGGAACCTCCGGACCCACCCAAGTTCAGATCGACGAAGCCCTGTCCCTTCACGGTTATCTTGTCGTTCTTGAAAATAAGAAGCTCCACTCGATATCTTCCATCGGAAGGAACTTCCAGGTCGAGTTGGGATTCGTGACTTGTCTGACCATTGATCTCCACGATGGAGGTTGTGGTGTCATCCATTGCGATATTGGTATCCTTGTCGATAGCAAAGGCTCTGATGAAGGAATCACAATCCTCATCACCATCGTTGGTAATGAAGACGAATACTTCCAGACGCGTCTTCCCCTGAGAAACGTCATTCTCGACGAAATATACTTCCTCCACATCCAATCTGGCTGATGTCTTCTTCTCAGGGATCACATATTCGTCGATAAGGATCCATCCGAAGATCCCGGAAAATAACAGCAATAATATCATTATTACAAGGATCACGGCCCTTGTGGCGTTCATTTTCTCTCTCTTTTTCACATTATCTCCTCCTGAACAGGGTATTCCTCTCATTTATTCTAGGCAGATCGAGAATAATAAACCCTTTCATACACATGAATCCACGACCGAGAATAAATATAACATTGGAACAGGACCTTTATCGTCGAGAGGCAAGTTCCTCGAGGATCGCATTCCGGGCATCTTTCTCCTCCACGATCCTTCCTTCTCTCACCTCCTCCATGTGATCCTCTCTCAGATGGAGGTATTCAAGCAACAGGTCGGGGTCCATCTCCGATAATTCGGCCTCGATCCTGTTCCCTTCCCGGATCGCGTTCTCACAAAGTGGAGTGCAGGGAACGAAACGTTCCACGAAATATGCGGCAGGGTCCGGATCCTCTGTATTCCAGAGGTCCTTCATTGCCTGTGCATCCTGATCGGTCGCGGACATCAGATGTCCGACGAAACTGTCAACACAGCATTTTGGGAACGACAGGAATGCTCCGGTGAAATTTGCCATGGTTATCTGGGCTATTATGAACTCTCTATGTCCCATGCTCTCGTCAAGGTCCGGGACCGAGCCGGCCATCTCCGACCTACCGGAAGAAAAGATCAACATCTTGAACACTTTTGTTCCGGCTTTTCTGGAAACCATGCCCAGAGAAACACTTTCGGCCGCTCTCCTTACTTCAACCATCTCCCGGATATGGAGCGGATGGAACATGGAGGCGGGCCTGATGCCCACGGCTACCATGTAGAGGTTCTCCAGTATCCTGGATCGAGAGAGGTTCTTTGACCATGGGCCGAAAAAAAGCCTCCTTTTCACCTCATCGGGTTCGGGAGGGGATCCGACCTTGAGATCTGCAGAGCGGTGGTCCATCTGGAATTTCCACTCGTCCACCATGATGGCGCATTGACATAAGTGGTTAATATGGTTCTAGTACCTTCTCAGATAGAGAGCGGGGTTCAGGATTATCAAACAGGTGAATATCTCCAACCTCCCGAACCACATCAAAATGGTTAGGATCACCTTCCCCGAATAATGGATGGAAGAGTAATTGGAGGTCGGTCCGACAATTCCCAACCCAGGCCCCACATTTCCAATTGTTGCAGCGACCGCTGCCAGGCTCGAGACGGCGTCCAGCCCGGTCATCGATATCAGCAGGGTGCCAACGAGGAAAATTACGAGATAGGCGAATATGAAAAGACCGACCGATCTGGCGATCCTCTCGTTCAGAATGGCGTTGACGACCCTTAAAGGGATCTTCGACCTGGGGTGGCCTATCCTCCTGAGGCTCCGTCTTACCAACTTGTAGGCGATCATGAACCTTGCGATCTTCATACCGCCTCCCGTGGACCCTGTCATCCCTCCGATGAACATGGCTATCAGTATGATGAACTTGGAAAAAGCTGGCCAGGTGCTGTAATCCCCTGTAACGAAACCGGTTGTTGTCTGAATGGATGTCATCGTGAAGACGGACATCCTGATGGATTCTACCGGGCCGTAAATATTATTGAGGGTCAGGTCCAGGGCAACGATCAACCATAGACCTCCCATCACTGCAAGATAAACCTTGAACTCGGGATCCTTCAGGTAGCTCTTCACTCCCTTGGTAACGAAATTGTAATGGAGAACGAAGTTAACGCCTCCAACGAACATGAAGAAGAAGATGATGCCCTCAAGGATCGGGGCTGTTCTCATTCCCGAATAATATGCGATACTTGCGGTATGGGTCCCGTATCCTCCTGTTGATAGGGTGGCGAAGGTGTGACAGACAGCATCAAAGAGGGACATTCCGAATATGGATAAAAGAGTGATCTCCGCAATGGTCAGCAGACCATAGATCACCCACAGTATCTTGGCTGTATCCTTTATCCTGTGTACGATCCTGTCGTTCTTGTGACCTGGAACCTCGCCCTTCATCAACCGCATACCTGCTTTGGGGCCTCCGAGCAGCATGGAGAACAGGGCCACCATCAGAACGACCACTCCCAATCCACCGAGCCACTGCGTCAGGGACCGCCAGATGAGAATGGAATGTTCGAGCCCATCGATATCGATGATCACGGAAGCTCCGGTAGTGGTGAATCCCGACATCGATTCGAAATAGGCATCGATAAAATTCGGGAGGGTGCCCATCAACACGAATGGAAGAGCTCCGATCCCGGCAATGATGAGCCAGGTAAATGCCACGACACCGAGTGATTCGGACGCCCTCAGGTCAAGCTCCTTGGCCGGACCCCATCCGCCCCATGTGGTGAAGAAAAGTCCAATGGAGAGAGAAAAAAGAGCGGGGAGAAGGAATGACTTCAACAGAATGAAGATCGGTTCATGGTACAGCAAACCTGTTATTATGGGTAAAAGGAAAGCAACGGGAAAGATCAAAAGGATCACCCCCACACCTGATACAGTCTGCTTGAACCTCATGGGATCTCAAACCCCTGATCGAATCTATTGTACTCCTAATTACCTTTTGTTATGAAAGATGCGCGGAACCGATATCAAAGTCCGTAGGTGGAAGGGGGAAAGAGGACAAAGATAGTGATCAATTCGATCCTTCCCGGCCACATGGAGAGATCTTCTCTATTCAAAGGAAGGGATTAAGCATCTAATAAATATTGTTCAAAGGGTGCTGGTAGGTCCATCGATATATCTGACAGCTTCCTCAATGCCCTTCTTCCGCTCTTCATCCTCAACTGAATATGGATAGTTGTACATGGGACCTCTTGGCCTTTCATTGTAATACGGCCTGTTGCAGTCAGGGCATCCCCTGGTCCTGAAAGCATCCTTTGAGGATCCCTCCTGCATTATCCTGTCGATATCAATGGATATCAGCTTTCCGGAAGCTGAGAATTCAAAACCTTCCGTTGAACCGGACCCCATAATGGAACATCTCATCAATTGGAGGGCACGATATCGTTCAATAGATGGGGGCTCTCCGGAAAATGAGGTTCCTTTCATGGGGGTGTAAGAGAATAGTGACACCGTGATGCCCGTGTCCCGGGCCTTTACCATGGTGTCGAACACATCCCTGTCAGTTTCACCCATTCCCACGATGATGTGTGTTGAAACATTGTCTTTCCCGAACACACTCACAGCATCATCCAGGGCACGCCATGTCGATCCCCAGGTGTGGGGATTTCCGACATCCTTTCCCTTTATCGCATCGAATATGGTGGGCGATGCTCCATCCAGAGCGATCCCGACCCTGTCGGCACCGGATCTTTTCAGATCGTTCGATCTATCGACCCCCAGGGGTCCTATCGAAACGGAGATCGGAAGCTCTGATGCGTCATGGAGCCTTTGGACCATGGACGGTAGTCCGGTCAGATGGATCGGATCGTTCAAACACTGCAAACAGATCCTGCGAAGATCATCTTTTTCGGCATCCTTCAACGCCTCAAGGACATCCTTGAATTGATATTCGGGCCAGGTCACACGACCCAGAAGATCTGCCTTTGATGTCGAATCCCTTGCCTGGGTGCAGAATGAGCAGTTGTTCTGGCAGTTCTCTCCAACCATGATGTAGGCCGTAGTTGGCTTCACTTTCAGGTTCCCTTCTTTCAGATCCAACAGGATCGCTGTTCCCAGGGACACCCTGACCATTTCTTGTTCCATTGACTCGATGTCAAGTATCACTTGGTCAATGTAAAACCTTTGCCTGAAGATCGATCCGTTCTAAATATCAATAACTGAAATCAGGATGAAAGGACATAAATATCTAACGTTAAAATGTAATTTCAAGGGCGTTCATCCGACTTTGGATATGGTCAAATGGCAGCAATGAACTGTCAGAGGTCGCACATTGCAACCATCTCCAGGATGGCCATCCTGAGCTCGTCACCGGATACTTCGATACCGTATAATTCCTTGACCGAGTCTCCACCCCAGATCGGGTGATCTTCCGGATCGATCGGGTCCAATCCCTCGATCGGTCCCCCATCCCATATCTTCAATTCTATACGAGGAGGAACATCAATATCCGGACCTATCAATGCAATGATCAGGTCCCCTCCAGGGCCAGGAGGAGAGGTTGCTTCAATGGCCTTGGAGACCTGCCTGGAACCGGCAAGCCACCTCAATACCTCGATCGAAGCATCCCTTGCCCTGTTGTTACCTCTTGATATGGCTCTGAAGGCATGATGTATGGCAAAGGCGAGATGCTCGGGTCCATGAACGGACCTCGTACTCGCTATGACAATGGTCTGATCTTCCAAGATAGCGTCCTTTATACACTCTATCCAATCATCGATACTTCCGGATCTCACCCTGAACGGATGGACGATCACAGGATCATTCCTTGACCGCATCACATATCCTCTCTGCGGTCTTCTTTCCGATACCCTCGATCATCATCAGGTCAGAGGGAACGGCTTCTTTGATCTCTTCGATATTATGATAACCGGCTGAAACCAATTTCTCCTGGGATTTCACAGAGATACCGGCAAGACCGAGAGGTCCTTTGCCAGCCTCTTTCCCTTCCTTGACAGGTGGGACCTCATCTTCAGCGAGAGGTTCTTCATCCACGGGAGTTTCATCTTCGTCAGAAGGACCTTCTTCTCCGGAAGGCTCCTCTTCCGATGGTTCTTCTTCCTTCTCCTCTTTCGGAGGTTCCTCATCCTTCTTTCCGCCGGAGAACATGTTCTTGATCTTATGGAGGAAACCTTCTGATACTTCTTTTTCCTCTTCCTCTACTGCTGGCTCCTCTTCTTTCTCCTCAACAGGAACCTCATCTTCCACGGGAGCTTCTTCCTCCTTCTCCTCTTTCGGAGGTTCTTCTTCAGCAGGAGCTTCTTCTTCCTTATCCCCTTCAGGAGATTCTTCTTCGGCAGGAACTTCTTCTTCCTTATCCTCTTCCGGAGATTCCTCTTTCTTCTTACCGGAAAAAAGTGACCTTATCCAGTCAATGATCTTCTGGATGAATCCTTTCTTATCTTCCTTTTCTTCTTCTTCGCCCTCGACACCGGTCGCATCCTCGATGGGAGTTGGTTCCTCCTCGATTCCGAATTTCTCCCTGACCGAATTCACCTTTTCGATTATGGTCATTGAGAGTTTTGGACCGATCCTCTTCAATTCCTGAAGTTTCTCGGCTTCAAGGTCCCTGAAGCTGTCGTAGGAATCGTATCCGCTGTCGATCAGTGTATCGATCGTATTCGATGATACCCTTGGGATAGCAGCCAGTGTATCCCTTAACGTGGGAATACTGCCCATCTGTTCGATCTCTTCCAATTTCATCTTTGCAAGTTCGACAAGCGATCCGGCTGTCTTCTTACCCACACCTTTGAACGATGTGAAGAACTTTTCATCGCCGTTGACCAATGATGCCCAGTTATCCATACCTTCATCGTATAGCTTTTCCGCGGTCGCATTCCTGATCTTTCCGTCGGATGTCAGGAACCCTACCATCTCATCCTTTTCGATCTTATCTCCCGGAACGACCTGGGCTTCTTCCTGAACTTCTTCTGGGCTGGACATTATTACACCTCGGCATCGACACCTTGAAAGGCAGATTACCTGGGAAATGAACATACTATATAATACCATTTTGCAGGAATCGGCAAAATGTCAGGGCTGCGATATTATTTCCTTTGCCCGTTCCCATGATGCAGGATACGATGCAACCTTCAACTTCAATTCGATGGATTCTCCACCGGTCCAGAGTACCGGTTCATTGTCATAGGCCGATCCCTTTTCCACCCTAACATGGAACACCATATCCTCATCCAACCTCTGATCTATCTGTGTCAGGGCTTCTTTCCATATATCAAGTGATGTCAGATGTGACAGGATGCTCAGTATCTGTCTTTCCTTCTTTATTCGAACGGTGATGAAAAGAATGGGGTTCGAATGGACACCCTCGATCTCCGATCTCTCGATCTCACCGATGTCTGTACTGCCCAGGAGGTTCCAGATCGCATGCATGACCTTATCCTCATCCTCTGTTGCCTGAACGAACGAGGCAGCCTTGAGCTCATGGTATTTCTTTGGCACAGGGGTAAAAGGTGATTATATATGAAAACCTTAATCGTTGGAGGAATGGATATGACCGTCCCCAGAAGCCATCCGAGGTATCTTTCGCTGACAACAAGGGATAAGCTTGTGGAGGGGTGGGAAAATGGCCTTGTGGCCACCCAGGGCCTGATCGCCCATGGGAGGGGGGAAGCTTTCGACTATCTTATCGGCGAGATCACCACCGATGAGGCGAGAGATGCCATCCGGGCAGCCGCTGCAACCCTGATCCTGGCAGAGGACCCCGTCATCTCGGTGAATGGAAATGTTGGAGCATTATCTGCCGGGGATATCCATATCCTGACAACCCGATTGGAATGCAAGGTCGAGGTGAATATATTCCACAGAACAGAGGAGAGGATCTCATCACTCGTATCGCATCTTGAGAGACACGGGATAGAAAATGTGCTCGGAGCTGAACCTGATTCGAATATACCGGGTCTGGACCATGCAAGGGCATTATGTGAAAAAGGTGGCATCTACTCTGCTGATGTGATCCTTGTGCCCTTGGAAGACGGAGACAGGTGCAAGGCCCTGAAAGATATGGGAAAACGGGTCATCACTATCGATCTCAATCCTCTTTCCAGAACATCTATGACAGCAGATATCACGATCGTGGATAACCTCACGAGGGCGATCGGTGCCCTTGGTGAGGAGATCCTTCGAATGAAGGACGACCCAAGGAATGAACTCATCCGGATAGCGGATGGTTTCGATAATCACGAAAACCTGAAGCGGACACTTCGGAGGATATCCGCCAGGTTCTGATCCGGAAAGGATGTCCGGTGCACCCAGATGCAGCGACCTGGAGGGGCGCTTTCTTTTGATCGAACGGAGCCTGTATGGGGTGTAGGAACGGATATGTATGATAAGGTCGTCCCTATCTTGAAGGAGGTATCGCTCTGGGACTGATCGGTGCCCATGTAAGTATTGCAGGCGGAGTTGCGAACAGCGTCAAACGGGCTTTGGACATCGGATGTGGATCGTTCCAGATATTCACAAGGAACCAACGGCAGTGGACGCCTCCGCCCTTATCGGAAGATGATGCGAGCAGTTTCAGAAAGGAGTTGGACAGGACTGAAATGGGCCCGATCCTCGCCCATGGATCATATCTGATCAACCCGGCATCTATCGATGATACGGTAAGAACCAGATCTACCGAGGCATTACTGGATGAGCTAGCCAGATGCCGCATGCTGGGAATTGGATATCTTGTAATCCATCCCGGATCCCATCGGGGAGAAGGTGTCCGGACCGGAGTGGAGGCGGTTTCATCATTCCTTGACAATGTTTATGGAATGATAGAAAACATGAATGACCCTACAATGATCCTGCTGGAGACCACTGCAGGACAGGGAAAGGGTATTGGCCATTCCTTCGATCAATTATCCCGGATGATCGACGGGACGGAACACCATGAAAATATCGGTATTTGCCTGGACACATGCCATATGCATTCTGCAGGATATGACATCGTTACTGAAAATGGGTATTATCGGGTGATCGCGGAGATCCGGGACCTGATCGGTTTGGACAAGGTCAAAGGTATCCATCTCAACGATTCAAAGAATGAAAGGGGGTCACGGGTCGATAGACACGAAAAGATCGGAGCAGGTACCATCGATACACGGGCATTCTCCAATCTATTGAACGATAACAACTTCAAAAGAGTTCCGATGATCCTCGAGACTCCGGGTGGAGAAGAGAATTACAGAAGGGAAATTCAATTCTTGACGTCCTTGAAATATCCATAATTTCCAACCATGGATCCCTCGTACTTCCTCCCCCAACCATCCGAGGTAAAGGGAGAATCCCTGGCAGTATCCAGAAGCGAGGTCCCGGTTCCGAGAGAGATGTCCTCATCCAGCATCTCTGAAAATGTCGAATATGTTTCTACTTCGGCCTTATCGAACACCCCGTCGTAATCGTCCAGGATGGACTTGACAAGGAGTATCTTCTCATCTATCACATTGTTCTTCCGCGGAGGGGGGATCTCCTCCACCGGAGTATTATCGATGTAGGTGTCCCCGGTCAGGATGGTATACATGGTTTCAACATCTGCCTTTATGAAAGGTCTACATATGGTATTTTCCAGTTTCGACCTATCCTTCCAGGCTTCCTCGATCAATTTTTCATGGATATCCGATGGAATATCAAGCATTGTGGCAACGAACCTCATCATTCGCCTGATCCTCACATCCGTTGGATCCTCAAGCGACCTCCTGATCAGGTACTTGTAATGGTCCATGGCGTCCTTTCTCGAATAGGTGTTCCCGGTCACCTTGTTCAGGACATTCCCCTTGATATTGCCGTTAAAAAGGGGGTAGAACGAACCTTTCTGATCGTTTTCCATGGCCATCCTCCTTTCTTGGACTGGTCAGTCTATCGCGACCTGTCCAAACCTCTATCATGCAGATGGAGATATGGATTATTAATCCTTTTGATTTCGATCGACCCCGCAATCCCAGACCGAGAATATCTCGATATATCAGTTACAAGGGGCAGGGTACGATTATTATACAGGTCCCATGATTATCAATACGTTCAGGTGTGAGATCAAATGAGAGATACTGCAGTCCTGGTAACTGGTGGAGCCGGGTTCATCGGCTCGAATCTTGTTGACCTCCTGATGGAGAAAGGACACACCGTTTATGTCCTTGATGATCTTTCAAGCGGATCCCTTGACAATCTGGAAGAGTGGGTAGATGATCATCGGTTCAGGTTCATCCGCGGGGATATCACATCATCCATCGAGGATCCGATAAGATCGAACATCCGGGGAGGGCCTCCTATTGACACCATCTTCCATCTTGCTGCCAGGGTCGATGTCACATCCTCGTTCGAGGACCCGAAACAGGACGCTTACACCAACTACATCGGGACCATGAATGTCTTAGACCATGCCCTGAAAAACGATGTGAAAAGGGTTATTTTCGCCTCATCAGCCGCGATTTACGGAGATACTGCCTCTCTTCCCATCAAGGAAGATGCGGAAAGGTCGCCTCTTTCCCCGTATGGGTTGCACAAACTATCTTCAGAGGGGCTTCTTGAGGTATACAGAAAGCAGTGGGGATTGAGCTCGGCATCGGTGAGGTTCTTCAATGTATATGGCCCCAGGCAGGACCCTAAAAATCCCTATTCAGGTGTGATCTCGAAGTTCATGGAAAGGGCCAAGATGAAAGAGCCTCTGATCATATTCGGAGATGGGGGGCAGACCAGGGATTTCGTATATGTCGGCGATGTTGCCGAGGGACTGTACCAAGTTGCAAGGTCAAAGGTCCATGGCCCCATGAACCTCGGGACCGGGGTTGAGACATCCGTGATCGATCTTGCGATGACCGTCCGGAAGGTCTCAATGCAGGAACTGAAAATGGTCCACATGCCGCCAAGGAAGGGGGAGATCATGAGATCGGTTGCGGACATCTCGAAGATCGAGGAAGAGACCGGATTTACGGCTCAAATGACCATTGAACAGGGGCTGAAACAAACCTATGAGTGGTTCAAGAGGAGATGTTGAAATGCCCACCAGATCGAAAAGGACAAAGGTCCATTCCGATGAAAGGATACTTCTCTTCCTGTCCGAATATTCCAACAAAAGAGAGCTTTGGGACGTTCCCAAAGAGGTCACCCAGAAGGGGATATCTGCAAAGCTCGATATCCTCGAGAACAATGTATCCAGGTCGCTCAAGAGACTCCAGGCAGACGATATGGTCGAAGCCGAGTTGAAGCATGTAAAAGGTGAAAAACGAAGACAGAGAGCCTATTTCCTGACACCAAAAGGGGAAGAGACGGTGATAGAGGTCAGGGACAGGGTCTCCAGGATGCCCTTGACCATCAGTCTGGAAGGGGAATTGCTAAGGACCACAATAGACACGGCATACAGAAGGACCAGGGAATTCGGGTTGAACCTCACAATGGCCGAGGTATATCAGATCAAAAGGAATGGTGAAGAACCCCTGACCATCTCTGTTGATGGCTCCAGTGCAGGAGAGGGGCCCCAGATCTATGGACAGTATCAGCTCCCCGATCATTTCTACGGCAGGGAAGATGAGATCTCAACCATCAGAGAATTCATCTCATCGAAAGCCGGGGTCCTCCTCATCTGGGGGTTGGCGGGCATGGGAAAAACCTCCCTCATCCTGCACTCCCTGACGGAGAACCATATGAAAGGCGGTTATATATGCTGCGAACCTTGGACGGACAGGATCGAACTTGTCAATGAGATATCCAACATCGTCCAGGAGATGGGACTTTCGGATGAGGCCGATCTTCTTTCGGAGGATGATATTTCACCCGGGAAATTAACACGGAGCATTAGAAACATCTCGGCAACCCAGAAGAACATGGTATTTGTGATAGATGACCTTCAGAAAACGGGGGGTGGGATCGATATCTATGTCGAGGCACTCTGTAAAGCTGCCATGGACTATCCTGGATTGAAACTTGTCATCCTGACGAGGGAAAGACCACAATTCCTGGATCCCAGATATGAACTGAGGGGGAAATTGATATCACTGAAGCTCGCCGGACTGGATGAAACTGCGATAAGGCAGATGATAAGAGAGGAAAAGATCGAAGCGGATCCGGATATTCTCCTCGATATCACCAAGGGACATCCACTGTTCATTGAACTATTGATGAGCTCCCTTGATTCGGGTCCTTCCGATAGGTTCCATGAGTTCTTAGACCTCGAGGTGATCTCACCTCTATCCCCCAGACAGAAGAAGGCCCTTGAAATTGCATCCCTCACATCGACCCCGTTCCACCGGTCCCTTCTTCGTAATATCAAGTTGGAGGATATCGACATACTGAAGAGGAAGGGGCTGATCAGGGAGGATCGATACGGACTCCTGACGGTCCACGATCTGATAGCAGACCACCTGATCAAAGGAACACCTGCAGAAAGGAGGGAGGAGGTCAGAGAGGATGTCATTGCCTATCAGATATCAGTGATCCTGAGAATATGGGGAGATGGACCCCAGTTGGCCACCACACCGATCCTGAAAGATGAACTGGACCCTCCGGAGGAGGTGGAGAAGATGATGACAAGGACCTATCTATCCATCGCCTATGAGGATAATCCCGGACTCAGGGGTCTGCTAAGAAGATATATCGAATCCCTCACCAAGAGATTATTGGACCTCGGAAGACCGGAACTTGCAAGGAACCTTCTCATGCTGCTTTCTGAAACTTCCCTCAAGGGAAGAGGAAGGATCCTCACCATACCGATGATGTCCGTGGAAAGGTCACATTTGCCGGAGGAAGATAGACTTGCGCTGATATTGAACAGAGCAAGATTACACGCACTTGAAGGGGAGTGGCAAAAATCCTCTGCTGCTCTGGACCTGATCAAGGCTACATTCCCGAAAGGATTGCTGAAAGGAGATGTCAAAGCGAGATACATGCATTTGAAGGGGCAGGTATCTAGGTCCAAGAGAAAATACCTCGAAACGATCGAATCCCACCGAGCATCTATCCTGACATACGAGAAGATGGATGATATGGAGGGAGTGGCCAAGGAAAAATTGCACCTGTCAAAGGCACTCCATGACATGGGTGAATTCCTGGGATCGGCCCAGGAGGCGATCGAAAGTGCGTCCGCATACCAAGAAGTCCTCGACAGGGTTGGAGAGGTGTATGCTTCCCTGCAGGCTTTCAGATCGTTCATAGCTGCTGGAAAGAGAATGAGGGGGAAGAGATTCCTTGAAAGGGGAAGGGAGATATCACGCTCGATCGGCGATCAGCGATTGCTGACCATGATAGAACTTGAATCCATTCTGAACCAGGGATCACTTCTGATGGATAATCATATTTCAAACTTCAGCCGCCAGGCAGAATTGCTGGATGCCAGGGATACGGATATCGCGGTAAGAGGTTTTCTCAGGATCGCCAAGCACCTGGAAGGGGCCCCGGGAAATGATAATTCCCTGCTACGTCTAAGATGTCTCCATGAGGCCAATGAATTGATATCGGGATCGAACAGGAAAGATGGCATCAATAGAATGACCAAAACGATGGGACCTGAAGAGATGAGTGAACGGGACCTTCTTGACAACAGGATAGACCTTCTCGAGCAGGCACTTTCTTTCCTTGAACCGGAAAATAGATTGAAGAACGGGATGTTGGAAATTGCGAAGGAGAAGAGTTATCCCTTTATCAGGACCCGGGGGGGGGATATTAAAGGGGGTCTCTTGAAAGAGATATGTTCCGATCGGGAACCTCTTTTCCATATGACATTGCAGGGTCTGGAGAATGGTGATGATATCCCGGAGGACCTCGAAAATATCGCTGAAGAGCATTGCCATACGCTTCTCATGGCCGGCCATCATTTCCAGTTGATAGGAAAAAGTAAGAGGGCCAGGGACTATTACAAAAAGTGCAGGGATGTACTGGACCTTTATGAGAAGATCATGAGACTGCATCCAGAACATGTCACGGAATGGGATATCAGGAAGGTGAAGGAAGTGGTGGAATACAACAGGTCACAACTCTCTTGATATTTTTGATAGAAACAAGTTCCGTGATGATATAAGAACGCAGAAGCTGCTCCGAGTTTATATATCCCGTTCCATCGAAATAGCTTCCAAGGAGGCAAAGGGGCCTCCGAAGGAGGTTAAATAATGAAAAAGGCGCTGCTTGCGATATCCGCTTTTGGAGCGGTCTTCGCCCTGCTCATATCCGGAATGGCTATGGGTGTTGAGGTGGAAGAGGCCCCGGAAGAGGAAACGAATGATATTGGAACGGAATTTTTTTATGAATACCAAGAAATGCTAGATGACGCCCTGGACGAATTCGATATCGAGGAGGTCGAGGAGGATATTACCGACGCTCCTCTCTTCTCGAAACTCGTTGCAAGGTCCTACAAGGACCTCACCGTGGGTTTCAATTCCAGGAACTCGCACCGGAATGCCCTTCCCTACATCAAGAACATCCATGGTGCAGAGGATCCTTATCTCTGGATGATGGAACTCCTGGAAGAGATCGGAGGAGATGAAGGGGTCAATGTCACCGATGAGGATGAAGACGGGATCCCCGAGAAGGTCGTTATAATAAAAAGATACTCGAACGTCAACGAGGAGGTTGATGATCTTGGTGCATTCGAGATACCTGAAGAGATAGAGGACCCGGTAGGAGCTGATGCCGTCATTACAAGAAGCGGAGGGTGGAAGTTCACATACATAGACAACGATGATAACGGAGTTGTCGAGTCGATATCCCTGGTCGTTTCCGCCAAGGCGACGGTCGACCTTGATGGAGATGGACGGCCGGAGATCCTCCATTCCTTCAAATGGAGCGGCAGGGCCGTTGATAGGGATCAGGATGGTGACTGGGACATGGAAGGATACAGGACCAGAACAACCTACCTGGTCGACAGGAACGGGGACATGCATCCTGAGAGGAGATACCATCACACGGCCACCTACAGAAGGATAGACCACAGAGGAGGTCCGAGATGGGACCTCATCACGGCCTCATCTGCCAGGAGATACATGGTCGATGCGAATTCTGATGGAGAACCGGAATTGATCAGGACCGGATCATACAACGGTATCTGGATCGACAGGAATGGAAACGGATGGCCCAATATGGTCAGCATCAGACTCTCATCATCCGAGGCAAAGGACAGGGACTCCGATGGGAACAAGGAGATCAAGGACCGGAAGACGGCAGCATTGAGGTTCATCGACCGCAATGATGACAAGTATCCTGAACTTGTCCATATCTCATACAAGAGGATAACCGTGTTCGATAGAGATGATGATGGGCATCCTGATGTGATCAGGACCATAACAAAGGTCTTCAACTGGATCGACAGGAACTCCGATGGAAGGCCGGAAATGGTCTCCAGAACATACAGCGAGGTCTTTCAGAGACCAAGACCGAGAAATGATGGAGATACTTCCCTTCGTGACAGGGTAAAGGAAGAGATCGAAAAGAGAAGACCGAACAACGACAGGGATGAGGGTTCGGAACCTGAGGACAGACCCGAAAAGGAAAGACCCGGTAATATCGAGGACAGAGATGAAATGAAAAATGACAGGGATAATTAAATGAGGTCAGCGACCGATGGGGGAAGAGCACATAGGCTCTTCCCCTGCATTCTGTAAATGGAGGATGAATATGAAAAAGGCCATTATGGCGGCTTTCGCTTCTATTCTGATCATGCAATGCCTGATAACGGTACCCGTAGGGATCGCCGAGGCAGTGGGAGAGGAAGAGGATATCCTATCCCACAAGATCATAACAGGAAAAACAGAGGCTTTTGGTGGCGGAGACTACATTCTGGTCAATATGAACGAAACGATGACGTTCGGGATCATCCATGGATCAAAGGACCATAATGCCCCGATCACGATCTTCACGAAGGGTCTGGATGTGCTCGGAGCCTTCAGAGGAAAGAACGGTACTTTCCCCCTGACCAGCAACATTTTCACAATATATCGATTCACATACCTCATGGAGTTCAATGATACGAACAACAATGACAGATATGATCCCGGTAGGTCATTTAATTCCGAGATGGGGGCGGATAGACCGATCAAACGACTCAACCTGTCATTGAACTGGCAACGGTCCGAACTCAGGAAAAGGAATACTTCGAGCGGTTTCGAATGGGGCCTTTCACTTTATGCCAGCAACGTATCATACACCAGGGACGTTCAGAAGACCGCTGATCGGATCACAACAGTATCCAAAGATGAGGCAGATGATCAGCCCACAACAGTATCCAAAGATGAAGCAGATGATCAGCCCACAACAGTATCCAAAGATGAAGCAGATGATCAGCCCACAACAGTATCCAAAGATGAGGTCCTGGAATTGATCAAATTCGACATCAGGATCTCAGTCACAAGGGGCAGAAGTTCGATCACATTCCATACATATGAATTGAACAGTGTCAGAGATAAATTTGATCTTGTCATCAGGGAACGCAAGATCGAGGATCTAAGGAGTGCCCGGGTGAACTGGAAGGTAGATCACAGGATCCTGGGTTGGGACTTCTCTCCGGTCAATGATAATCCAAAGCTTATGCTGGGTTTCGACCTCACTTTTGCCAGATCATACAATAGCATCGCAGCCCTCAGAGCAGATATCATCTCCACGATCGGGGATGACGGATCCAAGGTGTCGATCCCGATCAAGGGGGCAGAGAGCTCCATCTGGATCGAGGATGTGAACTCACCAACAAGGGTCGAGGAATCGGGTCTTGATGCCGGCGATATTTCCATGGGTACCTCATCCGTAAAAAGCAGGTTCTTCTGGAAAAGAGAACTCGATCGATTGCCATCAACAATATCCCGACAGATCGATACAAAGCTGTTCCTTTACGAATACGAACTGATCGGCCCGGCATCGGACATCTGGGAAAACTCGATACTGAGGGGTAATAGTGGTGTGGGTATCAGGATCAAGGGGGGTTATACATACCCTGCCCTTCGAATGATCGTTCATGATCCAGGGATCGAGGCCCTTGGTTTCAGACCGCCTGTTTTCCGGGAAGTATCGGATCCAGGATGGGGAGAGACGGTTATCAATGCCATCCAGGGGAATACCACCATTACCATTTTCTTCACTCTGGTAGTGATATTGATCGCAATTGCCACGGCTGCGATCCTCACCCTATCACGGAAGGGGAACATGTATCATGATCAGGAATTGAAGTTCGAACAGGAAGAAGAACTCTTTGCGGTTAGCAGGAGAAAGAAGGATTGGGATTCGCTCAGAATTAAATGACCATTTCAATAATTAGGTGGATAAATATTTAATGGACATTATTAAATCTTTATTTCATGCGGCAGGTCCCGGCAAAATGCCCAGGTTGCGGGGAGCATAACATTCACAACCTCGATTACTGCGCAGTATGTGGGGCCAAATTCCATCAAAGGACCGCAAGCGGGCCTCCCCAGAAGAAAAAGGCAGGATCGACGAGTGAACAGAAGCTTAAGGCGAAGAGGGTGAAGAAGAGAAAGGAGCTCACCGAACTTTACAAGAGAAGAAAGATCACCGTGGAACAGTACTCTGCAGGCCTGAGGAAACTGGGTTATTCCACCGATATGGATAAAGCGGAGGCCTTCAAGAAGTATATCGGGGAACAGATCAAGGCCTTCGAACAGATGAAGATGGACCCCCATGCGAAAGAGGGGGAAAGTTACTTCGACCCCAACGCGTCCACGTCGCACCTTCCCCGGGACGAGTTCGGGAATGTCATTACAGATTTTTCAATAGGTTCGGATCAGAGTTCCCCCGTCACAAGGCCTACTGAAGCGGCGCCGATGGTCGACCATGGAGCGATGGCTTCTGACGGGACCGGAGGTCCAAGATTCGGAATGTCACTCTTCGGTGATCGAGGCCCCGGAAAAGGGAAAAGAGTGGTCAATAGACCGTTAAAGAGGGCAAGAATAGATTCTGCACCCGATACTGCCCGGAAAGGGTCTCCAAGAAGAAGAAAGGCAATGGCCGACTGGGATGACGATGAGGAAGAAGTGATCGTAGAAGAAGAGATCGAAATGGACATGACCGAGAGGGGTAAAGGGGAGTCCGGTTGGTGGGACGACGAAAAATGGGAACTCGAGTGGACCGATGAGGACGAAGACGAGTTCGACGACTGGGAGGTGGACCTCGATGAGGAAGGGGAAGAGGAGGGTTGGATCCTCGAATTCGATGAAGATGAGGAGAGCGAGGAGCCGAACCCAGCATACGATGTCACCTTCGATGATGATGAAAATGACGATTATGATATCACCTTCGAGGAGGACGGTGGGAACAAGGAAGAGGACGGGTTCGAGGTCGATGATGACGAAGGCGAAGATATCGAGATCGATGATGAAAAGGAAGAAGACGAAGATGAGGGCGATTGGTCCCGACCCAGAAGAAGGCGAAGGAACCGTTGAAATAGTTCATTGCAATTATCCACTCGTCCGAGGTGATCTATCTTGACCGATGATAATGATGAGGAACAGACAGCAAACGATGCACAGGCTGAGATGATAAAGATGATGAGCTCAGTGAAGGAGATGGCCATCTACAATCTCTCGATGATCGCATCCCAGGCGTGGCATCATCTTGGGTTGGCGCCCCTGCCTGGAGCCAATGAGGTGAAAATTGACCTGGAGCAGGCGAAGTTGGCCATAGATCTCTTCGATGCGAACCTGAAGGTCCTTGCACCTATGCTCGAAGAAGATATGGGAAAACAGTTCAAGCAGAACCTGACCGACCTCCAGTTGAACTTCGTCAACAAATCAAAGTGAGGAGATCGGATCCTACGTCAATGATCTCATAATCATTGATCGAGGCCATTATCGGCCCCTTTGCCAGCTTTAATAAAAATCTTCTTCCAGCTCGTTGACTCCACGCGTTTACCACTCCACCCTTCTACATTCATTACGCGTGAAGTCGAAGAGACAGGGTAAGAGTTACCTTTCTTGTTTCTTCAACAACCATTGAATTTGAGGATGTAAACCGAGGTTAGGATTGATCTTCTCCGGTTTATTGAAAAATTCAAAGTTTACTTGTTTCCTGTTTTCGAATTCCTTGCTGAAATTGGACCATTTACGTGATAATAATCTTTCCTTAATATCATTTGAAAAGGAATTCACATCTTCAGATAACTTCTCCAAATCAATATCCACTGTTACCAGATCCCGAATATTTGATAGTGCACCTGGACTTAACGAGGTTCTTATATCTGTCAGATCTAAATCCATCATCAAGCCTTCGATCATGACAATATCCATGAACAAGTCCATATTAAACTCAGACATTGAAATTGAATGAACATCAAAAACATCTCTTGCATTCAGTTGAGCTTAATTTCTTGATATCATTGTACAGAATTTATTGGCAAACAATTCTTCTTTTTGAGGAGACAACATTATGAACTTCGACCCTGTTTTCGGGCTTTCTAGTTGATACTCAATATCACTCAATAGTATTGGTATCCGCCTCATATACCCAATTTCCAATTTTATATTGTCCTTAAGTCCATTTGAGGCATCATACTTGATATCCATTCTTCCAAGGGGATATTGGGCTTGGACTTTGATCTCTTTATCCTTGTAACCAATATCGGCCAAAATCCTCATCAGATATTCATCGATATCCTTTCTGACTTCACCCCAATCCATCTTTCCATCAATATGCCTGTAATTAAAATCCAGATCAACTGATAACCTTGGCAGTTCATTAAAATGAATGAAATTCAAAGCAGTTCCACCATAGGAACACAATCTGTCTGATAGAAACTTCACTTTGCTGATCTGTTCAAGAACATCGAACAATCTGTGAATCTTCTCGACTACAGTTGATGAATATCCCGGAAGGTCCATTCAACGCACTCCTTGGAATAATTCTTTGAAACGTTCGGGAATATATAATTTCCATTTAGAAATATATTCACCTTTTTGACCACGGATCAAATAGGACCTACTATTCCCAATATTCTTCTCAATTTTCTTCAAGTCCTTATCATCGATTTGAGAATAGTATG
This sequence comes from Thermoplasmatales archaeon, assembly GCA_030595715.1. Classification (GTDB taxonomy): domain Archaea; phylum Thermoplasmatota; class Penumbrarchaeia; order Penumbrarchaeales; family Penumbrarchaeaceae; genus Penumbrarchaeum. Next base: position 22,052 of record JAUVCN010000033.1, read on the forward strand.
GTGATCTTTCCTTTAATTCTTCCAAGAAGAAACCCACCGACCGAAAAAGAATGTCGGTATCATACATCATCAGAATATTGAAAACACCATTGATATCCACTCCACCTAATGATTCTAAACTTTTGTAAACCTCTTCATAACCAACACACAGGTCTGGACGATGAATACATTCAACAAAGGTCCTTGAGGGGGATGACACTCTGATCTCATTGTTTTCAATGTTTCGAGTCTCGATTTCCAATGATAAATTGTCAGTAACTACGGGATTAAATTGAAATCGAGAATAATTGAATCTCTTGAATCTATCTTTCAAAGTGACTGAGATATGGCATCCATTATGGATAGATTGAGCTGACCCAAACAATTCCAAGGCCGTATGATACCCCAAATAATAGTTCGATCGAATTCTTGATCCAATTAAGTATTTACTTGGAACCTCATTTCTATTGAGATAAATATTTCGAGCAAAGAATAATCCACTTTTAATTTTCTCAACTTTCCCTTGCTGGATCAACTTGAAAAGAAATTTCCGATAGAGATAATTATAATCATTATTCAATTCTTCCTTGGTGTATTTTTTAAGTTCAGATCTATTAACGACACCTCTTCTAATAATGAATGAGTATAACTTCTCATATTGTGAGAATTCATGATTCATTGCATCCATGTTTCAATACATCCCCGATATGGGGATGTTTTGACACATATATGTAATTTTGTATGTACATGAAAAGATCGTTGATTTCACTTGTCTGGATACAGAAATGCCAAAGCTATAAAATATATCCGACCTGGGATCAGAGATGTTATTGTCATTCCAATCCACAAGCTCTCCGAAAACATCCATGAGATCCGCTCTTATGTCCGTTCGTTCATTGTCGTGAATTGATGACGGGCCAAGTGTCAATTGACATTGAGTGCGTTGACCTAAAAGTCCACTCAACCCGTCATGAAAGGATAGACTTGCAGATTTAAAAACATTCTACTTTAAATTAATTGGATGGGGATGGATATTTCAAATTATCGGCACCCTGGCGATGGAATAAAAATGTAGAGATTTGGAGTTACAGATCATAAATCAGTTTGATCAGATCTCCAGTGGAATATACATCCATTCCCTTAATGTTTTTAAGGGCTTTATCATTGGACCATATGCTAGCCTTGATACTCAAGGCTAAAGCGACATACTCTACATCATCGGGATCTGGAGTGATTTTTAAAGCTCTTTCCGTATGATACTTAAAATCATTGGATGGATAGAATGTGATCCTTTTTTTCAGAATATTCATGAATCTTTCGAATTCTTCCCTTGGTCGGTCCGATTTGTCAATTATTTCTTCTTTGTGTTCAATGAATTCTTCAAGCAGATATTCAGGAGCGAACAAATGGAACATATCTTTGAACAGTAACTCAGCTGTTTTATTGTCCTTTATCAAGGCTGCGAAAAGAACATTTGCATCAACAACGAGATCCATCACTACATCTCCGAATAACGTTTATGAAGCGATCTATTGACCTTTTTGCCAAGCCTTAAAGCATCGTCTTCTGTCATCCTACTATTCTTCTTGTATTCTATCAAGAATTTTAAATCCCCGATCTTTTCTTTAAACGCTTGTCTAGCTACCTCTGACCAATTGATCTCGGGAAACAGGTCAAGGTCGTTCTTCATCTCTTTTGGGACGGTTATCGTCATATTGACCATATGATTACCTAGTATCACATGTGCATACACATTAATATCCATTTCGATGAAATGTGCTTCAAATCATCATAATCGGCCCCTTTGCTTCGTCGATTGCAATTCACAATTCTCAGATCATACAACCATGATGTTGTATCGTTCCACCTATCCTATTACACTTGATCCTTCCGAGATTCTAACCATCTCCTCACACTCGTACCCCACCAAACGCTCCCTCGCCAGCTTACATTTATTTCTCCTGGCTCGGTCACTCCACACGCTCACCGCTCCACCCTTCTACCTTCATTGCGCGTGAAGTCGAAGAGACAGGGGCCGATAAAAGAAATCCTAATAAGACCAAAAAGATAATGAACCCATTCTACCATAATATTCTGATATCTTATGTTCACAGTAAAGGAAGAATCAATCCATTTGATCCAATCATTACCAGACTCAGTTACCTGGGATGACATCATCTATGAAATGTATGTAAAAAAGAAGATCGAAAAGGGACTGAAGGATATTGAAGAGGGGAGAGTCGTTCCTCATGAGGAAGTGAAGAAGAGGTTCAATCTATGAAGAAAAGGTTACTATGGACCGATTCTTCTCTTATTGATCTGCAATTGATCTATGATTACATTTCAAATGATGCTGAAACTTATGCACCAGTCTTCATCTCAGAACTGATGGAAAAGGTAGATGCAATACCAGAATTCCCAGAGATCGGAAGAAAGGTACCGGAAAAAGATGACAAGAACATAAGAGAGATATTGTTCAACAGTTACCGTCTTATTTACAAGATCTCTTCAGATAGGATCGAGATCGTTTCCGTTGTCCATCAAAGGAAGCAGTTATAGTTCCAGATCTCTGCATAGAGCCATCATAGGGGCCACGACATGGTACAGTAAATGTCACGAAACAGGACCATGATATGTTTATACATATTCCTGATCTGGAAACGGATAGATGCTTGATCCTTCAGAGATTCTAACCATTTCCTCGCACTCACCCCCTTTCACCGTGAATTGATCTAACTTACAAATATTCCAGACGAACAATTCACTCCCACGCATGACCATTCCGCCCTTCTACCTTCATTGCGCCGTGAAGTCGAAGAGACAGGGTCCGATAGACATCCTGAAAGCTGCCATTGTCAAAAGGTTTCGTTGCAAGTGGTCTCCCACTTACCATGCTCCCCCGCTACAAGGCTGACAGGCTCTTACTCGGACAGGACTTTCACCTGCAAGTTTATCGAACTATCACGGCACACTTAAAGTAGGGTTATAATAATCAATTCTTTAAATATCACGCAATTTATTTATTTGATTTTTGTTAAATTTATTATTAATAATTATCTTTTCATCAATAGTATTAATATGAATTTCTTCGCCGTTAAGATTCATTTTTATCATATGTGTTTTAAAATATCGATCAAAAATTGGATTTGAAATATTTTCTTTTAATAAACTCATTGGGATATAAATATTATTATTCGTTGATATTAATGGTAAAGACATATTAAATATAAGAATTCCAAGTATTAAAACAATTATTGTTGCAGGCATGAATATTTTAGAAAGTATTATTGATGATAAGCTAAAAAATATTACCCCAATAAAGAAAACAAATGAAATAATATAATAGATAATAGATCCTTTTTGAAAGATAAATTTCATATTATACCTCCATATCATGTAAGAATTATATATAAACTCCCCATTCCTAACAATAAAGATACTACCCAAGAGCAAATACCAAATATTGTAATACCCAGAGAGATGAATTTTGGAATTTTTGGTTGGAATTTTTCAACAGCAGATTCTTTCATACATCTTACCGCTCCAAAAAGTGCCAGCGCAGCTATAAAGCTAAGAATTCCGCCAGTAATAGCATAATTTGTTGCACTATCTTTTTCTACTTGAGAAAAGTCATTATCTGTTACATACTTATGAATAATATTTCCAAATACTAATGATGCAAGAGTTGAAAAAATGGATGAAGTTACGCCAAATATTATCGACATCTGATAATAAAATTTTGCTTTTTTGAACTTTGCGATTGCAATTACAAAATCTTCCCCTTTCTTACCAGCAAGAAATGCATCTCCCATCTTTTCCACTCCAATAATATACCCAAGAACACCTAATATTATCTCCTCAAAAACAATCAATAATCCAATTAGCATTGAAAAACCTTGGTCCTCTGATTTTGAGGATTCATCATCATTTCCCTCAATTTCATTCATAAAAATACCAATTGGATTAAACGTTCCCTCTCCATCTTCATCTCCTTCCCCCTGACCATCCATTAATGTTAATAACAGAATCAATCCAAAATCTGCTACAATCATAATTACATCAGCAGCTCCGAAACTCACACCCGTAACAATACAATGAATGACTGCTAATATAACCATTAATGAGATTCCAAGCAAATAAGGGATTGGATTAAATATAATATCAACAATTTCACTAATACCCTCTCTTAGAAGAGTGATATTGTGGGAATCATTTCTAATGAAATTGACCAGTGGTTCAAGAAAATTCATAGTTCTTTGAACAATACCATTCATAATATTTTCAACATTTTTTACAATATTCATAACCATTTTTTCTATAAGATTAAATATCCAAGAAAAAATACTACTTGCTAACTCAATTAAATATTTTGCAAATGCAATCAAGGGTCCTAACAATTCAACTATCCTATCCTTTACACTTGGAAGTTCACTTTCTTTAAATCCAAGATTTCCATTGATGTCCTTTGCTGAAACATTGATCTGGAATCCTTTGAATAATACTCGTTCATATTCTCCCGGAGAATCAATAGACCACTCAAATCTATATGACACATTTTGATTACCACCACAATGAAGAAGGATATCTTCGAGTCCTCTAATATCAACATTAACATAGTCAATTCCAAAGATATCTCTAACTCCAACTTCCACAAATACCTTTAATCCGCCGGATGGTAATTTTATGAAAAAGAAATCCGCATAATCTTGTTCATAATCACATTTGAAATGCCAAATCTCAGGCGGAGTTCCATCAATTCCAGTAGCACTGCTGTTATAATCACCTGAAATCTCATCAAGATCGGTTTTACCATCTCCATCAGAATCAGATTCATTTGGATCAGTGTTATTTGTAAATTCCTCATAATCTGTCATTCCATCATTGTCAGAATCAACATCTCGTGGATTTGAGACAATCTCCCTCCTCTCTTTTACTTCTCTAGTAGCTTCATAAGTAATAACTACTGTCCAACCCTCAAGTTCTTGAGTATCTGTAAGACCATCATTATCTGAATCCATGTCCATAGGATTCGTTTCATCAGTATCAAGAACACCTAATGTTCCAGTCTCAATTTTATCTTCTTCTGAGTCTAAAAGGCCATCTGAATCTGAATCAGAATTCAGGGGATTATATCCAAATTGTCGTTCCCAGTAATCTGATATTTCATCGTTATCGGTATCAGCAATATTCGGTGAAGTCTCTTCCCAAGTCTCACTCTCTCCAAAAATTCCATCCCCATTATCCCCGTCTATCCTTCCATTGTGGTTTGCATCTTCTGTTCCATCCTTTAGATTGTCGTCATCACTGAGTGCAACGCAGTGCCGCGAGGTGACAAGACAAATCTATGATTTGGCGGGTGTCTGGGAATCTGCGATTCCCACATACGAAGTATGACTATCATTATCATACGGATTTGTCGTTTTACGGTCCGTGTCCGGAATGAAGTAACCCTTTGACAGGTCTGTGTCGATGTGTTCCT
>JAUVCN010000028.1 GCA_030595715.1 Thermoplasmatales archaeon
CTGACGTAATCTGCGAATTCCTCGTTGAAACCATATTCCACGGAGTAGATGGTCTCATGCAGATCCCCGATCTCCTTCAGGTAATTTTTTCGGAGATCGTTCCTAATTTTCACACCCTTCATCATGGGGTCTACCCTCAAGATATTCTTTCCACCATTGAACTCGTTATTTGATGCCGATCTTGCCTGTTTCCAGCAGGAACCTCCAGAGAGCTTCCACTTCAATACCATTTCCTGCCTCTTCCTCTCCCGTCCATGTAATAATTTTTTTCTTATCACATCCGAGTTCATCACCAAGTGAGTTCAATGCGTTGATCTCTCTTTCTCGATTATCTTTTGCTAGAGTTTGCGTAACCTGTATCAATTCTGCCGGTTCATCTCTTTTACATATCACAAAGTCGACCTCGGATGACCTTTCCCTCCAGAAATACAGTTTGATACCACTTTGTCCTGCCTTTCTTCGGTATAGTTCCAGGAACACAGTATTTTCCATGGCTCGTCCTTTCTGGTATCCCATTACATAAGATGGCAGTCCGGTATCCGGGAGATAGACCTTGGGTATGGATAGGTCCGATGTCCTCTGCGACCTTGAAAACTTTTTCAGAGGAAAAACGAACATAGCGTCCTCAAGATTCGAGAAGTATTGATATAGGGTCTTCTTGCTCGCCTCGTACCTCATCGATCTCCAGTCGTTGAAGAGCCGGTTGATGGACAATTCTTTTGAAAAAGATCGAATTATGTTCTTTATCATGAACTTGAGGAGTCCCAGATTGGAGATCCCATATCTTTCAATAAGATCACGATAGATCACCAGGTCGATATAATCCTCATAGAACTTGCCTATCAGGTCCTTTTCAAATAGTGGACCAGGGAACGATCCTTCAGAGAGATATGTATCAAGCGTTTTTCTCATTTCGATGATATCCCTTGAAGATCTTGGTATCGTAGTTCCTCTGCCGATGAATTGAAGATACTCACCAAATGAAAGTGGGAGCATGGGATAGCTTAGTGATCTACCTCTCAATGATGTTGAGATCTCCTTTGCAAGTAGTTTTGAGGATGATCCGGTCAACAGGATCTTGTATCTTTTCTTCTCATAGAGTGTTCTTACCGCTCTCTCCCATCCTGTGACATTCTGTACTTCATCCAGCATCAATAGAACAGGTTCTTTTCCGAAACACTCATGGAACAATGGAATGGATCCCATGATGTCATCATCGGTCCAGTCCCTCAATTGAATGTCATCGAAATTCAGATACAATGCTTTACCTTCATTAATATCTTTTAATATTGAATAGAAGAAATAGGATTTTCCGGATCTTCTTGGACCATATATCGTTGAGATGAACTCCTTGGTGAATTGGATGTTCAGCCCCCTCTCCCGAACATCGAGGCCTTTTATATCTTCAAATTTATCGATAAGATATCTTTCAAGGTCCTTCACATTTACCATATGTATCTATATATGGGCACATATTACAAATATATTTCCCCTTGGTTAACATAATAATATTCTTTTTGAAGGAAACCAGGTATCTTTCTGGGAACTTATTAATATATATCATAGAGGGTTTGTACACTATAGTATACAAAAGATACCAAGGAGGCATTTTGAATGGTAGAACTGTTGAAGGGAAAGACATCGGACCTTGTTGACTATCAGAAAGGAGCCGTTGTGAGCCGCACATTGATCGATAAAAAGGAAGGGACCGTGACGATCTTCTCGCTCGACAAGGGCCAGGGTATCTCGGAGCATACAACACCTTACGATGCCATGGTGCAGGTCCTTGATGGAAAAGCAGTGATAACGATCTCGGGTATCGATCATGAGATAGAAAAGGATGAGATGATCATAATGCCCGCAGATGAACCCCATTCCCTGAAAGCGGTCGAGAGGTTCAAGATGCTCCTTACGATGATAAGAGCGAACCGGACCGATGTGGTGAGAAAAGATGAAACATGACAAAGAGGACAACCGGGACCTTGATGTAATGGTCGTTGGAGGGGGTCCTGCCGGAATAACCGCCGCTATAAGATGCAGGAACCATCATCTTGCCGTTCTTTTAATGGAAGGTAGAAAGCTAGGGGGGCAGTTGAATCAGCTCTATCCCTCGAAGTATATCTACGATTATTCTTCATATCCTGAGATCAGGGCTGGATATCTTGCAGACCTGATGATCCATCATGCAAAATACAAAGATGTCCCCTTGCTGGAAAACGCCATCGTGGGCTCCATAGAGAAAAAGGATAGGCTCTTTCATATACAGACGACAAATGGTGATTACACTGCAAAAGCCGTGATCCTTGCCATAGGTATGGGTCTATTTGAACCCATGAGGCTGGGGATCCCGGGAGAAAAAGAGCTTGAGGGAAGAGGTATCTCGTATGCTGTTCCCAATATGGACATCTACAGGGGACAGAACGTTCTCGTTGTAGGTGGAGGAGATACAGCTGTGGAGAACGCGATCGGACTCAGCAGGGTTGCGAAGGTGACTCTCATCCACAGGAGAGGCAGCCTCAGGGCGATAGAGTCCAACCTGGAGGTCCTCGAGAGATCACTGGTGGATGTTGTCCTCAGTACCGAATTGAAAGAGGTCAGGGGCGACGGTCAACTGAACAAGGTGGTTCTGTTCAACAACAGGGAGAACAGGACCTACGAGGTGGATATGGATGCGGTCTCGATCAATATCGGGTTCTCACCGAACCTCACCCTTGTAGAGAAAGCGGGTGTGAAGAACGACGGGCAGCATATCCTGATAGAGGACCCTGACATGCACACCAATGTTCCGGGGATCTTCGCCTGTGGGGATATCGTTGAATATCCCGGAAAGGCCAGACAGATATTACCTGCAACGGGAGAGGGGGTAACCGCCTCCGAGGAAGCATACAAGTTCATCAGGTCCCCTTACTGGTCCGGGGAGAAAAAAGGAGGCCTCGTTGTTCACAAGGACAAGTGTGTTGCCTGTGGGGCCTGCATGGCGATCTGTCCCGGCGTTTTTCGGGGAGATGATAAGAACAGATCGGAAGTGATACCGGGTTCGGATATCAACTCTGATTGTGTCGATACTGCTATTGAAGCATGTCCCAGGAATGCCATCGAGCGAACCTGAATAGAGAGTGTAAGATGGATCAAGAGATCAACGATCTGATCTCATGAACAAGATAGAGTGTGGAATCATTATCCTCTCCGTTCTCACGAACCCCATTTTGTATTGAACCGATACATTGGATACCTTCGTTCTCTTTTTGATCATTTTCAGGACCTTTCCATGAATGACACTCATTCCTCTTTTGAGATCTTGTCCTTTTTCTTCTTGCTCAACGCAACCACGATAACAGCAATTATTGCGATCATTACTATCAATGTACATAAGCCACCAAATAATGGAAGTGCGACAGAACTAAATTTCACTTCACTGTCGCTTAGGGCTTTCATGTTTGGATTGTCAAGAATGAATTTCGTTTCCTGATATTCGACCAGGCTCCCGACGAAATCCGAATTCTCAACCCTTATTGTATATTCTGCACTTGGTAGATCTGACAAGGGTAATTCCACCTTGTATGCTCTTTTTTCGGTATCATGTGTTAACACTACATTTCCTTTCGAGTCGGTAACTGTCAATACTGACTTTCCAACAAAGAATCCTCCGAATATTGCACCAGCATGTTTGCTTTCAACAATTATCTCGAGCTTTCCGTCAGCTGTAATTGTAGTTGGATCCCCTCTGACCGGAATTGCATCAAAACCATCCGTTCTTCTATGATAGATCTCAAGCATGTCCTTATTTTCCTTGGGATCTGGTTTCGGGATCTCTTCCATGTCGTCGGTATCAGCAATGGTGACTCCTTCCGGATCTGTGATGATGACAATAGTTGAGTCTGTGGGCATTGCTATATCGCGGATCCATTTATATTCTGGATCATGGAATTTCAGGTCCACATCAATATATTCCTCGGTCTCCTCGTCGTATTCCACGGATGTGAATATTACCTCTTCAAGAAAGGTCATAAAATTGAAATAATCGGTCCGATCATCACTCGAAATTGACATTTTTTCATCCGATGTATCATAATGGAATAATCCCACTCTATCTCCGAAGAAGAACGGTCCATCACCAAAGTCGTTTCTTGGATGTATTTCATAAATATGCGCTGCTATGAAAACCTGGTAATCGTCGGATCTGGTGATCTCCTTTCCCTGGGAAAGATAACCCGTCATGAGAGAGACAAAGTTCGATGTATCGTCTCTATCAAAACACGCCAGAGAATAATCCCTGCCAGTGGATGTTTCATTGAACTTGAAACCAACATAGATATCTCGTGTTGTAGTATCATACAGGAGTGAAAGAACAGGACCATTTGATGTGTATCCACTTTTATTTGCAATATCTGTTACATTGAACTTCTCGGATGAAATTGCATTTGTGCTCATGTCCAGGGTTTGAATATTAATATCTTCCACGGACCAGGATGTGGCGAACCACAACAGGTTCTCTGTCGGTTCCTGGTAGAAGTCCAAAATTCCCCCGGGCTTCAATCCCGAGTTCTTGTCCAATTTGGTTTTGATCTCCTGTGATCCGACATCGATAATCCATAGTCCATCGTTACATGCGAGATAGAGAGTATTGGTGTCTGAATTGTATTCAAGATCGGAGATTGCGTTTGCATAGTATTCCAACCATATCTTCTGGATAGTACCATTTGAAAGCCATATGGTCTCGAGAGTGGTCCTGTATGCCTGAGATCCACTACCCGTTACGGCGAATAGTACATTATCATCCTCATTGTAATGCATCTGATAGATCGAGTTCGATTCGATATCAGGTGCCGTGATATGCTCAATAGTATCGTTGTTTCTGTGGATCAAAGATATTCCATAGTGCCTTGTATATGTCACAATTATCAGGTTCCCGTCCTGACCGATCTCAACATCTTTTGGTTCACCTTTCAAAGGTGTTTCCAGGTCCTCCGTTGTTATCGTCTCGCTCTCAGCGTTTCCCATCGCCGGGATCAATGCCATGAATAGGAATATTAATACTACTCCAAATGCCAATTCCTTCCTTGTCATTACAATTCCCCACATATCTGATAAATGTAAAATTGGTAGCTGTTATTCATCATTTAATACTTTCTGATGTGAGCGGAACTGATGGTTTGCTACATTGTTTTACAAGATTCTTCTGATCGAAATTGAAAGGACCCATCTTCTGAAAAGATCCCGGATGACAAGATGTTGTTTTCTCTCAACCAATAATTTTTTCAATGATAGCACGATGGAACAGGACCAACGATGGGTTTGTTGGTCCACAGGGCTATGAGAAGTGGAGTTCCACCGTGCAAATGTTCATTGGAGATGTTTAGTATTAATAGCACCGAAAAAAAGCGGGTTCTTGAATAGGGATATATAAGGATTGTTCATCGGATCGATGAAATGACGCGCTATAAACAAGGAAATGGTAAATTATTAATGTTATATTCACTATGGTTACTATAGTGATCAGATGACATCCACAACGATCCAGGTAAATACAGATGTTCGGGATATGCTGAAATCCTTTGGAGCAAAGGGTGACACATATAACGATATTATCATCGATCTTGTCAAGAGAACCAGATATGTGGAATTCATGAGAGAGTCATATGCTGTCCTGGATTCTGAAGATGACTGGGTCGACCTGGATGAGTTGTAATGGCATCTGAAAAACGTATCAGACTTTCAGGCAGGGCCCAGAAAGATTTCAAGAGGTTATCGAAAAAGCTACAGGAACGAGTTAGAAAAGCCCTGAAGGAATTGTCCATCGGTACGAGGAAGATGGATATCAAGAAATTGAAAGGGTTGGATGGTCGCGAGGACCTTTATCGACTGAGAGTTGGTGATTACCGTATTATTTACTTACCAACCGGATCGGAGCTATTGATAATACGAATTGATCATAGAAACAAGATCTACGAATTCCTTGATTGAACCATAAAATTGAATTTGGAGATGTTCGAGCAAGATCATTTCAGCAACATTGTTGGCCCCGGAAGAGATCCGTGAATGGATCCTTCGGTTCATCAAGATATTCATCTCAGATCAAGTGGGTTTTAATATCTTATTCACATTAAGAAATACAGGGGAGAATGAATATGGATGATATGGAAAGAAGACCAATGAGAATGTACAACGACGAGCATGAACGGGGACCTGGTCAACTGGAAGAGTCCCCGATGTCTATCAGCTTGAAATATTCCAATCTGATAATATTCGGTCTGGTGCTCATATTCATCGGGCTGTTCCTTTCCAACCTTCTTGTCGTTATCAATGATCCCAGTTATGATTTGTACAAATGGTTCACGTTCTTCCGGCAGCTGTTCTGGTTCGGAGGAACAATATTGATCGCAGGTGCGATGATGATGAATGGTCTGAAGAAAACAGAAATGAAGCCCGCTGTAAGGGTGGCCATGATAATTGGCGGGGTGGCGATCCTGGTATTCATGCTTTCGAATGCACCCACGAACACCACTGTCAACCTGGATCTGCAGGACTGGTTATCGCGTTATGGTTGAACATCCGTTTCATTCGCAGGCAAGGTCGATGATCATTTCAAGGGGCATGAGGTCCGCCGGGATGTTGCTCATCTTTGGAATGTAATGCGCGGCCTTGGCCGAATCTGTGGCAACCCTGTCGAATCCGATCCTATCGAGTGGAGAGACCACCATGCAGGTATCATTGTACACCTCGACTCCTGCATCCATCACCCCATTCAGGACCTTCGGGTCGAGCATCTCCTGGAGTGCCCTGTTCGTGTACACTATGATCCTCTTATCCTTTCGAAGCTTTCTTCCTTTCAGCTTGTTGTAAAGCCTCTGGAACTCGGAAATGCCGAACTGAGGGCATCCCAGAACGAAGATATCAGGTTCATCCGCAGGATATGGATAGATATCGCTTTTCATTTCCTCCAGTTCAATGGGGGTAACGGAGAGCGTCTCATTCACGATCCCATCCTGTTCGGAGTTCTTGATGTAGTGGCTCTCTGGGGTGATGCCTTCGATGTGATAGATGGGGTGTCCTCCTTTGGCTGCCAGGGCAGCTCCGAGCTGCTTCAGGTCAGCCTTGACCACTGGTATGTCGATACCCGTGAAGTACGCTACTTCGGAATTGAAGGTCTTTCCAATGTATGCTCCCAGGAGGTTGAAGTGGAATGGGTCCAGTTTCCCGACCACGTTCACCTTCAATGTGGGATATCTGTTCTTTTCTTGATGCATTCCCCAATCGGGTGTCTTTCCGATTATTGCGGAAGCAAGGGCGGAGATGCCACCTTCTCTGTTGGTCCTTGCACCGACTACCGAATTGGCAAAGATAACGGCATTCGATTCACTCCATGAAAGATGATCACCGAACGATATAGGCTCCGCTCTGTAAGGGGTCTCATATGGTATGCAGGAGCAGGTCATGTTCACACCTATCCTTTCATACAACTCGATGATCCTCATCTGTTTGGATGCGAAATCATCGGGGTATCCGATCTCCTTCCATCTTTCAAGGTCCATCCCTGCGGGATTCAAAGTTGCCGGTGCCAATACTTTCGCTCCCATTCGATCGAGGTCGGAAAGGAACCGGATCAAAGCCTCGCCTGCCGTATGGTAGGAAACTCCGGAAATATGCGCGGACCTGATGGGGACGAAACCTTCGGCTTCCTCCAGATCTCCCAGATTGACAAGGATCTTCATCGCGAATGATAACGCCTCTCCCTTCTCCCCGTCAAGGATGGCATCCTCTTCCCGTGTCAGGATCATGTCATCGTATAGGTCCGATGACCGTTAAAACCTTATCATCATCGATGGGATGTCCCAAAGAGAGGTTTGTGAAAGTATTACTTTTATATAGTTAATCGCCCAATAACGTTATACGAGTGTAATACACACTTGCTGGAACTGTGATGGGGGACATGGGATCTATGACGGACAAGACTACCATATCAGCACGACTGGACCGGTCTCATATAGAGATGATTGACAGGGTGCAGCTGGAATCGGGATTGTCCAGAACAGATGTAATACAGATGGCACTTGATAACCTCTCGACAACAAAGGTTGCTCCAAGAGGGAACAAGATCGAGATCCCGATATCACGATCCACTTTGAAGGGTGCTTCCCGCCTCCATATCACATACGGATACGGTACAACACTGGTGATGCTTCTTTCGGAGGCCGTTGATATCGGCGTCAGGGAGATAAGGACCAAGGCTGACATGGACAGGAAGGAGGACCTTCAACTTGCAAAGGATGACATGGACGCCTCTGCCATAGAGATGCAGCAGGACTCGATCTCATCATAACGGTAGCGGGATGCACTTTGGGATGCGTGCAGCCCTCATACGCTGGAAATTCGACCGCAATATGTGTGAGAGAACGCGGTCTCGGAGCCTTTCCGGGCACAACGAACAAGGGGGAAAATGAAAATGCAGGACCTGATGACCGAAAAAGCAAAAAGCGACCTGCTCTACCTGGAGCAGTTGAATTCTTATGCGGAGAACACCAAGAACACTCCTGAGTATATCAGAGCAATGGCGATGTATACACAGGCTCTCCATGTTATCGAGGAGAGGTACGGCGATCTCGAACACGAGATATATCGCTCCAAGTGAGGGGGACCTCACATGCTAAGGAGCGGTGCCCCGAACAGCAGGTCAGGGAAGGTCCTGGTGGTCGGTGTCGGAAGTGGAGCAAAAAGGATAATGGAATTGGTCCACAACGGGTCTGAGGATCATGTGGATACACTCTATATCACAACCAATGAGGCCGACCTCAAGGCCACCCGGGCAGATACCAAGTTCCTGATAGGGAGGAGGCTCTGTGGGGGGAAGGGTGCCATGGGATTGACGGAGTTGGGAGAGAAGTCCGCTGAAGATGCAAAGAGGGACCTCGAACCGTTCCTTGAAGGATATCCATTGATAGTACAACTGGCGACACTTGGAAAGGGGACAGCCAGCGGTGCCAGCCATGTGGTCGCATCCACAGGCGAGGGCCTGGGGGCCCTCGTCATCAATTTCCTTCTCATACCATCATCCACATTGGAGTCCATGCAGAGGTCTGTTGCCAACCATGCGAAGAACAGGATGGTGAGACGGAACTTCAATGTCATCACCATTGACCAGGATAGATTTCAGGAGATCAACGGCAATCAACCGCTTTCGAGAACCATGGAGGCACTCGATGCCCTCCTCTCGTGGATCGTCCTTTCCATGTCGAATGTGATATACGGAAATTCACAAAGATCACTTTCGATATCGGACCTGAGGTCCGTTTTCAGGGAAGGCAATGAGGGGACGATATTCGTCGGTGGGTCCTATATTGCCGATCCGGAACAGGCTGCGGACGAGTTCATCTCCTGTGGTCTTCTGAAACGTGATCCGAAAACAGGGAGAGGATACCTCCTGAACCTTGTTACACCAAGGGGGTCCAATGACCATATGACACAACCCTTCATCGATGCATTGATGGAGAGGGTCGATGGATCCAACAAAACGGTTTTCATTGGAAACCTTGAAGATCCCCAGAGGACCAATATCGTGGACCTCATTGGCATCATAACCGGCATGGAGGACGGGGTGGTGGACCTGAAGGATCTCCAGAAAGGATCAATTCCGAAACTGCCGGGATCGGCTGCCGTTCATATGCCTTCCGCGGACAGGTGGGACATACCTATGATCAGGTGATCATGATGAAAGGAAAAGTGGAACAGAAGAAGCAGAGAAGGATCATTACGATCCTTACCTACGGGGCATGATGAAAAGGTGCTGATCATGATAAAGGATATCGATAAGAAGAAAGGTCTCGAACTTGAGCTGCCTGACCCGATGGAAGTCCACAAGGGAGGAAAGCAAAAAGCCTCCCCTGCCTGGACGTTCTAGATCCATAACGGGTCTTTCGAAAGTCGCTTCAAACAGACAGGTTCACCTGGATGATCAAAAGGTCATGACTTTCTATTAGATGGTAACATCGATCTGCCTAGTTCGATGAAGGGTCTGTATTCCTCGTCAGGATATGCC
Organism: Thermoplasmatales archaeon; assembly: GCA_030595715.1. GTDB lineage: Archaea > Thermoplasmatota > Penumbrarchaeia > Penumbrarchaeales > Penumbrarchaeaceae > Penumbrarchaeum. The sequence goes on from JAUVCN010000028.1 coordinate 10,034, forward strand.
AGGTCCTCTGGTAGTTCGGAGAACAGATCGATCTCTATGATCTCATCGGTCATTCTATTTTTTTCATCACCATTGCCGATGAACCCGAAATGGACCAGCCCCTTGCCGAGATGTGTATTCCATTCTTCCTTTACGATCAGTTCATGTCCGGTCTCTTCCTTGAACTCCCTCTTGCTTGTATCTATGGGGCTCTCATCTTCAAGCCCCCTCCCTCCTGGCATCTCCCAACCGCCTCTCTTCTTGGACCTGACCATCATGAACCGGGTAAGGTCCTCCGTGAACGCTATCACATATGTCCACATCGGATCACTTCTCGTAACCGACAACAAGTATGGAAACCGGTCTGAGATGGGACGGCAGTCCGAAAGCTTTCGATATTCCCTCCTCATCGAAAGCTCCCACCCAGCAGGTGGCAAGGCCGATATCGGTGGCCCTGAGCATCGCGAAAGTAGCAGCTATCGAAGCATCCTGAATACAATAGAGGTCCCTGCCCCTGTCCCCGTATTTCTCGATAGCTTTCGTATCGGCACAGAACAGCAGAAGGAATGGAGCTTCCGATACCCATTCCTGATGGAGCACCTCGATAATGTCCTGCATCTTTTTGGACCTGGACCTTATGACGAAGGTCTTTCTCGCCTTCAGGTTGCCGGCCGAGGGGGCAGCCCCGGCCGCGACAACAAGTTTCTCGATATCCCTGTCAGATGGAACGAATGATGTGTAGCTCCTAACAGATCTCCTTTTTTCAATTATCATATCAAGGTCCATTCTCACCACTCCAACTCGCTTCTTACGACCCTTCCGTTCAATATCACCCTGTCAACATGATTCACACCGAAATGGTACACAACGTGGTCGAAGGAATCATCCTTCAAGACAAGCAGATCGGCATCGTATCCTTCCTCTATCCTGCCCTTCCTATCGCTCAGTCCGATGGCGTGGGCCGGATTCACGGTGGATGCGGCCAGTATCTCGTTGGGCGTCATCTTCAACCTGTAGCAGGCCAGGGTCTGAATGAACTGGAGGTTCTCCACCATGCAATTGGGATTGATGTCCGTTGCAATGGCAACGGGAAGGTCCATCTCGATCATATCCCTGACCCTTGGAACCCTTTCTTCGAAAATGGTCATAAGGGTTCCCGGCAACACGGTTGGGACCGTTCCACTGATCCTCATCGCTTCCAGGTCCTTGTCCTCCGAGACCAGTAGATGATCTGCGGAAGCAACGCCCAGTTCAGCGCCGATCACCGTTCCGTTCAGGTTCTCTACCTCATCGGAATGTATCTTCAATTTCAGCCCCGCTTCCCTGGCAGCGGTCAGGAACCTTCTGGACCGCTCCCCGTCGAATACACCTTTCTCGCAGAATATGTCGGCATATTCTGCAAGGTCCTTCTCCACTATCTCGGGCAGCATCGATATCATCAGATCGATGAAGGCATCCGGTCTTCCCTTGTATTCAGGTGGGACCGCATGAGGTCCAAGGAACGTGGATACCTTGGTAAGCCTGCTCTTGCTGGCCTTGATGGCTTTCAACAATTTCATCTCGGTCTCGACATCTAGACCGTATCCGGATTTGATCTCCACCGAAGTGGTCCCGTATGTGAGCATCCTCTCCAATCTTTCATCCAGCGTCGAGGAAAGTTCCTCGACCGACATGGACCTGGTATCGTTCATCGTTCTCAGGATCCCACCACCTGCCTCGAGGATCTCCAGGTACGAGGCTCCCTTCAGTTTCATGGAGATCTCGAACTCTCTTGTTCCGCCAAAGACCGCATGTGTGTGTGGATCGACGAATCCCGCCACAACGGCTTTCCCCTTGCAGTCGATGCATTCTGTGAATTCCGCAAGGTCGGCCTTTTTCCATACCTCATCCGATCCCCCCACCATGGATATTTTTCCATCTCTGATGGTAACTCCGGCATTCTCTATGATGGTTGGATCGTCCATCCTCGATCCGGGTACCGGGCCTTTTCCGGGGTATGTGTAGAGCTTTCCTATATTGTGAAGTATCATGTCAGATGTCATCCTATTCCTCCAGATATCGGGTGTACTTGTCATCCTTCCCCTTGACGAGGGAAGCAGGGTATTTGGAACGGTTCTTTTCTATCTTCTTCCGGAGAGCGGCCGAGAGGTCCACATCCTCCTTGATGGACATGTCCAGAAGGAAGAAGAAGACATCGGCCAGCTCATCCTCCAATTCTTCCCTGTCCGGTTCCCTGTCCCAGAGATACAGCTCCATAAGTTCTCCTGCCTCTATCGAAAGCGCCATTGAGATGTCCTTTGGCCTGTGATATCGGTCCCAATCCCTTTCGGCAATGAAGCTGATGATCATCTCTTTCAGGTCGGAGAACCTGTCCTCTGACTCTGTTGTCATGGGACCCGGAACGCATAGGTGACAATAATCATTGCTGGTCGATCAGAGGTTCCCACCACATTTGGGGCATCTCTCTACGGTGGAACCTGCATGATGTTCAGACTGTTGACGCTGTTCAAGGTCCAATGGAATTTTGTACTCGTTACATCTGGAACATAACATCTTGCGAAAGGCTTTTACGCTTGGGTCATATGGACCCCGGAGGGATAACAATGACCATCATCGAAGATGTCATCATAAGAAAGATACTTGATTCAAGGGGCAACCCGACCGTTGAGGTGGACCTTTTCACCGAAACCGGTATGGGACGGTTCTCTGCACCAAGCGGTGCAAGCACCGGCATCCATGAGGTAGCCGCTTTTCCGGAGGGGAGCATTGAAAAAGCGATCCATGTCTACAGGGAAGAGGTGGTTCCCCAGATCATCGGCATGGATTCACTTGACCAGGAAGGCATGGACCTTTTCCTATCTGATCTGGATGGTACGGAAGATCTTTCAAGGATCGGCGGGAACCTTATCGTCGCCACGTCCCTGGCAAACGCAAAGGCAGCTGCCGATGCGCTCGGACTTCCATTATATCGCTACCTTGGCGGTATGATGCAGAACAACCTTCCGTATCCCATGGGCAACGTTCTTGGCGGAGGAAAGCACGCCATCGGGGGAACGGACATACAGGAGTTCCTTGTCGTTCCCCAGGGAGAAACGTTCATCGACTCTGCTTTCGCAGGAGCCTCTGTCCACAAAAGGGTTGCTGGGATATTGAAGAAGAAATATCCAACGGCTGCCATCGGAAAGGGCGATGAGGGGGCATGGGTCGCCAAGGTATCAAATGATGAGGCCCTGGATATTGTCTCCACTGCCTGCAAGGAGGTGGCAGACGAGGTCGGATTCGAGATCCAGCCTGCCCTTGATGTGGCAGCTGCATCGTTCTTCAAGGACGGTACCTACCATTATGCCGACAGGAAGCTGGATACCCAGGGACAGATCAACTACATGGCAGAGCTAGCGGACAAGTATGATCTGTTCTCCATCGAGGATCCTTTCGATGAGGATGATTTCGAGGGATTCGCCGATCTGACCGATAAGGTGGGAGATAGATGCCTTATCATCGGTGACGATCTGTTCGTCACGAACGAGGAGAGACTGGCAAAGGGGATCGAGATAGGATCCGCAAACGCGATCCTGATCAAACCGAACCAGATCGGAACCCTGACCGGAACGATGGACACCGTGAAACTCGCCCATGAGGCCGGTTATCAGAACGTGATCTCCCACAGGTCCGGAGAGACAACGGACACCGCTATCGCTCACCTCGGGGTTGCTTTCTCATCCATATGTATAAAGACGGGTGCGGTGTCCGGAGAGAGGATAGCAAAGTTGAATGAACTGATGAGGATAGAGGAAGAGATCTGAGCCGTTCTTGGAAACGTTTTTCTACCAAGAACTTCTCCCTTCAAAGGGGTCGTACATGAGGGTCATTCAAGGTACTTCCAATCGAGGCTTGGCCAAAGCCATATCGGAGAGATCGGGAAACAAACCTATTATCACGGATATCAAGAGGTTTCCCGATGGAGAGATATATTGCAGATCGCTCGAACCTATTGATGGTGAGGATGTGGTCATCGTTCAATCCACATATCCTGATAACAATGCACTGGAAGCCTTGATCCTTGCCGCATTGGCAAAGGACCTTGGAGCCAGATCGGTCACGGGGGTGATCCCATATTTTGGATATGCCAGACAGGATATGGTATTCAACGAGGGAGAATCCTTCACCGCAAGGACAATGGCCAGGCATCTTCAACTTTCAATGGATAATATCGTTTGCGTTAACCTTCACAAGGAGAATACCCTGGAACAGTTCAATGATGTGAGGTCCAGTGTGAACATCTCTGTTATGGGGGAGATCGGAACATTCTTGAAGGAACTGGATGTCGATTTCATTCTATCCCCCGACAAGGGTGCGGTAGGATATGCAAGGGAAGTTGCAGAGTTCGCAAATTGCGGTTTTGACAATCTGGAAAAGACCAGGATCGATGGAAAGACCGTCAAGATGGCACCCAAGGAACTGGATGTCAACGGCAAGATCGTTGCCATCGTCGATGACATCATTGCAACGGGCGGAACTATCCTGAGAGCCCAGGAAACACTCAGGGAACAGGGTGCGAAGAAAGTGTACGCATGCTGCGCCCACGGACTTTTCACAGATGGTGGGATAGAGAGATTATCCCCCGTCCTTGATGGGCTCTACTCATCGGACACGATCGAGAACCCAACGTCGGAGATCTCGGCAGCGGGTCCTATAGTCGAATACCTAATGACAATACTCGGGTGAAATAATGACAGACCTTCCAGACGTACAGGGGGCCGAGATGGTCTCATCCTTCGTTCTTTCAAGGGTTGGCATACAGGGTGTCAAGAGACCTGTAACGATCAATAGGGGCAACAGGTCCATAGTGCTGGTCCCCTCGTTCGATATATCGGTGAACCTTCCGGCAGAACAGAAGGGATCACATATGTCGAGGCATGTGGAAGTGATACATCGGGCCGTTGACCAGGCGATCGTTGGCGACAATGATTCAGTTGAAAAATTGGTTGAACGGGTGGCAGAGGAACTCTTGAAGTCCCATGAATATGCCACATATGCCGATGTGAACCTTCATGCTGATTATTTCATGAAGAAGAGATCACCTGACGGAAGGGATGTCACAGAGAACTACAAGATATTCGCAGAAGCGAAGATCGAAAGGGACGGAGGGATACCCTGGAGGTCCATTGGCATAGAGGTAGCAGGGATGAGTGCCTGCCCATGTGCCATGGAGAATGTGAGGGTACTTCTGAAGGATGACCTGAAGAACAGAGGTTTCTCCGATGAGGCCATCGGTATCCTGGACGAGATCCCGGTCCCCACTCACAATCAGAAGAACAGGGCATTCATAGAGGTGGGGATGAACGGTGAGATGGATATCGAAGCGGAAGACCTTATAAAGCTTGTTGAGGACAATCTATCTTCACCGACGTATGAGATCCTCAAGAGAAAGGGAGAGGCGGACCTTGTTCTGAATGCTCACATGCACCCCAAGTTCGTGGAGGATATTGTGAGGGACATAATAGATGCATTCCTGGACAGATACAGGGAACTCCCTGATAATGCAACACTTCATGTAAGGTCGATCTCGGAGGAATCGATACACAAGCATGATGCTTTCGCTGAGAGGATAACGACACTTGGAGAGGTAAGGGAAGCGACCATGTATGAACGCGATTGATATCCCAAAATTTCATTATCCATAATGCAGGTAGGGAATATGATGACAGAGGCAAAGAAGAGGATCCTGGTCCCGACCTCGGGATACATTCCGGCAAAGGAAAGAGGGGACGCCATCATACAGGTGGCGAAGAATCTGGATGCGGAGGTATATGTGGTCCATATCAGGGATCCCAACTATCTCATCACCACGAGCAAGGAGAGCGAGGGATGGTCGGCGCTACGTGTCTTCGAGGAGAAGGGGCGCGAGGCCGGGGTCAAAGTGACCGCATTCTACACCAGTGGGGATCTTGTTGATAGTCTGAAGAGATTTGCCGAGGAACACAAGGCAGATCTGATACTCGTGGGAGCCTCCGCGAACAGGCTCATCGCAGAATGGGTGACCTTTGAACTCCAATGCAACTGCAACACCCCCATCCTCGTGGTCCCTCAGGACCTTTCCGATCTTATCTGAATTAGATTTGCTCACCTCCCGTAGCTCCATTTATAGGGCCATCCAGGTTCGATACAGTGGATAAGATGTCGGTTGATAGAGGGAGGACCTTCCGTTCGTTAGAGGACAGGGCCGATGGTGCTTCATCCCTGGTGAACATCCTTTTCAAGGGTTCGATAGCAGAGCAGTGGAGATCTCTGCTTGTAATGCCGACCGAGAGGTCCTGCCGGTCCGCCAAGGAGAACCTTGCCATAGGTGGTGGTGGTGTCTCTGGATCGATACTGACCCCCAGGAAGCTTGCGCAGAGGTCCTATGATCTACTTGGCTTGGACCAACCTGTGATCGATCTTTCCGGCAGGGAGTTGATAGTGGGTTCCCTGATGGAAAAGTTGGATATCCCACACCTGAAGGTCAAGGGACCTGTCAGGGTCGGTATGACCAGATATATCTCCCGGGAGATCGGAGATCTGATCATGGGGGGGGTGGACCACGGAGTGCTTCTCGAAGGTGATGGAAGACAGGTAGACCTTTCATCGATCTATTCGGGATACCTTGAGAGAATGGACGAACTGGATGTGATAGACCCGGAACAGGTCCCCTGGAAGATCGTTGAGGCTGTCGACGGTGGTGGAGAACTTCCATGGAAGAGAATGGGGATCTACATGATCGGTCCCCTTCCAGGTTCCTATACCATGATGATACGATCGATCAGGGATAGAATGGAAGAGGTCCATCTTGTGGACAACTCCTGTCTCAGTTCGTCTCCATCCGATCCGATCTATTCCATACCGGAAAGGGGAGCGAGGAAAAGACAGATGATATCATCCGATGTGGAGTTACCCCTTCTTCGGTCTTCCTCACCCTGGTATGAGGTCGAATCAATTGCAAGGATCGTCAGGTCAAGGATAGTAAAGGATGGGATGGACCCGTCGGACATCACCGTGGTATTCCCTTCGAGAAGAAGATATGATCCTCTTGTCAAGGTCCTCTTCAAAAGATACGGCCTTCCTTTGAATATGGGAAATGATATCAGACTGACCGATATCGCAATCGTCCGAACCATTCTGGACCTGCTGAAATGTCCCATGGATGGTTACAGAAGGGATCCGATCCTGCGGGCACTCTCATACGGATATATCGAGATGAGGGATAAGAACGGTGTGAAACTTGACTGGAGGGACCTCGAAAGGTTCACCAGGGAAAGGTTCATCCTGGGAGGCGGGAAGGAACCGATACAGGATTGGGTGGATGGACTGTTGTCCATTTCACAGGATGATGACAGATCGACCAGGACAAAGGAGAAAGCTCATTCATGGGCATATTTCATATCGGACCTGTTCTCCGATCTTTCAAGGATCGCGGGGATGAAAAGGACAGTTCCCGAAAGGGCAGATGAGATCGTATCCTTCATTGATGGAAGACATCTTCGGGACAATGATGCCTTGACGGACCTCGACAGGAGGGCGATCGACAAGTTCATTGTATCTCTCAGGGCCACAAGAAGGAGATCGGTCCTTATTCACGTGGGTAATGTGGATCACCAGACCATGGTCCGGATGATGGTCCAGGAGATGGAAAAGGAGAAGCTGACCACGAACAGGAGAGAAGGTGGTGTTTCAATACTGGGTCTGGAAGGGTCGGTTGGCACGGACCATGGACTGTGTATTGTCGGGGGATGTACTTCCAGCATGCTTCCGACCAGATCCGGTGGATTCCGATCCATCGGAGAGAAAGAAAGGATCGAGCTGGGAATGCAGGGACAGGAGAGCAGAAGGGATGATCTGGAGGCCCTGTGCATGACACTCAATTCTTCAAGGGAGGTTATCCTGTCCCATCACACAGAAGATGATGGCAGGCCCGTGATGATGTCATCCTTCATCGAGGGTTTGTCAACGAGGAAGATCATGGTGGATCCCGGACTCCTTTCGATGACCGATGTTATGAAGAGAGTGGGCGAGCTTTCCGATCCGTCCTTCCATCTTTATGATAAGAAAAGTATGGAAGTGGACCCGAGGATGTATGATATCGGTGGCCTCATCGGAATGTTGGATGATGATGACAGTGAACGGGTGAGAAAGGGGCTTTCTGCCAGAGGTTCAAGATGCTCACCGGGGAAGAACGAGTACAGAGGATCCATTTTGGATGAGAGATCCGTGGAGTATCTGAAGACCAGGTTCGGACACGATCACGTCTGGTCCGCATCCAGACTGGAGATGTACAGGCAGTGTCCTTACTCGTTCTTCGCCAGGTATGTTCTTGACCTGAAAGAGAGGGAGGACCTGGAACCAGGGGTTCCACCGGAGAGGAAGGGACTGATATTCCATGCGATCGCGGATGAGTTCTACAAGGAATGGACACTGCGGGGAAGATCAAAGATCAAAGCAGCCGAGATCGACCAGGCCTGGGCATTGATGAAGGAGATAGCATATGGTATCCTTGCCAGCTATCCATTCACCGGACCATACTGGGACGCCCTGTCGGACCAGCTGCTTGGCAGGGATGGCGAGGAAGGACTGCTGATGGAATTCCTCAGGGTGGAATCCGGATACAATGGTAGGTTCGGGGTGGATCGGACCGAGATGAGGTTCGGTCCCATGGCGGGTGATGGGTCAGAACCTGTTGAGATCTCACTTCCCGGAGATGAGGAAGGTATCGATCGTTTCCTCCTGCAGGGTTCCATCGACCGGGTGGACAGGATGAGGACCCCCCATGGTGATGTTCTGTACATCTGGGACTACAAGACCGGCAAGAACGATGTGTCGGAGGAATCCATACAGGTTCCGTTATATCTCGCCGCTCTTCGGAAGCTGCAACCCGATACGTTTCCGGGAGGGGGAGGCTACTATTACATAAGGAGGAAGGGGTCCGTCAGGAGGGATCCTGTCCTTGGAAGCAGTATCTGGAATGCCGATACGGTCCAGAAGGACCAGGTCCAGGGCGAGGTCGATATCATCGGGAACAGGATATCTGCGGATATCACTGCATCTCTGGAGATGATAGATTCCATCAGATGCGGTGAACTATCACCCGATCCCAAATGCTGGTCCAGATGGTGTCCCTATGTCAACATCTGCAGAAGGAGGGAGGTCCAATGAGCCTCACAACGAGACAGCTTGAAGCTCTCGATACCGGAAGCAACCTTGTGGTCACAGCAGGAGCGGGATCGGGGAAGACCAAGGTGCTTGTCGAGAGATACCTGTCCATACTGCGTGAGGAACCGGATACGATGCCTTCGAATATCATCGCTTTGACCTTCACCGAGAAGGCATCCCTGGAGATGAAGGAGAGGATACGGAAGGAGGTCCGGATACTGTCAGACGAGGAAGGAGGCAGGTGGGATGATATCCTTGACGACCTGGAAGGGGCCGATATATCCACCATCCATTCCTTCTGTACTTCCATCATACGGTCCGAACCGCTCTCACTTGGGTTCGATCCGGACATTGTTGTCCTATCGGAGAACGAGACATCGTTGATGATCAAGGAATTGATGACGGATATCTTCATCAGGCAGTCTCCAGCATCGGAACCTCTGAGAAGGTTGATGGTCGACCACGGCCATCATAACGTGGCAAAGATGATCAAGGGACTGCTCACCGACAGGTCCAGGCTTCCGTTCGATATTGGAACGGACGAGCTGTCAAAAGCATCACTTCGTTTCCATTTGAGGACCTCGCATGAGCTTCTGGAAAGGGCACTGGCCGACCTGGACGATCTGAAGGTCCATCTCGGGGAGTTATCCGGATTGGAATTTCCGGATAACAGTGCCGATTCGGGTGTAAGGGTAATGATGGGAATAGGTGAGGTACTCCGCCTCGCCTCGGAAGATCCTACGGACGATATGGAATTGATGTCTGCAATATCAAGGTCCAGGGACCATCTTCTCAACAAGAATGGAGGGGAAAGAAGCTCCTCCAGACTGGGTAACAACCGGACATGGGGTCTTGATCACAAGCTTCTGAAGGACTGCATGGCTTTCCTGTATTCCTTCGCTCACACCTACAAGGATATCCTTGTATTCGTGGAAAAAGAGGGGTTGATGGACAGGGCAAGGGACAGGATCGGGGACCTGTTGGCTGTGGTGTCCCATATCAACGGGACCTACAACCGGAAGAAGAGGGAAATGAACGGGATGGACTTCGACGATCAGATATCCATGGCAATGACCCTCCTTGAAAATGATACCAATGGGATACTCGGGAGGATGAGGAAGAGGTATCACCACCTTCTGATCGATGAGTTCCAGGACACTGATCCCAGACAGTGGAGGCTTGCCGAACTTATCTGGAACAATGGAAGATCCTCCATATTGTTCATAGTTGGTGATCCGAAACAGTCCATTTACGGTTTCAGATCGGCCGATGTCAGATTGTTCCTGAAGGCCTCCGCTTCACTGGCGGTACATGATCAGGGGAATGTGGTCGTTCTCGATCGTAACTTCAGATCATCATCAGAGGTGATGGAATTTGTCAATACCATCTTCCCGAAGATCATGGGCAGGGATGAGAACGACTGGTCGGTACCATTCGATCCCCTTGAACCCCACAGGAGCAAGGGAGGATCGGTGAATGTCGTCGGTATCATAGGAAGGAAGGGTTCCGAGGCAAGGGAAGGAAGGATGGCAGCCGAACTGATAAAAAGGGCCATGAGGGGATGGGAGGTCCAGGATGAGGATGGGCCAAGAAGGCCCATGAGGTTCTCGGATATTGCCATACTCCTTCCGACAAGGAAGGGATTCGAGAGATACGAAGAAGCCCTCAGACAGTTCACCATTCCATATCAGGTCTACAAGGGCAAGGGATTCTTCGCGAGACAGGAGATCGCAGATGTACTTGACCTGCTGGAACATATGTGTGACCCGAACAATGATATCGCCCTTGCATCCGTTCTGAAGGGTCCCTTCTTCTCCTTATCCGATGAGGAACTCATATCCATATCGATACAGGGTTCTCGATCATTGATAGACCGGTTGTCATCGCACGATGATCTATCATGGATCGCCGGTCTGCTCTCTGAACTCAGAGATATATCCCGGACAGAAACTCCTGGCATAGCACTGGAGATCATGTTCGAGAGGACCCACATCCATGCCACCGCAGGTGGAAGGAGACATTACCGTAACCTGGACAAGCTGCTCGACTGGGTATCATCTCCGGGAACGGGTGAGACCATCTGGGATGTCCGGAACTCTCTGAAGAGGATGATAGAGGAACCCCCCAAGGAGGGAGAGTCACCCATAACCACCGATGAGGATGCCGTAACGGTCCTGACGGTACATGCTGCCAAAGGATTGGAATGGCCTATGGTGATGGTCCTTGGCCTTCAGCATGTAGGCAAGGGTGATCAGGGTTCTTCCTATCAGATCGATCCCGACGATGGGATCTCCATAAAAGTACTGGATACGACAACGGGAGATCATGTTCCAACACCCGCGATGAAGCTGTCAAAGGAGAGGTCCGATCAGAAGGAGACAGAAGAGAGGAAGAGACTTTTCTACGTGGCATGTACGAGGGCCAGGGACCATCTGGTCCTGTCCGGTGAACTTCCCGTTGACAGGAATGGTCAGGAACAGAGACCCGGGGGGATGATGGGACTTCTGAAGGACGGGATAGACCTCACCATCGAGGACCTGGAGGATCGTTCGAAGAGGGTCGGTGATGTTGATGTGAGATTGTTCGCTGTTCGACCGGACGGGGATGTGGAGGAAGAAGGGGAAGAGGAGGAAGAAGAGATAGAACATGTGATCGTGAAGACAGAGATACCTTCAACGTGCGGTGAGATATTCTCGAAACCGTGGGGTTTCCTGAACCCCACCAGCGAAGAGGTCCTGTCGATGCTTGGAAAGGAAAGTAAAGATGATCTGATGGAATATCGAAGGGAATTCAATATCGAGGGTCCGGCACCGGATGAGATCGGGAATATGGTGCACCGCGTCCTCGAGGGAATTCCACTGATGAGGGTGATCAGGGAATCAGGATATCCGGAAGCCATGGAGATGATACGGAAGATGGTGGAGGACATCAGGACAAGGGAGAAAGTGGAAGGCGAACCGTTCCGGGAGATCGAGGTGGTTGCTGAGGTCACCATCGATGGTAACAAGGTCCTTTTGAAGGGAAGGGCTGACCTGGTCCTTCTTGACGGTGAAGGTAACCTCACAATAGTGGATTACAAGACAGGAAAGAAACAGAAGGAGCACACATCCCAGCTCAGGGCATATGAGCTCCTGTTCCAGAGCCTTTCCGGGGGAGATATCAGATCAATGGTGATATCACCGGACTGGCAATGAGACCCTGAAAAGAGAGGGAATTCAGCCAAATGTTCAGTTGAACTTCGATATTGATGTAATTCCATCCATGTTAGGGGTGATGGAATTATACATTTGCAGTAATTGGTCAGAAACGGTTAAATCATAAACCAACATAGGGCCGGTGTGACCATGGGTCCAGATATATTGAAATCTCGGTGAAGGCGATGTTCGTTGACGATGATATATTCAGAAAGATCTCTTCCATCAGGAGCAGGTCCCCCGTCATTGACCTTCATCGATCGGACAAGGTCGTGATCGTTTCCGACCTTCACATGGGTGATGGAAGTTATAACGATGATTTCAGAGGGACATCATCCATATTCCACGGGGCCTTTGAGAAGTTCTATCTTGATAAAGGATTCAAGCTGATCCTAAATGGTGATATCGAGGAAATGATGAAGTTCAGACTTCACAGGATCATGGAGAGGTGGGATCCACTTTACGATCTGTTCGGAAGGTTCCAGGATGGCCCGGGAATATTCAAGCTGTTCGGGAACCATGACTACGATCTCCTGTTCAACAGGGCACATGACAGGATACACGAACAGTTCGAGGCCGTGAGGATGAGATATCTTGACGGGGAGCTTTTCTTCCTTCATGGGCATCAGGCCTCGCACTGGCTCGAGAGATTCCACATGATGAACACAATGCTCTTCAAGGCAATAGTGAACCCACTCCATCTGAAGAACTTCACACTGAAACTTGATAATAAACCTGTAACCCGGAAGGAGAACCTGATGTCCTCCTTTGCCATACAGAACAAGGTCCTCACCTTCATGGGACACACGCACAGACCTCTATTCGGAAGCCATGATGGGGTTCCCGGTCTTTTCAATTCGGGTGCAGCCATTGGAAAGAGGGGGATAACCACCATGGAGATCGAGAACGGTTACCTATCACTGGTCCACTGGTGGAACAGGTCCCAGGTCAAGAGGTATCTGGAGAGGGATTGGTTCGATCCGATGAGATTGAAGGGGACCGATATCTACCGTGTCGTTCTTGACCGTGCAAAGGTGAGTGAGATCTTCCAGACATATGGAATGATATGATCGAATTCGTGTTAAGGAATTTTCAGTCCAGCAATGAATTATTTTAAAATATTTACAGGAAAACAGGTCAATAATTAACTGACTGCCTGAATTTTTATTTTTGGAAATGAATTATTTTTTCATATAGAAAATATAAATATTGCGTGTTGTATAATATGTTCATGGCAAAGAAAGGCTTACACAGGATAAAAGTAAAAAGTGGTAGAAATCTTATTGAGATCGAGGGTGAGAGAGATTTTACAGAGAAAGTGTTCGAGAGGATCAAGGAGATATTCCCCAGACACGGTGTAAAACCGGCTCCAAAAAAGAGAGGACCGAAACCAAAACCGAAACCGGCTATCGACCTCAAGATCATCGAACTCGAGGAACTGGTCCAGAAGGTACAGGACAAGAGGGATCATATGAAGGTCCTTGTTTCCGGGTTCATACTCAACAAGAAGCTGAGGAAGAGGGAGTTCAGGTCCAAGGAGATGGCAGTGTTCATGAAAGAACATGGGATCGAAGGCCCCGGGAACCTCACCTATCATTTCAGGAAGATGAAGGATGACGGTCTGTTCACCCTCGGCAGGAAGAACGGAAGGTTCAAGATCACCGATGCAGGTATCAATTACATTGAAAAGAAACTTGAGTGATGTACATAATTATGTATGGAGGACCTGGAGTATTTTTCAGGTCCCATTTTTTTCAATCGTTATCATACTTCGATATCCGGTGAATCCAAGATATCTATCGAACCTCTTTCTTCCATATCTTTCCCCTCTAGCGGTCTCCGGATTGTTGATCATGAAATTTTTCTCATCATACCCGATAACGACGACCCAATGGGGAATTCCCACTATCTCTCTCATCATACGGGATGATATCAGGACGATCGGGAAATTGCCGGCATCTACCTCGCTCTCGATATCCTCGAGTGTCACCTGGTCCTTTTTCCAGACCACGCCGTTCTTCAATGCCTGCTTCCTTGTATGATCATGGACCAGGTCCATAAGGTCCACATTGATCAGAGGGAAATGCTTCTTCAATCTGGATGTAAATCCGATCCCATCCGAGTCTGTCTGTACCTTCACCCTGTATCCTCTATTCCTGGCAGCTGATGCAAGTCCGAACGTGGAAGTGGCCTTCGATTCCATCAGGGCAGCATCTCTCCATATGGATAGCTCGGTTTCGAGGTTCATGGGTATGTCAGGATCGATGCCGTTCAACACCATCATCAGTGCTGCGGGCCCGCAGGAGAACCCGAAGGACTGTCTGTAGAGAGGGACCCTTTCCATGGAAATTGAATGGACCTGTGATATATGAGGGGAACCCCTATCTGTTAAGCCTTCAACCCATGGACGGGATAAAGATGTTACTTCATTTGCCAATTTTCTTGAGGGCCTTATCGAATTCCCTGTTGGCCCCATCGAAGTACATGTTCTCGGGAACGATCGCAACCTCCAGTTTCTTTTTCAGGTCATCGGACAATCTTCCCTTTTCAACTACATGCTTCCCGGCCTTTCTCAGAAGCCTCCTGTATTTTATCCTCATTGGTTCCACCATGGGATTGGGGTATGTCAGGATGGGGCCATGGGACCGATAGATCTCCCCGATAACCTCCGAATGAACGTTCCTTGCCATTCTTTTCATATGGTGTGAGATTGCCTGGAAATGTGACATCTCCGGAAGTCCGCAGTTCGAGATGACAACGATCTTCGGATATCTATCATATCTCTTCACATGCCTTGATTCACCATCCGGGTCCCGTTCGAAATGGGGGTCCACGATGGGGATCAACCTGTCCATGAAGTTCTTCAATAATCCTGAAACGCCATCCACATGGACCGGAGTGGCCATCACGACGATATCCGCTTCCATGAACCTTTCTGTAAGGTCTTGCATGTCATCCTTGACAACGCAGGTCCCCGGGGTCTCTGTCCAGCACCTCAAGCAAGCCTTGCAGTGGGAGATCCTCTTCTCTACAAGGAAATGGTTTTCAACAACGGCCCCTGCTTTTTCCGCACCTTTGAGGAACTCCCTTACAATGTAATGGGTGTTCCCTTCCGATCCATGTGGACTCCCGTTGAAGACCGCTATCCTTGTCACTGTTCCCCATCAAGGACAATATATAATACAGTGACCCGGGAACCTCACCGATCATTTCAGGAAGAGGAATGATGAGGTCCCATCATTGGTATGAAAATTGCACCTTTGAAAAATCGTTTCGATTTTCATAGCCCCGCACAATGGTAAGATGATATCGACGGACCGTTGTGCTGGGTTTCGAAGTCCCATCACTTAATAAAAGTGACGAAAGGGACTTACGAAAAAACCTTGCAAGTAATTTCATACTAAGTTGTGACCCATCAGGTCATGAAGGTTTTTCAATTGTTTTATTGCTCAATTGATTAATTATCCAAAGACAGAAGGATCCAATTTTTTCATTTTACAAAATCTATATTAGGACATTCCTGTTTCGATGTTATCATGGGGTCGGAGGAGATCGATATCCAGGTCCTCGTGAAGAGGACCTTGAATTCCTTCTCAAGGAACAAGGGACAGACCGTCTCCTTCATCTTGAAATATTTGGTCTGGGACATTATCTTGGGCATTGTGGTCGCTATGATCGCGATCAGCATGTTCATAATGGGGATGATCCTGGGTCTCAGATCCGTTCCAGGTATTTTTGGAGGTTCGGTAAGCGACGGTCCTTTCGGAGGACTTTTCATATTGATCATCGTTGTGCTTCTGGTTTTCTTTTTTGTAAGTATGTTAGCAATAATACTGTTCTTGTTGGCCACACCCATAATTTACGGCGGTCTTGTCAGGGTTGGAGATGGATTCATCGATGGTAAACCTGTAAGATTCATCGATTTCTGGAGATTGGGGAAAAGGAATTTCTGGAGTACCATCGGAATGGTTTTTTTGATGGGTCTGATAGCATCGGTGGCTACCAGGATAGTGTCAACACCCATTGAGGCCGTTACGACCATTTTTCGTCCCTGGGGTGATGTTATGATCACTCCGATGAATACCTTCATTTCAGTACTGACGTTCATTGTTGTTCTAACCCCTTTGATAATCGAGCACAGGGAAAGAAAGGACTTTGCGAGATCCATAGGTGACACTTTCAAGGTCTTTTTAAGGTCCTGGAAAATATTATTGAAGCTCATGACCTTGATCACCATGATAGTATCTCCGCCAATAATGGTCCTGCAGGTGATCGGTATCTTGACGATATCATCACATTATCTTTCAATACCATTGAACGTAATGTTGGTTATCGGTGAGATGATATTCATCTCCATCTTCATGAACCACCTGATCCGATCATTTCCCGAATTGTCGAGGTCCGATAAAGACACCAGCGAGTTAGCGAGATGATTGATTTATATTACTCTGGGATATCCCTTTTGTATACATTATTATCAGTATCATTTAATAAAAGAACCGGGATTTATAAAAATAACCAAGCTGGAGGATTCCAATTGAAGAAGAGATCGATAATGGCTATTGTGGTTGTTCTTTTATTATCTGGTTCAATGTCAATGTTCTCCGATGATGCCTTTTCATTGGATACAATAACCGGGAAGACTGCAATAAATACAGGATTACCATCATCCGGAACCTACACGACAATAACCGTGGCGGATGTGGATGATGATGGACTAGACGAGATGTATATTGGTGGTACCGGATATCAAACATACAAGACCCAGGGTATTGCCTCGTACGAATACAATACCACCACCTCTTCATGGTCATCCTTTGCTACCGGTCTCCCAGGTACCAGCTCCGGAAAATATTACGGGAAGATGTCCTTTGGTGATATCGATGAGGACGGTGACCTTGATCTGGTTGCTGGCATTCATGACAGATGGAGCGATTCATCAGGTAATGGTGTCCAGATCTATACCAGTAACGGAATATCCACTTTCACCCTTGCCCACACCATAAGTACCGGAACCGGAAGCGGTGCTTCGGTCGATGAAGTCGTGGTCGCGGATATGGACGGAGATGACAATCTGGATATTGTGGTCGCCGAGAACTCGGGAGTGAGGGTATTCTTCGGATCGGGAAGCACCACCACATGGACCGAGAGCAGCCCTACCGCAACGAACGCCGAGATCGATGGAATAGGTGTTGGAGACCTGAATAACGACGGTCTGCTCGATATCGTGGGAACATTGTACACCAGCGCGGAATCTAAACTATTTATCCAGGGGTCCTCAAGGTCCTGGACCAATCCAACGTTCGTAACCGCTCAATGTGCGGCATTCGGAGTTCGGATAGCGGACCTCGACAGCGATGGAAATAATGATGTTGTCTATGGAACAAGGAACAAAGGCATCAAGGTTTTCCTCGGAAATGGCGGGGGTTCGAGCGGGGGGACATCCTTTACCTGGACAGCCTCGAACACAGGCCTACCGACCAATAATGGGGATTGGATGCAGCTTGAAGTTGATGATATCAATGATGATGATAAACCCGATATAGTATGTTCAACGCGTGCCGACGACAGGACCCACATCTATCTCAATAATCTGACCACCGGTTGGGACGAGATATTCACAGGTTCAAACACCCTCTCATATACAGCAGATGGATATGCTGCTGCATTCGGGGACTGGGATGGGGACAATGACCTCGATGTTGCGGGAGGTTCATGGGGAGTAGGTGCGAAAGCATGGTTGATCACAAGGAGTACCCAGCCACCGCCCCCCCTCAATCAGAGACCGACCCCTGTTGCCGGTGATGATATTCAGGTCATGCTCGGAGGATCGGTTCTACTGGATGGTATCAATTCCACCGACCAAGAGGATGCCCCAGGCGGGGACATCGGAGGATCTCTTTTCTATGATTGGAATTTCACTATGGTTCCTCCGTCCTCCCTAATATCAGATCTTTCTCTCACTCCCATGGCCCATCCATCAAAAGCGAACTTCACCCCGGACACACCAGGTATATATGAGCTGACCCTGGCCGTCAGGGATACAGATGATGCATGGTCCAATCTTACCGATGAGGATGCCATTTCGATCCTTGTGATAAAACCAAACGATCCACCGGTTGCGGATGCAGGGTACGATCAGTCCGGATATGAGGGAGATACTTTCGTATTGGACGGATCGGGTTCATCCGATCCTGATGGTGAGATCGCCGAGTTCGAATGGACCTGTACAAACCATACAGTGACCTTCACGGATCAGAATACGGACCATGCAAGCTTCACCCCTGCGATCTATGGCATCTATGAGATATCCCTAAAGGTGATGGATGACAATGATACCTGGTCAAGCAGTGATACAATGGAGGTGAAC
>JAUVCN010000131.1 GCA_030595715.1 Thermoplasmatales archaeon
TAATCCGGTTCGCGCCCCAGGGCTTCGTCCCTTACCGTCGGACCCGTTCTGGTCGGACGCCTTCGCCACCGGTGGTCCCCCAAGGATTACAGGATTTCACCCCTACCCCTGGAGTACCTCCGACCTCTCCCGGTCCCAAGTCCGGCAGTCTCCCCAGAATTCGTTGAGTTAAGCCCAACGATTTACCCAGAGATTTACCGGACCGGCTACGGACGCTTTAGGCCCAATAATAACGATCACCACTAGGGCCGCTGGTATTACCGCGGCGGCTGGCACCAGTCTTACCCAGCCCTTATTCTATAAGCTTTTTACACTCACAAAAAGCATACACTTAGTGCATGCACTTGGAATCCCCTTGTCGCGCTTTCGCGCATTGCAAAGTTTTCGCGCCTGCTGCGCCCCGTAGGGCCTGGACTCGTGTCTCAGAGTCCATCTCCGGGCTACCACTCCCATGGCCCGTACCCGTCGTCGGCTAGTTAGTCCTTTACACTAACTACAACCTGATAGGCCGCAGACCCATCCTAAGGCACCGGAGTTTTTAACCTCAAAACATTCCAGTCATCAAGGTCTATGGGGTATTATTCTCAGTTTCCCGAGATTATCCCCCACCTTAGGGTAGGTTATCCACGTGTTACTGAGCAGTTTGCCGAGGGCCGAACCCTCTCGACTCACATGGCTTAATCGGATTCCAAGAGCGGTGACCGCCGGCAGGATCAACCGGAATTGACAGATGAGAAATATACTTTCCATCTTCCTGCACACAACGTTCGATTCGCTCAAGTATCACTTTCATCGTATGTCGGATAGGAGAGGTCACGGAAATTACCGGGTTTCTCCAACCCCTTTCATGTGTTCGCACCCATGGATAGTCCCGATCATCATTGGCAATACGCCTTCTCACGGAACAACGCAAATGGCTGCGGTAAGAGCCCCTTAATCAAGGTTTGGTATTTAACCTTTCCCTTGGTCGGGGGACCCTCTCCCACAGGGATGGCTTGATGCCCCCCTGGGGGAATTCTGCTAAAGATGCTTTCATATAAATATGTTACCAGGAAGTGAACGCCAAAACCATCGAGATCATTCTGCCTCGGGCTCTGCGTTGAACTCAAGCTCTTCCTGAAGCTCGTTCACGACCATTTTCAATGTGTGTTCAAAGGTCCGCGATCTGAACTCCCGGATCCCACCAAGATCACTCTGCAGTTTGGCAACGATCTCATCATCATCCTTACTTATCTCTATGTGACAGAGAGCTTCTTCCATCAAAGTTCCTCCTTATGGTAATGTGCATAGTACACGAATATTTGTAATATTCGGATGGTTCTTGTTCATCCGAGGACCATAAATATTATATCGGGTTCGAACTTCTGTTCATTCAAGGAGGATGGCCGTTTGAGGACATCGAAAATTCTGATATCTGGGATCGTTGCACTTTTCATCCTGTCTGCCATTGTCGTATTGGATGATCCTGAGGCCAAGGATGAACTACCGGAGTGGACCTTCATGGTCTATCTGGATGCCGATAACAATCTGGAAGAAGCTGGCATTGATGATCTCAACGAGATGGAAGAGGTAGGCTCGTCTGATGATGTCAATATAGTTGTCCAGATGGACCGCATAGATGGATATGACCCCACAAACGGTGACTGGACCGACTGCAGGCGATTCTATATCGAAAAGGACCTGGACACGGATAGGATAACATCTCCCGAGATCGAACAGCTTGGAGAGATCAATATGGGTGATCCGGAGGTTCTGATCGATTTTGTAAAATGGTCAAAAGAGAATTACCCGGCAAAGAAATATGCCCTTGTCCTCTGGGACCATGGAGGTGCTTTCAGGGGGATCTGTTTCGATGATACGGTTCCCGGACTCCCTGAAGGCGAGTATGACATGATCAATATGACCGAGATGAACCATGCGGCCAGGGAGATCTACAGGGCCCTGGGAAATCAGAGGGTGGACCTCTGGGGTTTCGATGCGTGTTTGATGGCCCAGATGGCCGTTATGTATGAGCTCAAGGATTTTGTCACGGTGGGTGTAGGTTCTGGATACAATGAACCCGGGGATGGTTGGCCCTACGATGAGATCCTCAGACCTTTCGTCGATAAACCCGAAATGGATGAGAGAGAACTTGGCAAGATCATAGTCCATGAGTATATCTATTCATACAATAATCATCAACAGGACCCTGATGATTATCCAATGGTCACACAGGCAGCTTTCGATCTGACCAGAATGGATGTTGTTACCGGTGTGATAGATGAGTTTGCCGAGGAACTTGCTTCGAGAGGGCCTTTGGGGTCCATGGAGTACCTATTACAGATATATCAGGCCAGGAAGAACTGCAATTCATATGACATGGCAAATGTATTCACATACGACCTGACGAACTATCCAATGTATGATGTGATCGATTTCACTATACTATTGGAGGATTATATCCTGTCAGCATTTCCAAAGAACGACCTGATCCTGGACCTTTGTGTAGCGGTCAGGAACGCGGTATTCGATCCGAATGATATCGAAGGATCCTTCATGTTCGCATCGGAAGCTGATCAATGGCATCCTGATGCCAACGGCCTTTCCATGTATTTCCCGAACAAGGATTCGGATTCGGTGAGCCTCACTCAGTTTCCAACGAATTATCTCCTCTCCTACGAGGAGACATCATATGCAAAGGAGCATATCTGGGATGAGTTCCTTCACGCATATTATGGAATGGACCCAATTGTGGATTCCTATCCCTCCATCGATATATCCGATCCTCCATTCAATTCAACCTATCCCCGTGAAGAAAATATCATCATCATGAGGGGTACAGCATATGATAGAGAGATGATAGACAGGGTCGAGATAAGTATCGATGGAGGAGAGCACCAAATAATGCCTGGCATCTCCGGACAGGGAAGGATCCCATGGCTCCATCAACTCGATATCCGTGACCTTGAACCTGGCACTCACGCGATCGAGGTCAGAGCTTTCGATAGGCCAACATCCGGGTCAGGTGGAAATGACGAGAAAATGACGTATCCGATATTCACAGAGATCACCATTCTCCCCGGTCCTGATGACGCCGAGGATGAATTCAAGATCCCCTCCGGGGTGATCTCCGCATTTCTGATAGGGATCATCATTGCCACACTGGCCCTTGGTGTGATAATTTTCCGCGGGAGGACTGGATAATTGAGCCATCCCGGGAAGTGGTCGCCTCCAAGGATGAAGGGTTCGGTCGTTTCGGTCAAAGGTGCAACAAAGACCTGGGGAAAACTGAAAGCCCTTTCATCGGTGGACCTGACCGTAAAACGGGGGGAGATGTTCGGGCTGATAGGTCCGAATGGAGCAGGCAAATCCACACTGATGAGATCTTTGATAGGAACCATCCAGCTTGATAACGGAAAGATTCAGGTCATGGGAATGGACCCTTCCAGGGAACATCTCAGGATCAAGGCATACACCGGATATGTTCCCGAATCTGAGACGCCCCCGTCATTCCTCAAACTGGATGAGTTCCTGGATTTCGTGATGGATGCAAGGGGAAGGCATCCGCATATCAGAGGTAAGGAACGATGGGTGGATTTCTTCGACCTTTCTTCACACAGGGAGACCATAGCCAAGGACATGTCCAAGGGGACAAGGCAGAAGCTGATGCTTTGTTCGGCATTCATACATGAACCTCCGCTCATGCTGCTCGATGAACCGTTCATCAATCTTGATCCGATCTATCAGAGGATGGTCAAGGACTACCTCATCGAGTATGTGAAGGATGGAGGGACGGTGCTTCTTTCCACCCATATCCTGTCCCTTGCGGAGGAGCTATGCGACAGGGTTGCAATAATCAACAATGGATCGGTGCTGATGACCGATAAAGTATCGAATATTATAGATCAAAGAGGTTCTCTTGAAAAGGCTTTCCTGGAACAAGTTGGATATTATTCAATATAGTTCAGAGGAAGAAGGTCCTTTTCAAGTAATGTGACCTCGGTTGAGTCCAGAGCATCAGGAGATAGGGCCACCATAAGGATGCACTCCGTCTGGGATATATTATCCACAAGCTGCCTGATAAACCTGAGTACAGAGTTGAACTTGTTGTTCGTTAGCAGATATTCAAGTCCATCAAGGAGGATTATGCCATGATCGTTCTTTTCGATATAATCCTCGTAGAGCGACATCATGAACTCGAGTATTGGAAGAACCGTGGTCATTTCACCTTTGACCTCTTTACCCGTTAGCCATACGGATCCTCCATCTCCCAGGCCGTAGGACCTGGTAAGGATCTTGGGATTGGTCCTTGATACGATCAACCCTGTCATATCCAGGTCCAGGAGTGCCTTGTAGATATGAAAGAGCTTTTCAGGCCTTTTCTCCTCTATCACATAGGAGAGACCGGGTATGAGTTCCTTCGCGGTCTTTGCCGCGTCCCAGACGTTGTTTGTGGATGCTTGAACTGGGTCCGGTGTCACGGTCTTTTCTTCCGGAAGCTTGATCACTTCAACTTCTGCCTGATCTTCCACTGCCGGAGCTTCCTTGATCTTTACTTCCTCATCCTGTGGAATATCATCCTCGATGGTCCGGGTCACTTCCTCTTGTTCCGAGGGAATATCTTTCTCTTGCAGTTTTGTCCTGATCCTTTCAACCAGTTCAGATTTGAGTCCAAGTGACTCGATCTGCATCTCCTTGCACTTGTGCCTGAGCTCCTCCTTCGTGAGCTTCTCGAGTGCACCCTCCTCGGATAGAATGATCTTGTCGATCTCCCTCTTTGATCTGATGACCTGCATTATGCTCTTCTTTGCATAATCGATGGCCTCTTCCCTCTTTCCGATCTTCAGAGCGTATCTGGCCTCATTGATGAGCTCTTCTGCCAGTGACGTATCGACCCCATCTTTCTTCGATTGTATGACTAGCCTCTGGCCTCTCCTGATAATATTCAGGATCTGTATGAACTCGGGATCTTGTCGCTGCATTCACTCTGCCCTCTGATGCTGGTGGTATGTCTTGATATATATTATATTTTACTTATTCTTCATCCTTATCCCAATCGTCTGACGCTCCCATCGCTTCAAGATCGTCTTCCAGTTTCCTCTTGTTGAACAACTGTAGAATGAAGTATATCAGAATGGCCATGAGAGCGGCAAATATGATAAGCATCCAGTACCAGGGAGTTGGCGGCGGATCATCAGGATGGTCATTTTCATCCCTTGGATCGGTACTATCATCCCATTCTTTCCAGTTGGACCAACCGTCATCATCGGGATCATCCAATGCATCATCCCGGAATGGAAGTGTTCCCCATTCGACCTCCCATTTGTCCGGCATGCCATCTCCATCCGAATCCGCACTGTTCGGGTCGGTCATGAACGTCATTTCCTGCAATATGTCCAGACCATCCCCATCTTTGTCGGATGATGAAGGGTCCGCAGAGTTCTTATCAAGATCATAATGGTCCTCATATACATCCGGCAGACCGTCTCCGTCCGAGTCAATCCAGCCGGTGACACCGATCCTGAACCATTCCTCCGGAGGACATATGCCGGTCATATTATCGGATCCTTTTTCCCCGTAGCGGACCTTGAATATGATATCATCGGGGACATAGGGTCCAGGAAGCTCGTAGGTCCTTTCGTCTCCGGATGTCCTCTTCGGAGATATTATCCATGTCACCTGTGTGTCAGGGTAGGATACTTCCAGGATCACGGGTCCTTCCCATGTTATTGTGATGGTGTGGTCCTCTCCGACCTGGACATACTCGGGATACTGGATGTCCAGCGGGCATTCCCGGATCCTATCCTTCACCACTATCGGTCCGAACCGGACAGTATTTCGATTTCCTGCTTCATCCCTTACCGATATTGTGATGATGGCGCCATTATGATACATTGTCAAAGGCTCGAAGAGATCGATAAAGAACGACCCTTCATCGGGGCTGGATGGTATGGCATCCATCCAGTAACTGGTGTTATCGTTCGAAATGAGAGATACGTTGATGAACAGCGAAGGATCCTGGGACACCTTGGAAAGATCGAAACCCATATCATCGCTTACCCTGAAATATAACTTGTACCGGTCTCCGATCTCCGGCTCTTCGGGTAACGAGAACATTTCCTCGATAACAGGCGGGGTCATATCTATTTTCATTGTGTCGAGTTCCAGGGTCCTCACATTTCCTGCGTTATCCTGCGCCATTATCGTGACATTGAAGGTTCCCTCCTGGAACAGATCGATATGGGAAGCAGGTATGAACTCGAACTCTCCATTCCTTTCAACCGTAAAACCGATCATGAACACCCCGGAGACACCATCGATCGCGGTGGCTTGAAGGTTCACTGTCGCATTTGACCATTGACCATCCGGTATTCCATCCAGTCCAATAACCGGGGGTTTCGTATCCAGGAGGATCGATCCATTGTCCACAAAGATACGACCCGAACCGTCATCTGCAAATGCATTGATGTTCAGGGCCCCCTCGAAGACGATGTCGGGAAGTTCGAAGAGACAGTGATATTCATCGGTCCAGTTCAGGAACTCCGGCAAGACCTCCATCCATGATCCGTTTCCAAGCTGATATTCGAATGTGAAATTGATGTCATCTCCATCCTCGTCGGACCCGTTGATCACCATTCCCACTTCATTCGTAATGAACTCGGGTCCGGTAAGGGTGAGGTTGAATTCGGGAAGGTCGTTCAACGCATCCACGGTCTCATTGAACAATGAGGTTTTCGTGTTTCCCATGTTGTCGGATACCCTTAACGAATATACCAGGTCGTATCCCTGAACTTCATACCAGTCGTTGCTGATGGAGTAATTGAACCTGTTCCCGTTCACCTCCATATCCAACCATATGGGTAGTATATTCTCGATCCCCCATTGGAGCTGAGCCGTGGTATTATCCACCCCGGATATTGCATCATTTGCTTCGAACGATATCACAACGGGACCTGCCGTATCTTCATCGATGTCGGACGGATCGATCGATACGTTGAATATCGAGGGAGCTGTCCCGTCGTTGATCATGTCGGTGATGTTCGAGATCGGACCTTCATTTCCCACTTCGTCCACCGAATAGGCATACACATCGACATCAGCAAGATCATCGAAGATATCAAGAGAACCTGCTTCAACGAAGTATTCACCATCCAATGACATGTAGGTTTCCGCTGTCCCCGATCCCCCCCTGTCATCTGCCATCGTTCTGATCTTCAATGTTCCGAGAGGATCGTCATTAACGTAGGATAGTGTAGTGTTCGGGCCAGCATTATCTGCCAGGAAGGACCCGGTCATTCTTTGATCGAAGTAGCCCCAATGCTGGATCGAGGTTATTTCCCACCTGATATCTCCCCGATCGGGAAACACCGATGAAGTGTTCAGGACAAGGGACATGTTCTTTGTTCCGGGAACGGGTTGTGGAACGATCGATCCCAGATTATGTCCCGGGATGGAACCGTTGGTGATGAAGACCGACGTATAACTCGGAGGAAAGATCGGCCCGTCATATTCGAACTGCAGTTCTATCTCTCCAGTTTGCCATTCATTCAGGTCAGGTCCTTTCCATTCGCCTTTCAAAGCGTTCACTGCATCGAAATAGGCTTCCTTCATGTCATATATCGAAGATCCGACCAATACTATGAATGATATGTGGAATGGGTCTCCCGTATCCTCTCTCTGGACCATTGCGGTCAGGTCCATATACCAGTCCTGTTCGGTTGCGGACGAAGGTTCGTCATTGGGGGATGACATCTGTCCCCAGACGTTGGATTCATTGGAATATACCCCTGGCCCGTATGGACCTGCATTGTGGCCGTGGAACCTTGAAACGGAATTATGGGAAAAATACCCGAGTCCAACGAATGTGGTCCCGTCCGATATGACAGTTGCATTGATATCCGATATGAACGAGAAACTGTCATCAGAGGCCGAAGCCCCAAGGTCCACGTTCATGGTCTGGATGAGATATGCCGAGCTCTCCATGGTCTCAGGGGCTTCGATCAGGTAATCGACGACCATCCACCTTCCAGTATGACCGGTTACCTCATCTTCGAATTTGTTCAGGAAGGTTCTCTGGGTTATGTTGACATCATCGAAATCCTCCCCGTTCCACCCGGAGAAACTGGCATATCCTTCCTCGTCTGTGTAGTTTCCCGGGGATGATATCGTGAGTACATCCTCCGTTTGGAACTCGCCTTCTTTACCGAAATCAACCTTATCAGACGCAGTCCCTATTCCGAAGTAAGCTGATGAAAGCCGGT
>JAUVCN010000128.1 GCA_030595715.1 Thermoplasmatales archaeon
AAAAGGAACAGAGGGATCGCAACGAACATATCCATGACAAAATGCAAGATGAACCAGTATGTAAGCGCTATTGGAGGTTCTTTCTTCATATTGTTCACAACAAATCATCGGGATGTGACCATTTATCTTTGTGCCCTGAAAAAGTAGAAACAATAATCAATCATGTGTAGATTGACCATGGAGGAAGGAGAAATGAGATCCAGGGTAACGATCGTCTGTATATTTTCAATGCTTCTATTGATCATACCATTTGCAACCGGTGAGGATGTGGTCGATCCGAAATTCGAGACGACCAGATACTATCCGGTCAGTATGAACTCTCTCCATTGGGATGCCGATGAGACGGCCGGGGTGATATTTATCACTCAAAAATGGGATCATGATGTCCTGATATCCAATACATATGGTGAATATGACCTCAACCACTCGATAGGTCTTCATCTGAACTTCTACAATGAGGCAATGTCAGATTCTGTCATCGACATCAGGGTATCGATCGACACAGATGGTGATGGTTCGTTTGAGATCGTTGCATATTTCGGACAGGCAACGATCCCATACAGGGTGGGAGGCCTTATGACACTTGTTGACAGGGGGCCTGATTCCATTACGGGGGATTGGGTCGATCTTGACAATGGGACCGTCAAGCTATCAATAAAGAAAGTAAGTAATGATCATCCGGATGTTAGATTGGATATGAGTTCCAGCAGTTACATCACGACACCGTTTCATCAGACACGCCCATATGCTGTTATCGAAAGTGTTCCCTCAACCCGTGACAGAATAAACACAACATTGAATGGAACGAATTCATACGATCCGAACGGGGATGATCTGATCTATTCCTGGGACTTTTACCCTGCCGATGGCATCCAGATAGATGCCGAAGGCCCGATCATCACCCATGTATTCAATGAGACCGGATATCAATATATTGCTCTTACTGTATCCGATGGAACCTTTTCGGATACGAAGAAGATCAGGATAGATGTCAAGAAGAGCCATCCACCTATCGCTGCTGCTGGAAACGATAGAACGGTGGATCGTAACGAGGAATTCTATCTAAGTGGAACCGGATCACAAGACCATAATGATGACCCTTTGAACTTCACCTGGGATATGGAGAATGGGGATATCTTGTATGGTCAGTGGCCACAGTATTCCTATTCGATCCCCGGAACCTATGAGGTTGTACTCTATGTGACCGATGGTCTTGACACAGTGAATGATACTGTAATTATCACAGTTAATGAGAATGCTCCACCCGTTGCGGAATTCTTCTTCAATGATGTGGTAAGATTTGGTGAGCCTATCACATTCAACGCAACGCCAACATATGATCCCGAAGAAGATGAGATGGTATCATTCCACTGGGACTTCGGTGATGGGAACACCGCGCAGGGAATTATTGTGAACCATTCATACTTTGTTTCAGGGGATTTCATGGTGATCCTTAATGTATCAGATGGAATGGATGAAGGCGTATCCAAATGGGTGGTGAAGGTTCCGGAGAATGGCATTCCTACAGGGGAGATGTCCTTTCCGGACTATGCCTTCAACGGATCCGTTACCAACTTCAATGTAATTGATGTCGTGGATCCCGAAGGGGCCAATTGTACCATAGTCTGGGATATGGGAGATGGGACGATCATCCATGGTAGGGATGTGAACCATACCCATTCAGACCCCGGAAGTTACAATATCTCGATAACGATCACCGATGAATATGGCGGTGTGAATCACTATCACAGGGACCTGCAGGTGTTGGATACAACCCTCTTCAAACCTACCCAGATGATGGTGGAGGACAATATATCAATGATCCTTGGAGTGGAGACCGGTTGGTATTTCATCACATATGAAAACAGGCAATTCGGATGGGGGAACGATATGATCGCTCACTACACTCCGATGGGTGGTGCCAGGTACTTCGGTCTGGACCTTCCTGTTGACAAGAAATTCAAGGTCAGAGTGGAGGTGATAGAGGGCGGTAACATAGATGTACTTCTGGTGAATGAGGAGAACCTTGGCATCTACGACTTTCCCAACCTCCACGGTGATACTTACATGGAATGGGAGAATTACGGAACCGACCTGGATACGATCGGACACGAGTTCATTTTCACGGGCGGCTCTCTCATGTATATGATCGTGGGGAATAACGGGAAGATGGAAAACGGAGCCACACCTGTTGATATTGTAAAGTTCAACATCACAGTTGAATTCGTGGGCTACAAAGAAAAAGAGATCTTCAGACCCATCCCATCCAGCGAAAATGAGGAGAACGCCGGATTCCGTGGGACCGCCATAGTTTGTGCTACGGTCGTGATAGCACTAATTGTGATACTTATCATTGTGATCGTCCTGATTATCAGCGTTGTGAAGAAAGGAAAAAGAGATGATAAGATCCCGGATGAGCAGAACGATAAGATAGTTTTAAAAATTGAGGGCTTTGAAAGACATGCCGAGACCGAAGCGGGTCCTGTATCTCCGCATCCAATAGATCCGTTCGATACAGGTAAGGACGTTACATTTCAGAATCCATCGCTCGCCTCCGCTCCACCGGGATATGAGGAGCCCGGCATTCCGATCTCAGAGGAGCTTCAAAATGAGACCGGGGGATCCCATCTTGACGATATGGGGACTCTCATGGATCCCAATGATGGCATCTCTGCTCTAACCGATGGAACGAACGACGCAGTGGAAGGGTCACCGGATGAAGCTTCTATCGATGATGCGATGAAAGATTTCATGGAGATGGGTGCAGAGTGAGAACTGCATTCAATGAAGTAAAGAAAATTGCCTGACAACTGACCTCGATGTTCTAACGGCGATCATAGTCGTTGTCTATAGGTCGAAGATATCTGATATCTTCCTTGAATTGGTGAAAGGGTAGAGAGATCATTTCGATGATGACTTCGATCGTTCCTTCTTAGGTATGTTGGATCTCTTGTAAACAAGGACCGTTCCACCCTTGATCTCTATCAGTTCTGCCTTCACGGATGCGATCAATTCTTCAACATTTTCTTTCCAGTAGGAGGAAGGCCCCATGGATCTGAGGATCTTGATCTTGATCAGTTCCTTCCTGTCCAGCTGTGCTCTGAGCTCATCTCTGATACTGTCGGTGATCCCGGTCTTTCCTATCTGGATCGTTGGTTTGATGTTCGTTCCTTTGGACTTGAGCTCATACTTTTTCATCCTGATCACTCCTTTTGATCCTGTATCTCTTGATCTTTCCGCATTCCAGACAGGTGATGATGGTATTTCCATTCCTTGTCCTGTTCCTTGCGGTCAATCCAGGGATGAGAGGGGTCATGCAGCCGTTGCATGTCATTCTCTTCATGTCCGGCGGGATACGAACAGTGTATCTCATTCCGATCCCCCTGGCAAGTTTAAGATATCTCCTTGCCAGGGTCAGATCTCCCTTTATGGCTGTCGAGATGGATAGACTATACAATGTCTCGATACGATGGTTTGCGGCATCCCTTACGATGGGTCTTTTCTTTCCTCGACCCCTTCTCTGCATCGTCCATCCATTCAGGACGTGATATTTAAGACTGACCGGTCACGATCATTCTTCTTCCATCTCATCCAGTTCTTCTATCTCTTCTGGAGGCTCTGTCCCTTCCTCCTCTTTGAGGACACCCGACCCAACATCTTCATCTTTAGATGGGATGGTGATCTCGATAACATTGGATCCCGACTTTCTCTGTTCCTCGTCACCGAGCATTCCAGGTGCCAGTGGAACATTGACATTTGCTCCGGTACCGCCCTCTGCAACCACTCCTGTCGGATCATAATCCAGGCTGATCTCTTTTTCTTCCTCTTCTTCTTCGACCTCTTCTTCCTCCTTTCCCTTCTTGCGGAAGAAGATGATGGCCACGATAACGATCAGAAGAACGATAACACCAATGGCCGCGATAAGAGCGAGGGGAGTATCTTCCGTATCATTCACAATATCAGACCCTCCATCGTCCAGAGGTTCCAAGACCACTGAAAAGCTGACGATCTTTGACCTTCCATATTCATCGGTCAGGTTCAATTCAAGTGAATATGTTCCCGGTGCAACACCGTTCGTTCCTATGGCGATCATTCCTTCTTTGTCCTCTTCCCCTGGAAGCAAGGATTGATCTCCCCCTCCTGCGAGCGTGAATCCTCTGCTATCATCAATGGAGAGTGTGAGGTTCATGCTCACAACAAGCGGATTTGATAGTTCAAGCGTGACAGCAATTTCCTGTCCCTCGGTCCCTGAATACTGGCTCTCGGTGGATACTTCCACCAGTGGTGCAATGAACGTGAAGGTCCTCTTCTCTGTCTGATTGGTCATCCCATCTGCCCTGGAAACGATCCACCATTGGTGTATTCCCGGATAGACAGGGTCGAAATCGTATGAGACCTCTTCAAGGTCGAAAACAAATTCTGTACCTTTTGGATCCATCACATGGACCTCGAATGAGAGGTTCATCGGATTGATGAACCCGCCCTCCCAGGTCAATTTCACTGTTTTCAAGACCTCTTTTCCATTTTCGGGTGCTCCGAGAACTGCCTGAGGTGTCGCCAGGCCAGGGTTACAGTAGATGCCGTATTTGTCCGAGACCCTGATCTCATTTTCGGCCAGATCGGTCGCTCTCACGCCAACGATGTTCTTGATACCTGAAACCAGATCGACGGTCAGAGCGAATGTGACGTTGTTGATATCGTTTGCAGTAACATTGATATCTTCCCATTCTGACAGGGACCTATCCGGCAGAGATTGTTGGTACTGGATCGAGTCAAGGTCCACTCCCGACAGATCATCCATGATCGTAACCGTGAATGTGAACGTATCCTTTGTTGTGTTGATCTGGACCGTTGGATCCGGATCAATGGAGGCGAAGAATACCATGTGTGTGTCGATGATCATCTCGGCTTCCACAACCGGCCCACCGCGCAATGTATTATCGAGAGCCCAAACATAGAAAGTGTGCGCTCCCTCCTGGTGGATGGTGATCTTGGGAAATTCATTTGTCAGGTTCACTTCGGCCGGCCAGAGGTTTACATCCATGGAGTAGCAGATCCCTTTGAGTCCCGATCCGTTTTCGATAACAGGACCCCATGTCAGATAGATCTCGTTGTCATTGTCAACACCCACTGTCTCATCCTGGGTGGAATCAGCTCTGACCTTCACCCATTCAGGTGCGGTCGGCGGGTCAAGGTCAATGTTGAAACTGAACAATTTCGATTGGACGAGCTCTCCATCGAGGGTGGTGAGGTTCAACCATACCAGGAACTGTTCACTATCGGTGCCATTTATAGGGATGGTGATCGATCCTTCCTCATCAGGCATGTAATCCCAGAATGACGAATCTCCGCTCGATGATGTCATGGTGATCCTGAAGTTCCCCGCTTCCGGAGACACACCTGCCTCGCCTACGAACGTTACAGAGAAATTGGACACGGTGAGGTCGGTATTTCCATAGAGCCATTCTCCGTTGACCACGGTCGACTGGAGGGGAGTTGAGAAGTGATATCCCGTAACCTCCAGGTCGGTCTTCACCTGGAATATGGACAACCTCTGCGATCTTTCGGCCAATCCAATGTTGGTTACAGGTACTATTTTGAAATTGAAATTGGCAGCGTTCGGAGCGCCATAAAGGACAAAGAAAGGAATTGTGAACTTCCAGTTCCTGGTGGAGGTCCATTCAAGTGTGGGGGTACCATTGATCTCGAACCATGTTTCGTTACCTCCTATGGATACGATACCATCAAGTTCGGTCCAGTTGATCTGCATGATATCACCCATTCCGGATATGTTGAAGTCCAATCCAATGAGATCATTCTGTGGAAGGTCGGTAATGCCAGTTACCTCTATCTTGTAGGTGCCGGCAGTCGGAAAGACCTTAACGGCCTGTCCGGGTGGTGCGACCATATATTCACCATCTGTTCCTATCATCTTAATGATCTGGGCTGTGGTCCTGAGGATGGGTTTGTATTCCCAGACCTCGGTCCCATCGTGTGCCCATGCATAATGCATCCTGGTCAGTGGAGAATAGACCTGTCCGTGACCGCTCCAATCTCCCGGGTTTGTTACAGCTTCTTCTTCCTGCCAACCGAACCATTCCTCTCTCCACAGGAACATATCCTCATCTTCCTTATCTCCCATCAACAACAGTTCCCTGGTATCCGAATTGTATGATAGGCCCGCCCAGTTCTGAAGAGTGGGGGAATCAGATCCATCGGGCATCTTCTGCCACTGGTCCTGATTCACATCGAAGGTCCATAGATCATCAAGTTCGGCTGTGGATGTTCCATTCCTCCTGCCTCCGAACATGAAGAACCTGTCCCCCTCCTGGTCGAAGGTAACGGAATGTTCTCTTCTTGGTTGGGGTCCTATTGTGAAGACATACGATTTCCATGCATTTGATGAGATATTATATCTCCAGAGTGAATCGGTGTCACCGCCTTCTATCTGTCCACCGAACAGATAGAGATGGTTATTCTCCTCATCAAATGTTAGGGTGGCCCTTCCTCTTTCTCCGGGCATGGAATCCTCTGTAATGATCGTCCATTCTCCTGTGTCACAATCAAGTTTTGAGAATTCGCTGTAATGATATGCATACCAGTCATTGCTTATTTCATACCAGTAAACCCCGCCATAGAGATAGAATAGGTTGTTGATAGGGTCGTATGTATTTGCCATTCCATCATGATATGTAGGGGCATTCTCAGTAGAAACATACATGGAGTTCCATTGTTCACTTGCCAATGAGAAATAGACCAGCTGCCAGTAGCTTCCACTGATGTGCTTCAGGGTCATCAGCTTTCCACCATCTTCGGGATCGTAGCCTGTGAACGCAGTTCCACCGGCCCATGCAAGGTTCCCCTCGGTCAGGTAAGTCGAATATGTGTAGAGATCCATTGCCCAGATGTCCTTCGCTCCGTCATCATCTCCGAATATTATTGCGGTTCTACCGTCTTCCTTCATGTCCCATGCCTGAACATGCCTTCCGGGTATTCCCCCTGTCAGGTTCACCTGGGTTGCATTTCCGGTCAGAGGATCGATGATGTAAGTATTGTTCAGTTCCGTATTCCCGGAAAATCCAAGAGAGAGGAACAGATCATCCGTATCTGCCCTGTACTGGAAAACCGCACCTCCATCTGTTGGTATGCCAAGATCATCATTGATCTCTGTCCAGTTCTGAAGAACAACATCATAATGCCAGATGTCGGTGTGCCAGGTGCCTCCTCCTCCCCATCCACTTAATCTTCCAATGGCCATATAGATATCTTCTCCATCGGGGGAGATGGTCATGAGCATCTGGTCCCTTTCCTCATCCTCAATATCGATAGCTGTATGCTCCGTCCAACCGTGAGTGAAATTATACTGGAAGAGGTCCGACTGTCTTGCAGATGATTCTCTTCCACCGAAGATCCAGATAGATTCGGTCGTGTCATCGTATATCATTTCTGACCAGTACCTTGCACCCAGGTTGGGATGGGGTGCGACCTCCATCCATGTCATATTATCATAGAAAAGGATGTTCAGATCTTCCCAGTATGCGCTGCTTTGTCTGTATCCACCATAGAGATATGCGATCGATCCATTAGTGTTCGAGGTGAAAGCCTTATTGGACCATGATCTGCTTGGATCATCACCAGAAGTGTTCCATCTGATCCATGTCTCGTTATCCTCGAAGAAGGACCATGTTTCGTAATCATCGTCTCCTCTGTGGATGACTACCATTTCGTTATCTTGGTCCCTGGTGAATATAAAGCAGTCATCTGTTGAGATCGAAGATGGCCACCCACCCCCGGGAAGCTGTTCCCACTCCCCCATGATATCTCCTCTTGCTGCTCCGTTCAATGTATCGGTCCCACTACCATCGGTGATCATCAATGAAAGTAAACCTGAAAGGGAAAGCAGGACCACAACCATCATGGAAACAGCCTTCCTTTCGGTAGTATCTGAAAAAATCATCATATGCATCGCCCCATACTACTGGATGATGACATATCCATTGATACGATCATCCACTTCTCGCTATATAGTACAGGATATAATTAATTTGAGGGAATAGTGTTTCAATATTCGTTCCAGCTTGTTCTTTCGACAATTTTATAGAGGATGACAGTGTTGGAACGAGTGTAGAGGGCCGGGTGCTGGTATTATTCATCTACACTCGGGTCTGGAGTGCGGGACGTGCAGGTTCATGAAGGGGACCCCGGATTCGGATAGGAAAGCGAAAGCATCGGGATTCTGGAAGCTCATATCCAGGGTAGCAGATGCATCCAGAATGAAAAGACCATCATTCACAGGATCATGGCTGCTGGAAGGCGATCCGGAGAATATAGAGGACCCCAGGGAGAATCTCTATGTGAGGACAGAACTGCATGTTCCCGAAGGCGGGTCTGAAAGGATCTATTCGATAT
>JAUVCN010000073.1 GCA_030595715.1 Thermoplasmatales archaeon
AGCGGACCCACGGGGACCTTCAGAAAAAACTGATTCCAAATGATAACTGACGGTTTTTTCCTGGCCAACAATTCTTATCAATATATCCCGCAGATCCGCCTTACAATTAATGATGATAAAAAACAGGCGGACCCACGGGGATTCGATGTCCAGAAAATCAAAGATTTTCCACACCTTGAAACACAGTTATTGGTGTGGTGTTTCAAGGACCAAGGTTCGTAATCCCCATATCCATCGATCCGAGTATTCTATTTCAAATTTAGTAATAATTAAGGTCAATAGAATAAGCGGACCCACGGGGATTCGAACCCCGGTATACGGCTCCGGAGGCCATTATGATATCCAGGCTACATCATGGGTCCAAGAACTGGTAAGCGGCCAAAGGCGGTTCAATAGTTCAATTTTTCGGACCCATTACGGTAGACAAACACTCCAATCCTCGGGAGGGTGGGGGTAAACCTGTACGTCTCCTGCTTCGGGGAAGCTGGAGACGGATAGTCTGATCGAAGATCAGGCCATACAATGATTGACAATTTCGGGAGGGTGGGGGTTACCTTGTACGTCTCCAGCTTCGGGGAAGCTGGAGTAGGGTGCATCATGGGTCCAAGAACTGTTGAGTCACCCAATGGTGGTTCAATAGTTCTTTTTTTGGGCCCATTACGGTAAGACTGGTGAGATGTGTATCCGTCTTTGTAGAAGCAGGAGGATATCACTCGGCTAGAGTGAAGAGCTGGTCATCCTCATCAACGTCGAACAGCCCCATCCGGGCACCGGCGTCCAACCACCCATGGGCATAGTTCACAGCGCCGTAGGCAAGGACATAGTTGCCATCCCTGGCAAATGCCTTTGCATCCATGAAATATGACATGGCCATTGCCAGGAAATCCTCTGCCAGGTTCTTGAGGTGGCTTCTTGGAGGCGGAGCTATTGTAATTTTATCGATGGCCTTTGAAGTGGTATTGAGATATTTATCCATCCTTTCCTTTGTGATATCGGTTATCAAGTTCATGCTCGACCCCGAAAATGAATGATTGTCGAAGTAATTAATATTTATCCGTATATTATCAAGAAACGATCAACATCATCCTCTCATTCCAAGGTCTCTTAGAATATCCACGGCCCCTCCGCCATGACGGGTCATCCTTGTTCTGACCTCAACAAGGACAGGTTCGGAAATGGTTCCTCCAACCACGATCGCCACAGCCACAGGCAATCTCTGGACCTCTTCCGCCATTCTTGTGGTCAATCCCTCGACAGAAGCGATGACAGCCTTGAGATCGTTCGGATTCGTAACCTTCAATATTATCTGGGTGCCGCATTGTGAAAGCACGTTCTTGTCAACCTTTGCAGGCCGCTGGGAAACGATGGTCAACCCCATTCCGAACTTCCTGCCTTCGGAAGCTATGGTCCTGAGGACCTTTGATGTGATCGCAGGTCCTGATTGGGGGCAAAAATTATGCGCCTCCTCGACAACGAGCATGAACGGTGGAATGACCTCCTTCTTTCTGGCATTGAACAACCTCTTCAGCAATGCCGCAGCACCCACTTGCTGCATGTCCAGCGGTGCATCTTTCAATTCGATAATGGTAACCTTTCCCTTCTCCACTATGTTGGATAGAGGAGTTGGAGGGTTGCTGAACGTCGGTATCCTCATGATGTGCTCCAGGCCGTTCAGGACATTCCATTTGGCAGGATTATTGTCCGCCTGGACCGCCGAGATGATATCGTACAGATCGAGATCATCCCCAAGCACCTCCTTCACTCGATGAAGGGCCGTGTAAAGAACCGACGATCCCGCACCGATGTTCTTCACTCCCATCAGGTCCAGGAGGTCCTCGGCATTGAGTGTGCGGATATCGATGCCCAGAGCGGTGAGGTCATCCCTGCTATCTGACGAAGATGCCAATGTGAACTCTCTCAGCGCATCACCCAATCCTTTTGGGGCCACATCGAAACGCGCCATCCTGTTATATTCGGTCTCTTCGATATTGGGTGATATCAGGGACCTGTATTCACCGTGCAGGTCCAGGATCACTACCGGGACATCATGATGGTTCAGCTCTTCTATCATTACCCCGCACACGTATGATTTGCCAGATCCGCTCTTTGCAATTATCGAAACGTGGTTCTGCACCAGCTTGAACGGGTCCAGTACAACATCGATCTCCGTATTCAACAGTTTACCGATGTAAGCCCCATTCTTCCTCGACAGGTGAAGACCGAGGATGCTCTGGACCTTTGCATCATCGGGTTTGTAAACCTTCGATGATGGAAGTATGGGCGTCAGCGGTCTTCTCAATCTGTCATCTTGGTCCCTTTGGCCGATCATCTTGACCGTTGCTATTCTGCGATAAGCTGCATTCTTTCCCCTGTCCATCATATGGAGGAATGCATCATCCTTGCTGATGTCGGACCTGAGTTCGATATCATCTATGGATCCCAACACCCACCCCTCCACGGGGTGGTGGACCTCAACATGGTCCATCTCCCTTATCGAAAGGTCCGTGAGTATGCACTTGAACGAACTTGAAGAAACATTTCCGAATACGACACCTACCGGATCCCCACCATGACCCGGGTCCGTTGGACCCTCCACCGTTTCTATGATATTTCCCTTCAACATGCTCTACTCCAACTCCTATTTGGACCATTATATAGATAAAGGTTGGTGGGGGGGTAATTGAATGTGTGACAACAAACGGAAATAGTTATCGACCTTCTAGAGTCCATGGATCCAGAAGGCCCTCTTCGAAAGGATGGCAGGATATTCACCAGGGACAAAGGTGATGGAAAACCTGTATATGGAGAGAATTTATTGGAACATGACGGTTTCATCTACAGAGAATGGATCCCCTGGAGGTCCAAGCTGGGTGCCCTTTTCAAGAAGAGGGAGGATGTCCCTGGATTGTACGGTAATATCCTTTACCTGGGAGCAGCGCAGGGCACCACGGTCTCCCATATCTCGGACCTTCTGGATGACGGTATTATCTATGCTGTTGAGTTCTCTCCAGTGGCATTTCGGAAACTTGTAGCGATCGCAAAGAACAGAAAGAACATCGTCCCCATACTGGCAGACGCGTTCCATCCTGAAAGGTACCGGGCAATGGTTCCGGTTGTGGACATCATCTATCAGGATGTATCCCAGAAGGATCAGGTGGGCATGTTCGCGAAGAACGCAACCATGTTCCTGAAGAAGGGCGGCTCCGGATTCCTCATGTTGAAGGCGAGGTCCGTGGATGTGACCGCCAGGCCGGAGGATATTTTCAATATTGCTTCAAAGGAGCTGAAAAAGGAAGGATTCGAAGTGGAAGCCGTGGAGGACCTGTCCCCATTCCAGGTGGACCACGCGGCAATACTTGTAACGCTTCCCTGAGGTGTCTGTACTAGAAAGGTTTAAGAAAACCTCCTTTGTACGGGGCTCCATGGTCAGAGTCATCCCTTTCAAGGCCTACAGATACAACAAGGAAAAGGTTGGAGACCAATCATTGGTGGTCTCTCCTCCTTACGATGTGATCAAGGGGAAGAAGCTGGATGCTGTTCAAGATCTTTCACCTTCCAACATCGCATGGATAACCAAGAACAAGCCCCAGGCCGGTGATACCGGGGACAATGATCAGTACACCAGGGCCAGGGACCTCCTCGACAGATGGATGGAAGATGGCACCCTGAAACAGGACGATCCGGATTGTTTCTATGTGTATTCACAGGATTTCGAGGTCCACGGAAAGAAACTGACAAGGTTCGGATTCATCGGACTCCTTGAACTCGAGGAGTTTGCCAGGGAAGCCCCGGTAGAGGGTCCTTTCACCGGTATACTCCAGCACGAGGAGACCCTTCCAAAGGATATCGAGGACAGGTTGAACCTCTCAAGGAACACCATGGCCCAGTTCGGTCAAATATTCGTGATCTATCCCGATCATGAGGGATCGGTCGATTCAATTCTTGAAAAGAACATGGAAAAGGATCCTGTCATGGATGTTACGGACCATGAGGGAATACGCCACAGGCTCTGGAAGGTCGATTCGGATGAGGACAAGATCGGGATAACCGGAGCGATGGCCGACAAGTTCGCAATAATCGCAGACGGCCACCATAGGTACAAGACGGCCCTTGCCCTGAACAAAGAGAGGTCCGATCTCCCTTCTACAAATTACAGAATGCTAACATTCGTCAATATGGCCAATCCCGGGCTTGTCATCCTTCCCACACACCGGCTTGTCCAGAACCTTGATGAGTTCGACATACCTGCACTCCTGGATGGAATGAAGAAGAACTTCCTTATCAAGGATCATTCAACCAGGGATTCCATGTTTGCAGAGATGGACAGGCTTTTCCAGGAAGGAAAGCACGGTTTCGGGGTCTATCTGAACAATGGGCAGTTCCATTCGATGGAGCTTCAGGATACATCTCCAATGGATTCTCTAAGGGCGGACGCATCTCCCGATCTCAGGAAGCTGGACGTCGCCATACTCCATTCCATGATCCTCGACAATGTCTTAGGCATCGACAAGGAGAAGCTCCTCCACGGAACGATGACCGGTGGTGGATATGTCGTTTACATCAAGGGTATCGGAGATGCCGTGGACGAGTCCATACTGGCTGTCAATGACGGGGCCCAGGCGGTATTCTTCATGAACCCCACAAGGATCGAAGAGGTCGAAAACGTTTCAAAGAACTTCGAATGTATGCCCCAGAAGTCCACATTCTTCCATCCGAAGATCTGGACCGGATTCACGATCAATAAACTTTGAAAATGAGGTGATTCAAGATGGCAAAGAGGGTACACAATTTCTACGCCGGACCTGCAACTCTCCCCCTCCCTGTTCTCGAGAGGGCAAGGGAGGAGTTCCTGGATTTCGCGGGAACTGGCATGTCCGTACTGGAGATCTCGCACAGATCCAAGGAATACGACAGGGTCCATCAGGATTCAATGGACCTTGTGAAGGAACTTATGGGCCTGAAGGATGATAGGAAGGTCATGTGGCTTCCGGGTGGAGCTTCCACACAGTTCTACCAGGTCCCATTGAACATCCAGCAGGAAGGGAAGAGGTCCCAGTATGTCAACACCGGAGCCTGGTCCAAGAAGGCGATCAAGGAAGCAGGTTTCTTCGGCGAGGTCGAAGTTGTGGCATCATCAGAGGATACCAATTTCTCATACATTCCCAAGGATGTTGAGTTCTCGGAAGATGCGGCATTCGCCCATATCACCGGGAACAATACCATTTTCGGAACAGAATGGCATTACATGCCAAAGGTCCCGGAAGGCGTTCCATTGGTCAATGACATGTCCTCACACTTGATGGACAGGGTCCTCGACTTCAACGCATTCGATGTTATCTATGCCGGTGCGCAGAAGAACCTTGGACCGGCCGGTGTGACACTCGTTATCGTCAGGGAGGACCTTCTTGACATGGTCCCGGAGAAGACACCGACAATGCAGAAGTGGAAGACACATGCAAAGAAGGATTCTCTCTTCAATACCGGTCCGGTCTTCCCGATCTATATGTGCAAGCTATCCATGGATCATCTCAAGGAGATCGGAGGAATAGCAGCTGTCGAGAAGATCAACAGGGAGAAGGCAAAGCTTCTCTACGATGTGATCGACAATTCCGGTGGATTCTACACGGGGCATGTCACCGACAAGGATTCGAGGTCCCTGATGAACGTGACCTTCAATCTGAAAACACCCGAACTCGAGGCGAAATGCTTCGAGGAGGGAAAGGATAGGGACCTTATCGGACTCAAGGGTCACAGGTCCGTTGGCGGCATGAGAGCTTCCATATACAATGCAATGCCACTCGAAGGTGTCAGAGAACTCTCTGAATTCCTGAAGGAATTCCAGGCCAATAATCAGTAGATCAAATAAAAAATAAATGGAGGTCCAAAAGGACCTCCATGTTCTTCCTTTCATACTTTTACTGCTTGGGTAGTTGCACGTTTGGCTGAGGTGCAGCCTGCATGGGAGCTTCTACCCGCTGAACAGGAGCTACAGATGGTGGAGCCTGGAACTGTGGTTCTGCAGGTGCGGGAGCCGGTTCCTGGACCGGAGCTGGCACCGGAGCAGGTGTTGGTGCATGTTGTGGGGGTCCCTGTAACGGAGGAAGGCTTGGCCTTGATGTCTGTGGAGGCTGAGTTGACGGAAGCTCCTGTGCTGTGGCTCCTGCTTCCGGTAGTGTTGGCACATCAGGTGCAGCCGGCATTCCGGGAGGACCTTCAGCTTCTTTCACTTCAGCTTCCTTTGCTTCTACAGGTTTCCTTCTGGAGAGAAGTACTCCGAGGATGATCGCGATGATGATCGCAAGGATCCCGATGATAAGTGCAAGCAATCCAAGTATACCTGCGCTGTCTTCCAGGAAACTCTCTTCCGGTGTTTTCTCTTCAGGTTCAGGTATCTCCGCCACAAGTTTCGAAGCTGTTGTCATCTCACCGGTGTCATATCTATCGGATGTTGCTCTCGCTGTGATGTTGTGGTAAGCTGTTACAGGAAGTACAACTTCGACATAGATAACTCCCATGGAAGGCACTGTCTGATCAGTGACAGTTTTGATCTCCTCTCCATTATCATATATGGTTACCGTTACATCTTCTGCATCGGAACCACCGAGGTTCGATACCATCACTGAGATCGTCACAGTTTCTCCGAGTAGTGGGTCCACATCGGAGAAAGTTATCGATGAAGGTCCGATCGAAATGGATGCCTGTTCCAGTGTCAGGTTGAAAACTATCTCCGAGGACTGTTCCAGTGAATCTGTTGCTGTCACCTTGATAAGGTAATCACCATCCGGAAGACCGGCGGGCAGCCAGGTTCCCATCACACCGGAGAAGTCTGATGTGAACTGTTCCGGTACGATCGAATTCCAGGCCTCTGTTCCGGACAGTCTGTAATCGACGGAGTATGAAGCAAGGTGAGGGTCGATGATCCTTCCCGTTATCTGGGCAGGTCCTGTTATCTTTTTTCCGGCGGAAGGTGATGTGACCTCGATTATTGGAGCAACATTATCGATGTTCACGATGACAGGTTCACCGATGTTTCCGACAATGTCAGTCGATCTGACCCATACCATTGTAGTACCAGGTGGGATGTTAGACATCGAGTAGGTCCATGCGTCTGATGAGAGGGGACAGCCGTCCCATGTTCCTCCCTCATTCGAGGATATCTCTACGGATGCGATACCGCTGATATCGTCAATTATGGATCCCTCGATATTGGGATCATTACTTCCGAAGAGGTCTCCTTTATCAAGGCCGATAACCGGTGCCATTGTATCCTGGGTGGAGAACCTCAGTCCCGATACGATGGAGTTTCCAGCAACATCGAATGCTGTTATCCTGTAGTAGTAGATCTGTCCACCTGACAATCCAGGGACTTCGAATTCAGTATCCGTGGTGTGGATCTCGAATGTTTTTATCGTCGCATTTTCATCGGTAAAGACTTCCAGAAGATAATGGTCAATACCAGAAACAGCATCAGTTGACGCAGACCAGGTTACCATTTTCCTGGTTCCAAATGTGAACTCATCCATCTCCGTGATTATCGGAAGCTCCGGTGGTGATGAATCCAGTGTTGTGGAGGTCGTATCCATTGCGCCCATTGTTCCAAGAGTATCGAATGCTGTTACCCTGAAATAATATGG
Organism: Thermoplasmatales archaeon; assembly: GCA_030595715.1. Classification (GTDB taxonomy): domain Archaea; phylum Thermoplasmatota; class Penumbrarchaeia; order Penumbrarchaeales; family Penumbrarchaeaceae; genus Penumbrarchaeum. The sequence goes on from JAUVCN010000073.1 coordinate 7,635, forward strand.
CACATCAGTTGCCAGATCGAGAATGGTCATTGATTGACCAAGGATATGGTCCTTCACCATTACTTCCTCGATGAAGTTCATGTCCTCGGACCATTCGACCATGTACCATCCGACCCCGACACCATCATCTATGGAACCTTCCCACTCGAGCTGGACAGCTCCATCCATCTGATATTCCATGAGTGAGATGAGTCCGGGTTCACCCGGTCCCGTATCATCCTGAACTGACGATTCAATAGATGACCATTCTGATATATGGTCGAACTCATCGATCGACCTCACTCTGACGTAGTATGAATCGCCGTCATTAAGGTCAGTAAAAGTTGTGAGTGTCTGGTCTGTTGTGATATCTTCCTGTATCTCATGTGGCAGGAAATCTTCGGAATAGGAAAGTTGTATCTGATAATGATCGAGTCCAATTCCGTTATCCACTGCAGGATGCCATTGGAATGTGTTGTCCAGACCTTTTGTGAATATGGGTTCGGTCATCATGACCGGGACAGTTGGAGCTTCATCATCCATTGTTGTCGAGACCGTGGGGCAGAGATCGGACCATTGATCGAACGTATCGTTCGCCTTCATCCTGAAATAGTATTTCACTCCGTTGACACAATCGTCGTATGTGTACGAACTGTTTCCAGGTCCGAACATCATTTCATCGAATGTTGAGAATGTAGGGTCTGTGGACCTGTGCAGCTCATATGTATCCAATCCAATTCCCGCATCAGTGGATTCGCTCCAATCAACCGTCAATGAGGTTCCTTCCGAATATTCGGTTTCAGGTTCGAGAACCGGGGTTGATGGAGGACTTACATCGATAGTCGTGTTGATGCAGTCGGACCAACCCGATGTGAATTCATTCGCATCCCTCGCCTTTGTTCTGATGAAGTATTGCTGACCATCATTGAGTCCTGTAAGATTTTTATTTTCATATGAGGTCCATTCGTATGTCATGAAAGGGTCTTCAGCAGTATCATTGTCGAAAAGGCCGGTCTGATATTCGACATCGCTTGAATTCCCATTCAACGGGAGGTCATATGAATTATACAAGGTCTGGATAGATGTTGAAGGATTGAATTTTTCAAGAGGTTCCATCAATGGAACTGTTGGCGCTGATCGATCTATGTTCATTCTCAAATATGAATTTGAGCTATATATGTGTGTATATTCTCGATAAGCACTACCACCATCATAGAACCCGAAATAAATGTGGTCATCTCCATCTGAGATCTTTTCTCTGATATTGTTCAGATTGGACCCCGTGATGGAAAATGATGTTGTCCCGGTTCCGGTGCAATAGAAATTACCTATATAGGAACCGGAGGAGATTGCATTCCAACAAGAGACTCCATTATACATATAGGGATTTTGATCCAAAAGGTACACATATATGTAAAATTCGGGAGAACCATCTTCAGCCCAATATGAGTTCGTATTGAGATCCAATGTTATTGAATTGACATATGTCATTTCATCCAGTCCGGATACCGGAAATCCTATCCAACCTCGATAATATGTATAATAGTGGGAGTAGGAATTATAATAATTTCCAACAGGCGAGGTGGAGGTGTAACTTTTATAGTAGGCCCTTGGATTACTATTAGAATAGAAATAACAAAACCCTGTATCTCCATTACTATTATATGCCCCTCTTTGGTCGTAAGATTCCCAACCATCCGATTCCTCAACAACCGGTACAAAGGCTGCAAGACCGATGCCTATCATCAAGGTGATCAATATCAAGCATGATATCTTCAGACCAATTTTTGGTCCGTTCCCTTCACTGATCATAATAATCCCACGCAATTATCAGTTTAGTTCTACAATTAAAGATTATCGTCAATAATTGATAAAAGAAAAATTGTTAAAAAGAAAATAATGGGGGTAATTTCGACCCCCATTCCAATTTCGATCGATCTCCAAGATCATTTTTTATTTTTGTTTGGTGCCATATAAGTTACACCTCCAGTTGGAGAGGTGGTCTGCATCGGTGCAGGTTCTGATCTTGGTTCCGGCATCGATACGGGAGCTATTGTGGGATTTGGTAATGCAGGCAGTCGAGACTTCTCCTTTGCAGGATCTGGAGGGGGCAGTCCTGCTCTCTGCTGTGGACCGGACGGAGCTCCAAGAGCAGCCGCCCTCTGCCCTCTATCTTTCCTATCTTCCACTTTTTCCCTGATCTCTGCTTCCTTTGGTTCTGCCGAGTCGATCTCTTCCTTCTTTGCCTTCTTCATTCCGAAGAAAAGAGCAAGGATGATGGCAATTATTGCGAGGATCAGGGCAACGATCGCGATCATTCCTCCGAAGTTCTCCAGCAGCATTTCATCCTCTGTTGTTTCAAGAACGGCAGCCTCGGTCATCTCGATCTCACCGATCACATCCGATGATACCCTGGCCGTGATCTCATGTTTGCCGCTGGCGCTCATCTCGGCCGTAACCACGGTCGATCCTCTCGCAGATACTGTCACACCATTCGTGGTCCCGATCGCATCTTCTCCATCAAAGATGGTCACGGTCAGTTCCTCCGCAGGGGAATCCCCCAGATTGGTCAATGTCAGGAAGACCGTGACCTTGTCCCCGGAAGCAGGATGCGAATTGGAGAAGGAGACCATGGAGGGTTCCAGTATGATGCTGGCTCCAGCGAGGGTCAATGTGATCTCTTCACTCATTGTCTGCCCAAGTTTATCCTCTGCTGTGACCCTGATAGTATAATCCCCACCCGGTAATCCTGATGTGATCCACGTTGCAAGAATACCGGAAAAACCAGACGTTGTTTGCATTGGAATGATATCTGCCCAGTCCCCTCCTGCAGGTCCGAGGTATTCTACCCTGTAATTCTTCAGGTTCATATCGGTTATAGATCCAATGAGTTGGACCGCTCCCGATACTTCGGAACCTGCGGGCGGATAGGAGATAATGATCTCCGGCTCTGAAAGATCGATGGACCCGTGGATGGAATCTCCGATGTTCTCTCCATCATCTATTGCCCTTACCATGAAAGAGTCTGCTCCTTCCGGAGCGTTCGGTATCGAAAAGGACCAGATACCATTGTCAAGGGGGCAGTCCTCCCAGTTCAATCCATGATCGAAGGATATCTGTATGATCCCCATTCCACATTGCGAGTCCTCGGCCTCGCCGGAGATGTAGAGGTCCGCTCCGCCGAAGATGCCACCCTTGTCAATTGTGAACCTTGGTGGTGTGTTATCCATCACGATCCTTACGGATGCGGATGGTCCCGAGGTCCTTCCGGACGGGTCCTTCGAAGTGACCTTGATCCAGTAATCCCTTCCTCCATCGAGGCCCATGATCTCATAGGACAGCTCCTCTGTCCAGGGTGAGGTAATTACCGGATCTTTAGCATCCTCCTCCTCGAACACGGATACCTGGTAATTAACTTCTATCTGGAAACCATCATTCACCTTTCCCCATTCGATCACGGCCTTACCACTGCCCCAATATGTTTCAATAGGAGATATCACGGGCGGGTCCGGGTCCTCCGTATCTATCTTTACAGACCTTGTTGGGCCGTAAGATGATAAGGTCCCGTATCCATCTCTCGCTCTTACATGATAGAAGTAGGTCCCATCTGGCAACCAACGTGTCAAATAAATCGGATCTCCATCACCTCTTCCAATAGTTGTGTCATGGAGATATGTACTGGTCTCCGAGGTGCCAATATATTGGACACCAAGGTTGAAAAGTGAGTTTATAGCAAACTGGACCTCATAATAGATATCTCCAATTCCATCATCAGTCGAAGGTTCCCATGAAATGGGAACAATACCCTGAGTGGAGTATTCACCAACGGTATCCTTCAGGTTCGGGATCGTGGGACCCTTCGCATCCTGTATCGAATGTTCCAGGGCCGATACTATCGTATTACCTGCTCTATCATGGGCTATCACTTCGTAGTAGTAGGTGGTTCCATCGGAAAGTCCGGGAACCTCGAATTCAGTTTTGATCGTCCTCACCGTGAAAACAGTTCCGATCCTGTCTTGACTTGTGTACACATTGACCTCGTAATGGTCGAGCCCGGATAGCAGATCAGCGGATGCGGACCATCCGATGAGTGTTGATCTGCCGCCGCTGAATTCGGGGAGTGTGGTTATTACCGGGGTTGTAGGGGCATCGGGATCGATGGTCGTTGATGTGGTATCTTTTTCGCCTTCATTGCCAAGACCATCGTACGAGATCACCTTGAAGAACCAGTCATCGCCTGCGTCCAGCCCGGAAATGGTGTAAGAATGGCCGACAACATGGTCGATCTCATTGATACCGGTCTCGAAGAGAGGGTCCTTTGACCAGATGACCTTGTACCATCCCGTTCCGGCTCCCCCATCCTCTGCTCCGTTCCATTCCAGTCTGATCGGACCCTCGGGCGAATATGTCATCAGTGGCTTGAGGCCGAGTTCACCCGGGCCGGAGATGTCCTGGATGGACCATTCCACCCTTGACCATTCGGATACTTGATCGAACCCGTCCCTTGCCTTTACACGAGCCCAGTACATGGTGCCATCGATCAGGCCATCCATGGAGAAATATGGCTCGGTAACGGTCCCCTGATCAACTATCGAACCGGGGGTAAAATCCTCGGTGGTGGCGAGTTCATACAGGTAATCCGAGACACCGATGCCGACATCACTCGAGGGATGCCAGTCGAACCTGTTACTCTCACCTTTTGTGTAAGCAGGTTCCGGCGTCATAACGGGAGCCGTGGGAGGGGTATCATCCTGTGTGCTCTGTTCGATGGAGCTCAATTGAGATACATGTCCCTGATTGTCAGTTGCATAGACCACATAGTAGTAGGTCACCCCGGACGTCAACCCCGTGAAGGTGTGGTAATTGTTGTCGGTCACTGTTCCAAAGCTGCCTGTAAAGTCAGGACTGGGCGCACCAATGATCGTATAATAGTCCACACCGGAAGCAGTGTCATATGATGGATTCCATATGATGCCATTTTCGGTACCAATTGTGAATATTGGTTCGGGGAGAATTCCGGGTTGAGTGGGAGCAGTGGAATCCATGGTCGTGGTTTTCAAAGCCGACCAGGAGCTCTCGAATCCAAGACCATCTTTTGACCTCACCCGGAAATGATACACCTGGCCGTCGTTCAGGGAGTTGAATGTATATGCGGTATTACTGGACCAGGAAGACGTGTATACGGGTTCCGCGGATGTCTTGTTGTCAAAGACACCGGCCTGGTATCTCACACCACCATAGGACCCTCCCGTCGGATTGTCGGAAACTGCGTCCCAGTCAAGTGAGACCGAGCTTCCTTCGGTGTATTCGTGCAGATCGTCAAGTGCCGGTGTTCTTGGAGCGGAAGCATCAATGTTCAATGAAAGATGTGATTGCGAAGTCACAAGCACTCTTAGATAATTATTGATCGAAGATGATGATGATGACTCATATGATCGGAAAGCCACACAGATATGGCTATTTCCATTCTTAACGGCATTCCGCAGGAGTTGAATAGCATAGATGTCAAGAGAGTATGAACCGGTCCCATCCCCCGTCACATAGATGGCTCCCAGATATCTTCCGGTTTGATAGGAATCCCACTCGGTATCGGAAAGGGATCCAGAAGATAGCAAATAAGCATACAGATAGTTGCTGTATCCTACATGATCAACCCTTACGTTCAGGGTTCCGGAGTGGATATAGGCCTTCTCATCGATACCCGATATTCCAAAGGAAAGGAAAGCCCTGTAATTATAGGTCAAAGATCTTCCACATATGATAGAACTTGATGTGAACAGGCCGTCATTTGTTCCTGAAGATGACCTATATCTGCCTCCTGAAAGGTAAACACCATTGCTGACAGCAGCGGCATATGCATTTCGAGTGGTCCAACCATCAGCTTCCTCCACGGTGGGAACCAACATTACAAATGCGGTCAACACGAACAGGGAAGCAAGGCCCAACGAAATGAATCTCTTTTCCAATTTTTTATTCTTTTTGAACATGGATAAAACCTCTATTTGCACAATAATGGAATCAACTGATATTAAGAATGATTGTATCATTATATTCGGAGAATCTCCCATCATCTATTGGGGGACCTCCCCTGAAATCTATTTTTATAATAGTCGTATTTGACCAGTGGGGAAAGAAAGGATGCCGCGCGGGAAAAAGGACCTCTACAACCGGAAGAAGCAGCCGATCAAGGAAAGGTTCAGGAATTCCAACCCACTGATGCTTGTCATCTACGGATATATTGCCTATATCGCAATAGGCACCTTGCTTCTTACGATACCGATATCCCAGTCCAATTCGGTTGGATTCCTGGATAACATATTCGTTTCGGCTTCGGCGGTATCCACTACGGGACTGAGTCCGGTTGACATCCATTCGGATTTCACCACAGTGGGCCATATCATCATACTGATCCTGGTCCAGCTTGGCGGTATCGGATACATGACGTTCTCATCCTTCGTCCTGCTCTCAAGTAAACAGGACCTGTCTGACAATAGGAAGGGCGTGAGCCAGACAGTTTTCTCTATTCCAAAGGAATTCATAATCGAGAAGTTCCTGTCGAAAGTGGTCATATTCACGATCGCAATAGAATCACTTGGAACATTGGGTCTCTACTTCGTCTATGCAGAGGAAGGTGTGAAATATCCACTCTGGCAGGCTCTGTTCACATCCGTATCGGCATTCTGTACTGCAGGGTTCACCCTATTTTCGGGTAACCTCGATCAGTTCTCGGGGAACTTCTGGCTCAATTTCATTGTGGCGGTACTATCGATCTCCGGAGCGATCGGTTTCATCGTATTCGTGGATGCCTGGAACCGGATCACCAAGAAGGTACCAAATCTATCGTTCACCTCCAGGATAATCCTGAGGACCACCGCTTACATCCTGGTAATAGGTACCGTCATCATTCTGATATCGGAAGGTTCGTTGAGGGACCTTGCTGACCATGAGAAGGTCTTTGCGGCCTTTTTCCAGACGATGACAGCGATGACGACCGTTGGTTTCAATACGATCTCGATCGCAGGTCTTTCAAAAAGTGTTCTTTTCCTTCTGATCGTCATAATGACCATTGGAGCTTCCCCTGCTGGAACCGGGGGAGGCATGAAATCTACAACCTTCACTGCAGTCATAGGTCAGATAAAGGCCGTGATATTCAACAAGAGGGATGTGACGTTCTGGAAGCAGAGGATCCCTTCCGATCGTGTCAAGCAGTCCACTGCCACCATGGGGATGTATCTTGCAGCCCTCTTCCTTGGAGTTTACCTTCTGATGCTCACCGAAGATGCCGGATTGATGGAGGTATTCTTCGAAGCTGCTTCGGCTCTCGGAACGGTCGGTCTTTCATTGGACTTCACTCCGGACCTCTCGGCTCTCGGAAAGGTTTGGATAATCCTCCTGATGTTCGTTGGCAGGATCGGTCCGCTGGGTGTTGGGATGGCCCTGTTCGTCAAGAACAAGTTGATCTGGGATAACAGGAAGACGGATCTGGCTATTTAGAGGATGGTTCGGGTTCTTTCAGGATCCTTCCAACTCTCACCCTCCAGTATATCCAGATAAAATGGAAGATCACAAAGGTGGCAAGGGCAAGCCAACCAATGAGCGGCCCTCCCTGAGCCCCTGAAAACATTGCCCATCCGATGCCCAAGATGGCGGTGAATGACCAAATAATCTTCAGGTTTAGCATGTTCTTGAAACTATCCAGGGTGGCGTTCCTCCCTATCAGGGATTCAATTCCGATCCCGAAGAACGCTGCAGCGACCACTCTCGAGAGTAAC
>JAUVCN010000127.1 GCA_030595715.1 Thermoplasmatales archaeon
ATATCCGGAACATATTGGAGTAGCATGGGAAAAGAGATAGATGGGATGGAGATCGTCAACAGGGTCAAGGATGTATGGATGAAGGACCCTGGAAAGTATCTGCTCCCCGCACTCGAATATATGCTCATAACCATGATATTCAGTGTATTGATCTCTACTATTTTGACACCTTTTTTCTTAATACCTGTCATCCCGGTCTATTTCATTGTGGAGTATCAAGCATATTGGATGATCATTCTTGTTGTGGTCTTTTTCATCATATTCTTTATTTTTATTTTCGGGATCAGCATCTTTTTCAATGGCATTATGATCGGGGGAACCTCGGTCGTTTCAAGGAGAATGTGGAAGGGCAAGGATTACAAGTTCTTTGATATATGGAAATATGGATGGAAAGGAAGGAGAAAATTCATTCCGATCGCAGGTGCTACCCTCTTTTCTCAGATAGGTATAATGATGATAGTTAGATCGATACTCTCTTTGTTGGTATTACCTTTCTATTTGCTGATGCTGATCGATCCGATATTGATCCTCATTCCAATTGTACTGAGCTTACTTGTTTGGATCCTGCTGATCCCCGTATCGGTATTCTTCTTCACATATCCATATCTGACATTCACCTATCATCGAAGATATCGAACTGGATCATGGGACACCATCAAGGGAACATTGAGGTTCATGCGGAAGAACAAACGACTGGTGATGCTTTATGGAGCGCTTTTCTATCTATTCCAGATATGTGCGTCATTCATCCCAACCCTTGGAATTCTCATAATATCCGCTGGTACGATCTATCTTCATCAATGCCTTGATCTGTCATTGGATAAGAGATGAACCCCTTGGCCCTTTCTCAAGGAACCAATATAAAAAACAAGATATGGGTCCAATTCGTGGTTTGTATCATGTGAACGATCCTCGAATGGTATTCATTTGTCGAACCCCTATCTTGATAAGGAGGGGTCTTTTTGAACATCGATCGGATCCACAGATAGGATACCTGAAATGACATTCTCTGTCCCCTTCATATAGTCCTGGTCGATAATTGGCCAATTGCTACACTTGCAATGGAGAGAGAATGAGAGAATTGCAAACAACGTCATTTAGATTAATTAAAAATAATCGAAAAATATCATTGATTATTGGATTTTATTATATAGGATGGTGTAAATCATGGTATGGGGCGAGGATTGGTGTAACACATGGAATGTCCAAAATGTGGATCGACTATTGATGCCATCAGATCTGGTTGCAGGAGATCGAAGAAAGGGATCGTCCAGAAGTTCCAATGCATGAGATGCAGGAGGTATTTCAGTTCATCCTTGCATCCTTATTCAAGATATCCCGATATGATGATCCTACAAGGCCTTGATCTCTACAATCATGGGAGACCCCTCGAGGATATATCTGATATGCTTTTCGATGAGTTCGAGATCAGAGCTCCTGTCAGAACGATCTACTCATGGATGTCAAGATATGAAAAGCAGTTCTCATTGTTCCTGCTCAGAGGCAAGAGATCAGCAGATGGGATCGGGCCTCTTGTGTCTGTTGAGATCGATGCAGATGAGGAAATGGTCTTTTCATATCATTCGATAAAGCTATCCAGGAGAAGACCCTCATGTGAATTCAAGGGATACGTACAGGAGATCCGGGATGGTCTTCCATTGCCTGCGGTCAAACATCTTGATATGGATCCCCTCGAAGATCCTGATACACGGATCTTCCTGAAAACCATCAATGGTTCTATAAAAACATTATATGATCTCTGCAACAGAAGATATGATCACCCGTCCAAAGATGAAATTCGGAAGTTCTTTCTTCTTAATCATCCAGGATGCTTTTGTACTTCCGTCCCCATCTTTTCGGACGATCTTGAACATATTACCGGAACGATCGATATTGTTATCACCGAATCCAATGAGATATCACTTGTCCAGATCGCAGAGAACGAGGTGGAGTTGAACTCATTGAAGGAAAGGTCTTCCATCATGAAAGAAGCATTCATCGATCGAATAAGAAGCGGGGAGAAGAAGATAAATTCTTGTATAATTTTCGGTGATCGGACCTTTACCGTGAAAGCATTATGATTCATTCATTATCATTGTATCTGGGTTTCCTACCGCATATCTCGAGATGATCCTGTATCAATGATCTTCTCCTATCTTCAAGGTCATTACCATGGGAAACCGTGAAGGTTCGATAATATCTTGCACCCTGCAAAGGAAAAACACCATCAGGAAGGTGTTCTGACAGCATTGATCTCAAAGGTCCAGCACCGATATAGAGAACCTCTTCATCATTGGAAATGATCTCATAGAGGCTGATATCGTTCACCTCTTTGACCTTGCAAAGGTCCTTCATATCTTTTATCGGGGTATCAGGTGACATTGGGATCACTGAATATAGATCGATATGGGACTATAAGAGTCGGGTTTGAGATGTCCCGGGGTAATCCGGTAAAGATATGGAAATTACCAATATCCTCCAGATGATGTAGGGACATCAGCAAGAGATCTATCAAAGGGGTCAGTATATTGATGTAAATACTTTATTGATGAGGATCAATAATGGGCAGTACATAGCTTTGACCAATTTCTCGATACATGGCATAAACCTCAAAGGAACGTCAGTTTCAAAGTGAAAATCAGTTCCTTTTCCTCTTATTGATGGTAGATATGACCTTGATGTGATAGATGTAGAAGAGGCCCTGGTGTTGTAGGACACGCTCAAGAAAGGTTCTCGAAGGGCCTCTCATAGAATAGATCGATCATAGGAATATTAAAGTTGAATGGTACAGTTGATATAACGAAATTGTACTGTATGGTCCAATTATCAATAGCGATCAGGCTATTATCGAAGTTAGAATCCCATTCCAATTCTATGTTTTATTCGAGCACAATGACCTTGACAACATTCGCCCAGGGTATCAGGACGGTGTTGAATTTGGTCCTCCTTTTGGAAGGATTCAAATTGACCTTTATGAAAGCTCCCATATCCTCGCCTTTACCACCTGCACTCTTCTTCTTCCCGTCTGCGAGATAGATAACCTTCACATTTCCTAGCTTAGTCATTTAGTCACCGTAATTGCATAATTTATTGAATATATTAATTTAACCATTCAAATATCATTAACATTACGTTTTTCATGGTCATTGTGGAAATATTGGATATTATACGGAATGATCGAGGTATCCAGTCGTTCTATCCTTTAAATGCTCAACATCAGGATCGATCACATTTTTCACTGATTATGAGATTGGAAAAACCGGATATTATTGTTAGCATAAATGTTCGATCTTCCATTACTGGCTCCACTTGGATCTGATCGAAAAAGATATACTTTAATCAAATTGTCAAAAATAATTTATCAAAGATGGTTCATGCATCTTCATGGAGTTGTTGAAATATCTTTTTCTTCTTGTGGCCCCCCTATTCATCCTTACAGCTGGATGTATAGGAGGGGGAGATGAGGATGGCGCTACATCCAAAGGAACCGATGATTTGGTCCTTGAACTCATATCCCATCCTATCGCTCTGGAAGAAGGGCAAACAGGTTCCCTTGATGTCCCCTTTATAGGGATAAATTTCCTGGACACCGATGTTAAACACCATTGGGACATGCCAGCGAACGTCACAGGTGTGATGGTGAACGTAACATGCAGTCCCTCTTCTTGGAATATTGAGCTGTCCATCGGAACAGGTGACTGTCCTCATTCGGGGAAGGCAATGAACACAACGAATGGAAACTCCGGAGAACTATCGGTCCAGTTCTGGACCAGGGGAAATAATTCACTTGAACTGGGGCAGTGGTTCTGTCATATCGCTCCAGAGGATGCCTCATCACACAGGGGTCAATCGTTGCAGTATGTGTTCGAAGTAACCCTTTTCAGTTATGAGGAGATAGATTGTGAAGGTGACGTCTGTCCTGCATGAGGTCAGAACCACCGATCATCTGTTCCTGCCAAGAGCATCATGCGATGAGACCCAATCCAGAGAGGAGATGGAAGCGGCGAGTGAAATCTCACCTGCAAGTGCAACTGCCGTAACGATCTCTGCGAACTTCCGGACCTTTCCATTCCCGTAACAGTCAAGGACCTCCAGGCATTCCTTCTGAGTTGGAAGACCTGTTCCTCCACCATATGTGGCAACGATCAGTGATGGTATCGTCAGGGAGATGTAAAGATCTTTTTCCGGTGTCAATTCGGTGTAGAGTATGGCAGAGGATGATTCTGCAACGTTTGCGACATCCTGTCCCGTGGCGATGAACATGGCCGTGATCGCGTTTGCAGTTTGACAGCCGTTATTATTTGCTCCGGAGATGAATGCTCCAAGGGTTCCTGCTGATGAATGGGCCACGAGGGTCTCGGGATCGACCCTGAGTTCCTTCAGGAGGACATTCCTTGGAATGATCGCTTCTGCCGTTACCCTTTTTCCCCTCGTATGAAGGATGTTCACCTGAGAACCTTTCTTGTCCGTGGCGAAATTCGATTCCAGGTAGAAATTCCTGATACCTTCAAAGTTTTCCATGATCCAGGAACATGCAAAGAACGTGGCCTTTCCAACCATATTCTGGCCCGCAGCATCTCCTGTTGTGTAATTGAACCTGAGGAAGACGAATTTGTTCGAGAGGAATCGATCGATATTCTGGAGCTTGGCAATCCTTGAAGTCGATTCTGCCATTTTTGCTATCTCATCCTGATTCTCCTCTATCCACTTGGAGAAATCCCTGGCCTCCCTTGCAGAATCGAAAGCGAAAACGGGGGCCCTCTGCATCCTGTCGACAGAGAACGTTGTTGTTACACCACCTGAAAGGTTCAGGACCTTCATTCCTCGACTGTATGAGGCAACCAGAGTACCTTCGCTGGTGGCAAGGGGGATAATGAAATCTCCCTTTGCATATTCACCATTTACGGTCAGTGGGCCTGCAAACCCGATAGGTACCTGAGCAACCCCTGTGAAGTTCTCAATATTTCCCTGGGTCATATGCGGATCGAAGGAATATTTTGTAACATGATCAAGATCGACCCCTGTGAACTCCTTGACGAAATCTTTTCTTTCTTTGATCATATCATCGTCGTAGTTCCTTTCCTTGTCGTACGGGATCTTAACTCTGTTTTTGGCCTTGACCATTATTTTATCTTCAACATTAAATGACAGGATCCCGAACTGCTTTGTCTTGAAGGAGAGTTCTATCTTGTGGTCCACATCCTTTTCAAGTTCAAGATCAGAGATGTAGACATCCACCTTCTGTCCGATGTGAAATGGTATCGGATATTCAGGCGTGACCTCCGTTGCCGGATATTCCTCGTTGATGATCTTCAGAGTGATCTTCTCAAGGTCGATATCCTTTCCATTGATCTTCATTATATTGACAGCTGTAAGGGTCGAATCCGATATCTTGTTCTTCAGGGCGAATCTTACCCCTTCTTTGACATTCGATAGGCTGCCGTAAGTATAAAGGTGGCGAAGAATGGTGGAAGGTATCTTCATTGTATCACTCCTTGCAGGGAAGTTTCCAATTCTTCAAGAACCGGGACCTTCCTGTGTACATATGTTATGATAGGAATGTGGGTATTCATATGGTATCTTTAAAGATGCCGGTCAATGAGGAAAAACTACTGAGAATATATTGATATTCCGTACCGAAAATGTTTTAACCTTCTATCGAACCTCCAATTAACAGGCACTATCTGACCTGGGAGGAGATCGATTGAGGTCCCTGTCTATCATCATCATGATATCGTTGCTACTTTCTACATTGTTAATATTCGTTCCTTCCGATAATGTGGATGCATCCGTGATCACCGTTTCTACCGATGGGTCGAAGATGTACACCACAATCCAGGAAGCTGTCGATGCAGCTTCCACCGGTGATGAGATATTGATATCTTCCGGGACATATGATGAAGTTGTTAGTATCAATACATCCAGCCTGACTCTGACAGGCGTCAAAGGACAGACATTTATCACCAATCCCAGATGGGGCAGTAATGTCAGAATTTACAAAGACAACGTTACCATTTCTGGTTTCACAATAAATGATGATCCATTATCAATCTATCAACATTCCAATGATACAACAATAAAAAATTGTTCGATCTCTTCATTAACGATTGGCATTAAAGTATATAGGTCAGTAATTGAAAATAACACAATAGGATATGCATCAATTTCAGACTCATATAATTGTTACTTCTATAATAACACGTTCACCAAGGGAATAATGTTATATGGACAGAATAAAGAGCAGAGAGTTTCTCACTCGATTCCTGATTCAAATGCTTTGAATGGCGGGAAGATCGGCTACTTCAAGGAAATGAGTGGAGGTACAATAACTGATGCCTACTCGCAAATTATTATCACCGATTGTACGTCAGTGATCGTGAAGGATCAGCATTATAATGATACAATAGTAGAAAGCATTCGAGTCATCAGCTCTGATATGATAACAATAACAAATATTTCCTTTAAGGATTGTCTTAGGGGAGTCATATTCTACGACTCAAATTCATGCACAATTGGAAATTCTAAATTTAATAATTCAATTTATCCGATCACAATAAAATCAGACTCAAACTGGAATTGGATCTCTAATTGTGAGATCATAAACTGTTCTGTAGGAATCTGGACATATTCTTCAAATAATACTATACAAGATTCAATTTTTATTGGTGGCAAAGAACATAACTATGGAATAATAATTGACACAGGAAGAGATAATGAACCTTCAAAGGATAATCTTGTCAATTCATGCGATTTTATTGAGATGGAAAATGGGATAATGATTAGATCAAATGATAATAGTATAATCGATTCAACCTTTATCAACTCCAGTGATTATGGGATTATTATTGAAAATTTCTTGCGTTATCAATCCGAGGATAATCAAATAAAAAGTTGTAATTTCATACAGACAAGAGGTAGAGGGATAGACATAAGTGATGGAATTGGAACACTTGTTGATTCGTGTACATTCAATAGCACTAAGGACCAAATCCGTCTCTGGCGCAATATTAACACCACCATATCAAATTCTACATTTATAAAAAATTGGTATAGTATTGATGGAATAGTCTTTTCTGGCTCGTCTTCAACTTTGATCGAGAATAATCAATTTAAATATGGGACCGGATTCGAATCTGAACAATCAGAAAAATCTATTATCCGATCAAATGTATTTTATAATAAAGGATTTCAATTGTTCGATGATAGTAATTCTCTGGTATATAATAACAAATTCATTTCCTGTAGCGCATATGGTTCTTCGGGAACGATATGGAATATATCAAAGACTCCTGGAACGAACATTATCGGAGGACCTTATCTCGGAGGGAATTACTGGTCCAACTACACAGGACTGGACCTAGACGGTGATGGGATAGGAGATACAGATCTCCCTCACTGGCCTGGTGATCAGCTTCCTCTTCAGTATGATCTCGTCCCCCCCTCCATCACTGATCAGACTTCTGGTGATCCTACCACCGGCGATATGTTCGAGATAAGGGCAAGTCCTGTCGATGAGAGGCTTCAGGTATTTCCCACTCTGGAATACTGGTTCGGTGGTGATGGTGTTCACACGAACGGATCCATGATAGTATGCAATCCATGGGGGCTTGACATACTTGTTCCATCTGATTCCCTGGAACCTCTCCATTATATCTGTTCCGTGCAGGATTCTTCGGGCAACTGGAACTCAACTTCGATCATCACAAGGGAGATAGTTGATAACGATCCACCTGTTTTTACCATTGAATACAATGGAACGGATTCTATTGCAATAGGCAAGAATATCCAGATCAATGTAAGTGGAACTGACAATATCGATCTTTCAGAGTTCCTTCTGTTCTACCTCGATGTGTATGGTATAGAACGTAACATGACCGTTCCATACAAACTCCACTCATCTCTCACCATACCTGCTCAGGAAAGAGCTGGATCGTTGGTATTCTGGGCATGGGGGGAAGATAGCTCAGGGAACACGAACGTATCGGACAGGATCACCTTTATTGTCCATGACAAGGTCCCTCCCATTATCAATATCATCCATCCAAAGTATGCCAGTCCTATGGGTGGAATGCAGAATATCCTCATCGACGCAACCGATCCGGAAAGGCATCTGTCATGGGTATCTGGATATCTTGAAGGCGACATAGAGAGGAACGGAACCTATTCATGGACACCTATTTTCAACATTTCAACTTCGGGCGGTCTGGTAAACTGGTCGTGGGATACATCGATTCACGAAGATGGTCCATACGTTTTGGTCATCAATTCTTCCGACATATCCGGAAACGTCAGATCCGTTTCCGTTGATATTAACCTGGACAACACAAAACCCGTCGCTGATGCAGGTGAGGACCATGATATCAGGATCGGTGATAACGTTCAATTCGATGGTTATGGGTCTACAGACAACTGGGGAGGTG
>JAUVCN010000017.1 GCA_030595715.1 Thermoplasmatales archaeon
GAAAACTTATCGTAACGGATATCAATATTGACATATTGTTTTTCAATCCCATTTGAAAGGGTTAAATATAAGAACAGTATAGGTAAGTTTGACGGAGTGACACCAACTTTTTAGTTGAAATTATTCAATCCTCTCTTCCTAATCCCACTCCGTCCTGGTTGAAGGGCTTTCTCGTACGCGAGTCCGTTGCCCTTCAGCCACTTATCAATATTTTTTCCAACTATAGTCTTGTTCCTTCCGGAGCTTTTGCTATCGCCCCTGATCCCATCTTCATTCCTGTCTCTTTCCTTGCCCTATCAATGATATCATAGGCCATTTCAAGGAGTTCAGAATGTGATCTCTTGACACGGGCAATCCCATCCTTTATAGCCTGGGTTCCAACGGCCGCAGCCTCCCTTGGGAATACTTCCCATTCCTCCATGTTCGGAATGATATACTCCCTTGTCAATCCCTTATCCTCTGCAACCTTTGCCAGCTCCCGGGCTGCTGAAATACACATTGCATCGGTAATTGTTGTCGCTCTAACGTCAAGTGCTCCTCTGAAAATACCAGGGAATCCGAGTGAATTATTTATCTGATTGGGGAAATCCGACCTTCCCGTCGCTATCACATAGGCACCGGCCTCGATAGCATCCCAGGGCCATATCTCCGGTTCCGGATTTGCGGCTGCGAACACTATGGGTTTGTCTGCCATTTTCCGTATCATATCCTTGGTTATGGTTCCAGGGACCGGCCTTGAGGCTCCCAGGATGACATCAGATGCCTTGGTGCATGTTTCAAATGTGCATTCCCTTGAAACTCCCGAATATTTCACACATGCCCTGTACTTCTCGGGATTCGAGTTCTTGATCTGATCGATATCATCTCTTTCCTCCGACAGGACACCTTTTGAATCACACATGATTATATTTTTGTGTTTGACCCCGACCTGGGTCAAGATATCTGCAATCCTCAGATTCGCAGCTCCTGCCCCTATCATTGTTATCTGCATTTCCCCGGGTTTCTTGCCAACAAGTTTTGCGGCATTGATGAATCCAGCAACCTCCACAGTGGCCGTTCCCTGCTGATCATCGTGCCAGACAGGAATATCCATCTCCTTCCTCAGTCTGTCAAGGACCTCGAAGCATTGAGGTGTCTGAATATCTTCCAGATTCACCCCACCAAGTGACGGTTGAAGTATCTTGACAGTCCGTACGATCTCTTCGACATCGTTGGTATCTATACAGAGAGGGAACGCATCCACTCCTCCCAGATATTTGAAAAGAAGTGATTTACCCTCCATTACAGGCATTGCAGCTTCAGGGCCGATATTTCCAAGTCCCAGGACCCTGGAACCATCAGAGACAATAGCTATAGTATTACCCCGGTTAGTATGCTCCCAGACCCTGGATGGGTCTTTATGGATCTCCATGCATGGTTGAGCAACACCGGGAGTATACCATATCGCAAAATCTGAGAAATCCCTTACCGGGGCCTTCAATGATATTTCGATCTTCCCTTTGTAGAAGGGATGAAGTACGGTTGCATACTTTGCCGGCAACTTTGCCTTTTCAATTCTCTTGTCTTCTGTCATATGAATGTCACCCCTGTGGTTTAGGAACCGTAACTGTTCCATCAGGTATTATCAAGACCGTGGGATCCTCTCCCGATATCGATATCGCCTCTTTAAAGGCATCCTCTACCGTTTCAAATCCTTTTATGAATCCTTTTGATAGAATCTCTGGATCGACCCTCGATACCATGTAAATATTCGAATGTGATGATAACGCCGCGATCTTTGCTGCTTTGTGATATCCCAGCTTGTATCCCATCTCTATCGATCTAAGGACCGATGCCTCATTATCACTACTGGTCAGAAGATCCCAGAACGTGGAATTTCCTATGCCTTCCCTGCAGGCGGCAACTAGGATCAATGTTCCACCTTCTTTCAGGGCTATCTTCCCGTTCTCTATTGCCTTTTGAGCCTGATACAGGGTCCTATCCATTGGCGGCTGTGCAAAAGATATGACAATGTCCGCCTTCCCTTCCACATCAATGCAGAATTGCTTCTCTGCAATTGAAACACCATCGACAAAAGCACTGAAAATATCACCGATAACAACATTCGTCAGGATCTTCCCGGGTCCCTGGACCAATTGGAATGTTAGATGTTTCCTTTCGCGCAGGAACATCTCGACAGCTTCTTCCATGTCCTCATGAACAGGATTTCCTTTCAATCCGGAAGTCTTCGAACATGGGTGCAATGCATGGGAATGGTTCTTCTCCACCGTATTGAACCAGGCCATTCCTGGAAGAAGTGATTTCCTTCCACCCGTGTATCCTGCAAAGTAGTGAGGTTCAACTGAGTTTATTATCAGGAGCATACCATGGTCGAATATTTCGGAATCGAACCTTACATCGGTTCCTCTTGAAGTGATGCCAACGGTTTTGTGTTCGTTTTCCCTATCTGCTCTATGGATATGCACCTTTTCCGATAATGAACCATATGTGTCACCTAAAATTGCCTTCAGGTCGTCTTCTGATGGTTCAAGATGAGTTCCTGTTGCAATATGTACTTTCGATATCCTTGATCCGATATCGGGGTATCTCCTTAACAATTCCTGGAACACCAGATGTGTTGGTGTTGGTCTGTTCCGATCATTGATTATCAATCCGATATCATTTTTCTCGAATTCAGAGGAACCATTTCTATTGATATATTCATCCAGTGCATCCTTCAATATCCTATCAGGTTCCCTGTCATCATCTGAGAGGTTCGCATCATCTAGAAATACCGCATTACCGAAAATACCGAGATCGATGCTCTTTCCGTCATATTCCAGTCCTTGTACCATGGGGATCGTTACTGGTGAATGGATAATGTGTATATAAATTTAAAAAGTGTCAAGTCGTTCTTTGCAGACCGGTTTGAGCTTTTTCGATATTATTAAATCTCCTTTATTGGATTTTGGTTTTCAATAATAATTATAGTCGTTCAATAATAATCAAAGAAACTGTACAAACTCGTAACTTCCTCTCGTCAATTGGGTATTGAAATGGAAGTTCGAGACCCAGTTGAATTAAACCGATGATTTTATTTTTCATTCAACGGGCTTTGTTTTTGTACAACAATCTTACATTAATCAGGAAAAACAAAGAAAATAAAAAAAAAGGCACCTCCGAAGGGAGGTGCCGAACTGTCGCGATATTCATTCGATTCACTGTGGAGGTTGATCAAAACCTTCCTGTGCCGGAGGCAATGCCGCTACATCCGGACCGGACTCGGCACCACCTGGAAGTGCTGGGCCTGCAGGGGCCATGGCAGCTCCACCAAATATTGGCGTCATCTCTACGATCTTCTGTAGCAATGTCTTCGGTCTTCTCTCTGCTCTTCTCCTGTGAAGGTCTTCTCTCCAACCGTGCATATTCTTCTCTATCCGAATGTTCAGGATGAAAAGAGCGATTATCACGATAGCAGAGATAATTGCCACAGCTATGAAGATCAATGCCCACGTATCAATGGCGGACTTTCCATCATCCTCTGCTGGATGACTGAGACCATCAAAGATATCAGTATTTGCCGCAACTTCTTCAGCATTGGAGAAACCATCCTCATCGAAGTCCATCGTCCCGTCAAGAGGATTGAATGGATCCAACTGAAGGATATTCTCCCACTCATTGGAGATACCATCGAGATCACTGTCCTCATTGAAAATTTCGAAACGACTGAACTCTATCTCGGAATATGACTTCCCATCATACGCCCTCACCGATAGATTGTGGTTATCATTCGTAAAGATGCGGGTATTGATCAATGCGGTCCATGCATCAACATCAAGAGCTGCCTTCTTCCAGATACCACCATCAATGCGGAATTCGACAAAGTCCACATAACCGGACTCATCAAACACAGTGCCGGATACCTCAACCTTATCCGATAGAACATCGTCAAAGGTCGTGGTGATGGTCACCTCTGGTGCAGGGGAAGGTTTCTCAGGTTCTGGGGTCTTCACATTTACGACGAATTCGAGGACTTCAGAGTAATCGCGCCCATCATAAGCTCGTATGAACACTTCATACTCGGCGGTCCTTAGATCGCGGATATCCATTAGATACTGCCAGACATATGCACCATCAGCAATACCCCAATCATCCTCGTAAAGGAAGCCACCCTTTTCCACAACACCAACTTCAACCCATCTGAGGTCCTTCTCTATGTCATTGGCCGTTCCACGGATGTAGAACATGTCATCGATGACCATACTTTCGAACACATTACTGACAACGACCTTGGGCATATCGTTGATCGATCTGATCCTGACATTGAACGTCGAAAACACGGATGATTCACCATCTGTAGCTTCCACGGTCACAGGAACAACACCATAGAAGTCCATGGCAACATCCACCTGAAGATGATTGTCGTTATCAAGAACGATCTCCACCTCATCCTCGGATGGATAGAACATCACAGATAGCTCGCTCATCGGACTGTCGATGTCAGATAGATACATGTCAATGAAATCTACGGTTCCCGAGTAAGATGTATCCTCATCAAGAACAACATCAGGTACAACCGAGATCAAAGGAGGATCGTTCACAGGTGCGATGGTTATCGGAACGGTCTCGTATGTCTGGCCATAGATGTCATTGGGATCGTCAGAGGTGAAAACCCTGAGATAATACATTCCATATTCCATATTATAATCAGGATTCGAACCTATGATCACAATGAAATTGTCCGGGTCCTCCGTGTACTCGGGTGGAAGGATCGTCAGGGACAATTCTCCATTGGCTCCCCGGTATATCTTGAAACCATCGTCATTTGAGGTCTCGAGTGTCGCCTCGTTCATCTCACCGTCAAGTAGCTGGAATCCAAGATAGATCCTCTCATCCTCAATATCCATGTAGTAGGGAACTCCATCGGCAGCCATAAGGAACGATACCTTGCCCATGGCAACATCCCTGCCAGTGGGTGCATTGTATTCGATAAGGATAGGATCTATACCCTCCTCTCCTGTGATCTCGGGAAGTTCCATATCCATATAAGGAAGGTCATTCACCGGATCGATCGTTATGGTGAACGGATCTGTCATAATGTCCTTTCCACCATCGTCCATTGCGGAGATCACTACCTGGACATCTCCAAACCAGTTCTCGTCTATTGACGTGTCTATTCCTAGATAGACCTCACCAGCCCTTGTCTCCGGACGGTATATGAAAAGTTCCACATGGGATCCCATGTCATTGGAATTGACCCTGTAATCAAGTGTTGACACATCCTGGTCCATATCTTCGAAGAACTGGGTGATCTCAAGCCACATTGGATCGATAATACCTTCCTCGACGGAAGGAACGATCACTTCTTTCACAGTGGGCCTGTAATTTGGTTTTGACCCGAGTATCTGCAGATTGTCGAGCTCGATGATCCCCTGTGAATCTGCGGTCAGATTTATAGGGATCAATGACCAGCCGATCTCATCTGAGGGGACAAGGGAGTTCAACTCATCAAGTGTGGTTCCGGTCGTTGGATTGTAGTAGACAAGAGCGGTATAATCATACCTGATCTTGATATTGTCAATAACGATCTTGCCGGCTGATTCGGCTCCTAACCTGATGGGAACATACGTGAACTCGTTTCCATAATCATCGACCTCATCAGGGAGGTGGGTCGCAAGGTATGTGTTGATCGCATTGTTGAATGCGGGTGTACCCCCCACGGAGATGGGTTCATACAGTTCGCCAACATGGGTATACTCGTTTACACCATCGTCACCGAAGTCCAGCCATGGATCATAAGATGCAAGATCATAGCTGATGATCAACTTGGGATAGAGATGACCGTAGTTGTTGGCATAATAACTGCACAATGGATTGTAGAGATATCCCCCGTAATAGAACTGGTAATTGTTCTGCTGCCTCGCTCCGGAATAGCTTCCTGCATCATTGATGTATACGAAATCATCGTCCACCCCACCGTCGTATGGCATGGTTCCGTAAGGAGTGTCATACATAGCGAGCATTATGCCGTTGTTCTCGGTGGTCCCATCGATCCAATCGGATGCAAGATCGGATAGATCATAAACAGGCATGAATTCATCCTTGTAGTATGAGTTCGAGAAGAATTCATCCAGTGTATATTCATCGATCACGGTCGGATCATAACCTGGATAGAGGTCATAATAATATTCATCAATGGTATCCTCTTCAAGGTCGGGTAATCTCTCTTGATTGTAATAGTAATCATAATACGAATAATAATAATTCATATCATCGTCGGTGAGCTGTGGTTCAAGGGCCTCGAACACTCCGTATGTCCTTTCACCGCCATAATACCTTGCCGAGTTCGATGTCCAGGTGTAACCGTAACTCCCGGCATACCCGGCATAGTTCCTCACAGGATAATTGAGTTCATACTTCAGTATATTTGCTCCCTGGGGCACTGAAAATGCGGGATCGTCAAGCTCCCATGTCATATGCACAGTTGAGTCCGGTTGTCCGCCTTTATAGGTATTTCCATAGCTGGAATATTGATAACCCGGATAAGAATAACGGAATTGACTTGCATAGTTGTAGTTCTCCCAGTAGCTGGTCGGATAATAATATGAATATCCATATTCGTATTTGTACCCCCATGAATATTCATATCCATAATAGTAATAATAGGAGTTCGCAATATCCAGATTGTCATCTTCGAAATATCCTTCCTGGACAACCGGGATCAACGGATGCTCCAGATCCATGTTCACATCTGTCACGACCGCCCTGCTCGGGAGCTTCACGTAATACATGTCACCCTCCGGTACCGGGAACGCATCATGGGAGGTCCTGGATTCCCAAAGATCATTGATCATATTTGACTGGTTTCCCCATTGACCAACTGACCAACCGTCGAACCTGTATTCATCCCTGCCGTTGTCGCCCAGATCAAGAGCGACCCCTTCAGGGTAAACATCGTTCAGGTCGCTTCCGGTTATCTCGAAAGACAGACCATCATATGTGGCATTGTTGTGAACGAATATGCTACCTTCATTATTGAAAAGCATACCTTCTTGTTCGGTTATCTCGAGACTCGCTTCTGTTATGTTCACATAATCTTCAGGCGATCCAACGCTGAACTCGTTGGACTCTATCCCTTTTTCTTGTAAGGATAATACTCCGTTGACAAGAGCCATGCCCAAGAATATGGCAACTATACCTAATATCAGGACCTTCTTCATGTTATTCCTCCTTTGGAACCATATCTGTATAGGAAAACAAAGTCTGAAACCAGTCTCTAAAACCCATACTTTATTTAAATAATTATTCCTACCGCATTTTCATACTATTAATACATGTGGGTGGATCCTTTATTTGTACAAAACATCACTGGCCCCCCCCTTCATACACAATATTGTAGATGACAATGGAAAAGATGATGAACAGAAAAGAAACTATGATACCGACAATCAGCAGTTTACACCAAGAGGGCAGACCCTCTTTGAATCCTTTTGATCCGAAAACTATCGGGATCGGTCCAAGAAAAATAACCCCCCCTCCCTCGATCGATCTCTCCTGGCCACCACGATCATCTATTCGCTTGATCGAGAGCCTTGCAAATAAAATCATCACACTCCCGATCAAGATCAAAACGAACGATAGTGCTGGGACGATCCCTTTGAACACAAATACAGGAATGATCAGGATCAGGTATACCTCGATGGAACCTATGATAAAAGATCCTATTATCCCGATCGAACCCAAGACCAGCAGGACCAGACCCGAAATGCCTGCGATCTTCTCGTTTCCCATATCTCATGATGTCCCTATGATTACTTCCATTTTTCCCGTATCAGAGGAAAGATATTTGTGATGGTCCCAAATATGGGTCCCATGGACCACACGACGATCACCATCATAGGACCTTCCGATTGGACATCATCGTTCGGAAAGGAGACCTCGAACACATCGTTCGGTATCAGGGCCCTGAAAAAGGATGATCATATCATCTCGGTGCTGAACCCATCCAAATATCCCGAGAAGCTCTGGTCACTACTTTTCACACTTTCGCTCACTGACAGGGTCCTTCTGAACGTACAGAAGATCGACAAGGACCTTGGTGAGACGATGATCGCCATCGATCTTGCGGGGATCAGGAATGGCATGCTGCATATCGGCGAAATGGTGGACCGAGCCCGGTTCGCAGCTTTGATAGAAGGCACGGTAATAGCGGGATGGGAAGAAATGGACCCCGATCCTTCCCTTCTCCGAGAGAAGCTCTTCGACCTCAAGAACGAATGGCCGATGGAAATTCCACTGGTGGTCATAGATCAGGCTTTCCCTGTGAAAGGGGTCGGAACGGTCGCTCTGGGTTTTGTCACTGGTGGATCCATCTCGAAACATCAAGAACTGTTCACATTCCCGGGAAACAAGAGGATCCAGATCAGGTCCATACAGATCCATGACAAGGACCATAATGAAGCTCCTGCAGGTGCAAGGGTCGGACTTGCCCTGAAGAACATCGATCATGAGGATCTTCCCAGAGGATGTGTCCTGTCCACCAAGGATGGTGGTCTGGTGAAGGTCGATTCCGTCAAGATAAGGTTCACATTGTCACCATACTGGAAGGATCCGATCGAGAAGGGAATGAAGCTTCATCTCTGGTCATCGCTTCAGTTCCTTCCGGTCACCATCGGAGAGATCATCGAAGAGAGGGAGATCGATGGGAAGAAAAACATCACCCTCGAAGCGGTCCCTGAATCACAGATATGGATCGGACCGTCGTCCAGATTTGGTCTTGCCTTCCTTGACAGCAAAAGCTTCAGATTATTTGCAGTGGGAGAAACTATTTAGCGGTCCCCATCACTCCTGATAAAAAGGACGGGGGCTTCTGATTTGGAGATAGGTCTTGTTGGTAAACCGAATGTTGGAAAGTCCACTTTCTTTGAGGCTTCCACGCTGGCCGGAGTTGAGATCGCCAATTATCCATTTACAACGATCAAAGCGAACAAGGGAATGGGTTATCTGAGAAGTCCTGACCCGGGAAAGGATCTTGGTGTAACAAGCCAGCCAAAGAACTCCATCGTACTCGGGGATACAAGACTCGTTCCCGTGGAATTACTTGATGTGGCAGGCCTCGTTCCCGACGCTCATACAGGGAAAGGGTTGGGGAACCAGTTCCTCGATGATCTCAGACAGGCCAAGGCATTGATACATGTGATCGATGTTTCCGGGTCCACCGATGAGGAGGGAAATCCCATCGATGTCGGGGATCACGATCCAACCAATGATATCGATTTCCTCGTGTCGGAGATAGACCATTGGTTCCATTCCATTATAATCAAGGACTGGACCAAGTTATCGAGGCAATGTGAGTCATCTCACACACCTATAGACAGGATACTGGCCGAAAAGGTAACAGGATTGGGCATCAACATCCACCATATTGCAGATGCGATGCATCACCTCGAACTGGATGAGAAACCAACTCGCTGGTCAGAGAATGAGATAATGGAACTTGCCAAGGCCCTGAGGAAATTCTCGAAACCAATGATCATCGCAGCGAACAAAGCCGACAAGGCCACCGATGAGCAGATAGAGGCATTGAAAGAGGCTGCCGGGGAATATCTGGTAATACCAACCTGTTCCGAGGCAGAGATGGCACTCCGGAAAGCTGACAAGGCCGGGCTCATAGAATACATACCTGGCAGTTCAACCTTCGAGATCAAACAAAAGGACAGACTAAGCGTCCCCCAGATCAAGGCATTGGATAGGATACAGGGTGTACTGGACAGGTTTGGTTCCACCAATGTCCAGAAGGTTCTGGAACGAGCTGCATACGAGCTGCTGGAATTGATCGTGGTCTACCCCGTTGAAGATGAACATCATTATACTGACCATGATGGAAGGATACTGCCGGACGCTCATCTTCTACGGAAAGGATCTACCGCCAAGGACCTAGCTTATGTGGTCCATACCGACCTTGGTGATCATTTTATCAGGGCCATCGACTGCCGCACCCAGAGAGCGATAGGAGCGGATCACGAGCTATGCGATGGCGATGTTGTAAAGATCCATTCCAATGCTTGACAAGGTGATCATATTTGAAAGAACAGGTCCTTGTGATCAGCGGCCATTACATAAGGAAAGGAGATGGCGTCAGGATCGAGCTCTTCTGCCGCGGCATGGATGGAACATCATACACGCTTTTAAAGGATGATATCAGACCTTATTTCTATATTGTTGAGCCGAAGGATGAGGTCAGGGATAGTTTGGGATCGGACCCCGAGGTCCTTGATGTCGAGGACAGGGTCCTCTGGACCGCCGGACGGGATATGAACACAGTGAAGGTCACGATCCGATTCCCTTTCGATGTTCCAAAATACAGGAAGAAATGGGGTGAAAAGGGATACCAGATCCTTGCGGCCGACATTCCTTTCATCTACAGGGTGTTCTATGATCTTGATCTTGGAAGTTATCTCGAAATGGAAGGAGAACAGATAGAGGATGACCGATACTCCACTGACAAGGTCGTGAAGGTATCACATCTCAGGTCTATCGAACCATTCCCTATCAAGTTGAAGGTTCTCTCCTTCGACATAGAGAACTCGATCAGGTCCGGCGAACTATATATGGTCGGTCATTCAACGGCCTGGTTGCATCTCGATGATGTATCGGATATCAATTCCGATCATATCGTACCCGGAGATGACGTGGAAGATATGATGGTGAGGGAGGACCTTGTCATCCAGGGGCTTGAGGACATCATATTATCCGAGGATCCGGATGTGATAACCGGTTACAACATCGATGGATATGATATCCCGCATTTGATGAAAAGAGCATCGACCATTTCATTGGAAGGCATCAGAATGGGGCGGGACGGTTCCTTCGTCGATAATCAAGGATTCAGGTCATGGAGGGCGAAGGGCAGGATAATAGTCGATGCCTGGTGGGAAGCAAAGAAGGCCTTCAGACCCAAGAAGGAATCACTGGAAGCCGTTTCTCGGCTACTCTTCAATGAAGGTAAAGATGACATCGATACATCCATTATCGAGCAAGAATGGGCAAATAGAAAGGACGAAGTGATCAGATACTGCGAACGGGACGCTGAACTTGCTCTTCGCGTTCTCGATCGAACAATGTCGATCAAGAAGGCCATGGCCCTTTCATATGTTGCCCAACTACCTCTCTACGATGTCCTGTCGGGGTCCACATCCAACCTTATCGATTCCATCCTGATAAGAGAGGCTGACAGGAAGGATATCGGCATACCATTGACGAGAAGGGAAAAGAAGACATCCAAGATAGAAGGTGCCTACGTCCATTCCATCGATCCCGGTCTGTATCACTGGGTGATAGTCCTCGATTTCAGATCGATGTATCCTTCTCTGATGATCGAGAACAATATCTGTTTCACAACACTTACAGGAGTGGAAGATGGAAATATCCCATCACCCATCCCCGGAGTATTCTTCAAACCCGCAGAGAAAAGAAAAGGGCTTATCCCGGTCATTCTGAAAAAACTGATGGATGACAGGATCTCGGCCAAGAGGTCCATGAAGGAAGCGATCGACCCTTCGGACAAGGAGTTCTACAACGGATTGCAGGAGGCTTTGAAGGTCCTCATGAACTCGTTCTACGGTGTCTTTGCCTCATATTTTTACAGGTTCACCGACAGGTCCATCGGATCTTCCATCACTGCCTATGCCAGAGAAAATATCAAGTCCATCATCTCAACGTTGGAACAAGAGGGCATGGATGTGATCTACTCCGATACCGATTCGGTTTTCGTCAGATCGCCCTTTGATGACCTCGATGGCACCATGAAGGCCGGAAACGAACTTTCAACTAGGTTCACTGATGGAGCGAGGGTACTGGAGTTCGAGAAGGTGTTCTCATCTTTCTTCACCCATGGCAAGAAGAAGAGATACGTGGGTAAGGTCGTATGGCCGAAGGAGGACCTTGTTGTCAGAGGATACGAAATGAGAAGGACGGACTCCTTTGACGTACAGGGTGAAGCCCTTTCAAAGATATTCGAGATGATCCTGTCAGGAAAAATAGATGCTGCTCTTGACTTTGCAAAGGAGGTTGTCGGTTCGATCAGGAACGGGGAGGTTCCCCTCGATAAACTGGTAATATCTCGATCGGTGCAGGAAGTGGAGGAACATAAGATCAGGGAGAAGTACAAGAATCCGGACTCCATGGCAAATATCCAGGCCCTCAGAAAAGCAAGAAAGCTGGGGATCGAACTTGTCCCCGGAATGAAGGTCTCATGGATCGTTGTCAATGCTAAGGCAAAACCCCAACATGTGGAACCTTACACAGACAGCAAGGATTTCGATTTCGAACCTGACCATCAATATTATGCAGAAAGATTGGCCTCGACACTTTCCAGGGTGACAGAGGTATTCGGCCTGGAGGAAATGGAACTCCTTAAAGGTGTTTCCCAATCATCCCTGTTCGATGATTTCAATGAAGAACCCAAGCAGTCAGGCGATGATAAGGAGATCGGCCAGAGACCCTCCGTTGCGAATGAAGATCATCATATCGAGCATAAGGAAAAAGATGATAAGGAGCAAGGTCCGATAACCCTCGATAACTGGATGTGATCTTTTCATGAGGGACCTTTTCATCGCTTCACTTGACGATCGGTCGGATAGATTGTTGAAACGATTGTCCTCATTGCTTACAGGGTGCAGGTATCCTCTTAAGGTCAGATATTCTGACGATGACCATTGGGAAACCATCACCGATATCGACCATGACACCCTAGATCATGATCTATATTCCATGGAACGTATGAAAGAGGGAGAAATTCTCTTCTCTTCTCTTGGGGGTGTAGGGAAGAACCCCAATCACAGGACCTCGGCACATCAACTGAAGAATTCTGAGGTCCAGGTCCTTGATGAACTTGGTGATCACATCGGAAGAGGGGACATGGTCCTGATCTTCATGGACATGGACAGGAAGATGGGGCATGTCTCGGCCCAATATCTCTCGGAGATGTCCATTTCACAGGGTGCATTCTCGATCGGATTCATAATAAAAACAGGGTACTTCAAGGATATCAAGGAGATAGAGGACCTGAATCGGGAATTGATATCGCTTTCCGGTTCATTCAATGGCCTTACAGCGATACCACCTGTCGTTACAAGGGAAGGAAGGAATGTGGACATCGCCCATATGATCCGCCATCTCACCGATATGGCATTCACCCCGGGTGTTGTCAATCTCGATCAAGCTGACCTTATGCTCACATCAAAGGGGGGAGCTCTACTTATCATGACATGGGGAGCCGCGATACCGGGGGGGAACAAGGCCACCACATCCGTCAAGGATGCTCTTACAAGGCCATTATGCGATCTTGACCTTAGGTCTGTTAGAAAAGCACTTGTCAATGTGGTGGGAAGCGGTGATCTTACACTGGAAGATTCTCTTGTGGCTTCCGAGGCTCTCAGGAAAAAGATCAGATCGAATGCCAACATCATATGGGGAGTGAACATTGTTGAGGGAATGGAGGAGGACATGGAGGTCTTCCTGATACTGGCAACGACCCCTATGGAACTCCTTCTTCACTGGTATAGCAAGAACTGAAACTCATTTCAGTGTTCCCATCCTACCACAATCGGGACACTCGAATCGATATGGTCTTTCTTCACTGTATATCGGTATCTCCTCACCGCATCGACATTGGATGGAACCTACAGGCCCATCTTCATCGTCCCCCCACGATTCCACCTCATCGATGTCCTCATCATCTCCCCAATCCTCGGACTCATCTCCCCCATCATCATCATCGAAAAGATCGTCGTCGAGTAAGGATCCGCCTCTGCGCCTTGGCGGAAGGTCGGGTTCCTCTTCGGGTAGAGGTTCTTTATCGGAAGTTTCCTCATCTTCAACATGATCGGTGAAATCTGCCTTGAACACAGGTTTTACCGATGGGTCCTCTTTGAACAGCGCCGGACCTTCCTGATAGATCTCCTGTACCGTTTCCTCCATTTCCGATATCATCTTGTCCAGGCATCTTGTGAAACGGGTCCGGACCCTTTCCTGGGACGGGTCCAGATCAAGGGATTTGTAGAAACATGCCAGGGCAGGTCTGGACCTGTCATTGTCCATAAGTATGCAACCCTTGGAATACCACACTTTCGGTGCATTGTCATCGATGGAGAGCGCCTCATCTATCTCCTTGATGGATTCCTCGATCCGTCCCAATTTGGAAAGGATCACACTTCTTGATGTGTGGCTTTCAGCATCATCAGGTTCAAGTTCTACCATGTCCACTGCTACTGCAAGTGCAAGGTCAAGATCACCATCCGCTATGGCTGAATCAAGCTCTTTCTTCAGACGTTCCTTTTTCGAGACAACCATATGATCACCTTCGGGAATAGCTAAACTGGCGCAACAGCCAATTCTTCTCATTGGATATAATCCTGTGCATTTCGGATCATCTCGTATTATCTGTTCTTGATCGCTGTAAGGACCAGCAGGATATATGACCCCCACCCAAGGACCTTGCCGGTCAAGTATAGATCGCCATCAAGGAGCTTCTGCGATCCATTGCCGAATTCATCGACGAGTTGTGATGAACCATTGCTTATATTCTCGAGTTCGAGATCACTGCCATCTTCAAGGATCCTTTCTACGGTCGATGAGAACAATTCATCGGCTTCATTGAACGAGGCTATGGCCTCTTCCATATCGTTTTCACACCCCTCACCCCCTGGCCATGGAAAAAGCTGGTCAATGGACTTCAGATCACCCACATCCTTTCCAAGGGACAGGTCCCTGATGATCTCCCACATGAAGGATCCGTTCCTGGTGGAATAGAGAGCGGGTCTTGATAACTGTGAAAGGACAAGCTGGATGAGATTGGCATGGTCCCGGTCCAATGCTCTTCTGATCACATATTTCCCGGTGGTATGGAGATGGATCCTTGTATCCTCTCCGATGAGCCCCATCCCATACCCCAATCGATCGGACCACTTTGCCTTCTGAAAAGGTCCCGATCTGAATAAATGCCCGGTGAGGTAACTGTCCAATATCACCGATAACGATGAATGAGGGTCCATCATCCTTCCCTCGGATGTGAATCTGGTATATTCCGAGCAGGGTGTGACCTCTTTGGCCATTGCAGGTTCCCTTCCTACCGGATCCGGGCGCTCCTGCACGCGGACCATCTTCCAACCATCCATGTTTTCACTACCATCCTGATAATCCATGGACCGTTAATATCTGTTATCCCTTGAATATGAGATCACAGTGGCATGCTCTCGTCAAGATCGCCATCACTTACGGGTAGGTCATCACCTGCCCCATAGGTCAGTTGGACCACCTCGTATATCCTGTCTATCCCGGTCCCATTCGCAGAAGATACAGGGAAAAGTTTAGATGCCACACCCAGGTCCTCAAGCGTCCTGTTGATGCCAACTGCGAGTTCGGTGGACAGGGAGGGGGACGCTCTGGTCTCCTCCAGCAGATCGTTCATAAGGATATCCGGATAGTTCTGCCATCTGTTTATCCTCTCGATCATCTCAGGGTCCATCATGTCAGCCTTGGAAAGTACTTCGAGTGAAGGTATCTGGAACCTCAAACGTGAAAGTGATGAGAGCATCAGCTGACTGACGAACCCGGAAGGTGTTCTGGCGTTGAATGGATCGATAAGGTACAGCAGATATGATTGTGGAACCAGGGAGCTGACGATCTCCTTTGCAGCTTCCCTGAATGTGAACAGTTCCATCTGGCCGGGAGTATCGAATAGAATATACTTCTCATCCGTGAGATCAAGAGATGATTTGATCCTTGATTTGTATATTGCAAGCATGTCCGCGGCAACGATCTGTGCACCGTTGGGGCCAAGTTTGTACTCCTCCATCACATCTGCCAGGGTTATCCAATCCCTCACATCCACATCAGGTTCATACGGGATCAGGTCCGAACCCGGATCGAGGTTCACTATCTGATTGGGCAGACCGCCCTGGTCCATCCAATTTGCCATAGCCGCTACCAGTGTGGATTTTCCACATCCAGCGGTTCCGAGCACGAATATACCAACAGTATCTTGCATTATCTATCCTCCTGATGCTACAGAGATGACCTTGAGCTCGCTGTTTCGGACCATGTCTACTGTCTGATCAATGGGGATGGGTCTCCCATCCTGAAGGACTATCACCCCATCGATGGGTTCGTTCAGCTTCCTTAAAAGATCGATTATTGTCGAACTCATCGGGAGTGATATGTTCTCGGTCCTTCCGCTTCTGGCGATATCTGCCCTGATCGTCACAAATTCCACCATGTGTCCTTCCCCGGTCATCTTCTATGCTGACCTGATGAAAGACCTAATTTAATACTTTCCCCATTTCAGATCAATATCACTCTTTTACCAGATAAGTGATCAGATTGCCAGATAGGTCATCCCTTCTGGAAAGAAGTGAGACCATGAAAGAAGTAATAAGGATGCCCAGTCCGACACCCATTGGGAAGCCGGCCAGGATCCTGGTGGGATTCGTGCTCTCATATGAAAGACCCCAGGGAAGCAATGACATCGTTGACATTGCCTGAATACCACCATCCAGAGCTGTGGGGGTCAGGAGGAGGATTATGGAAGCGGTGAAAAGGACCGCCGGATGCTTCCGGAAGAAACCTTTTCTCGACCCCTTTGGCAGTATTGAAGTGAACACCAGCGAAGGATGATCATGGGCTACTGCCCTTGTTAGCAGAAGTGCTCCGAGGAACACACCGATGAAGATCGCCACATCCCTGGTGCAAACAGGCATCTGATTGCCGTTGATGATCAATGTCCGATCCATGATCTGATGACAGTTCAGGTCTCCGAAAGTGTATATCGCTTTTGGGAACAGGTCCATATCCTTCCACCTATCCTGATGATCTATCCAATTGGCATTTGCATCAAGGTCAGTGACCGTCCCTTCGGGAACCGAAAGTGGCGCAAGGAACAGGGATATTACCAGCATGAGGGCAAGAAATGCGATAAATACCGGGACCCTGTGGACGAATCGGCTTGTCAGGACCATGACCGAGGAACACGGACCCCTGATATATCCCTGATGGTCATTCTAATTATAATCCGAGCTTTTTGGCTATGACCATTCGTTGGACCTCGGATGTGCCTTCGCCTATGGTGTATAATTTCACATCCCTGAAGTACCTCTCCACCGGGTACTCCTTGGTGAAACCATATCCTCCGTGTATCTGGATGGCTTCTGTTGCGGCCTTCACTGCGGTCTCGGAAGCGAACAGTTTGGCCATGGATGCTTCTTTTCCGAACGATAATCCCCTGTCCTCCATGTCAGCCGCTCTGTAAACCAGTAATCTTGCAGCTTCGATCTCGGTAGCCATGTTGGCTATCTTCCACTGTATTGCCTGGAACTTGGATATGGGTTTTCCGAACTGTTCCCTCTGCTTGGAATAATCTATGCATTCATCAAGAGCAGCCTGGGCAAGGCCAACGGCCAGTGCCCCAATAGCTGTTCTTCCACGGTCGAGGATGCCCATGGCTCCGATGAATCCCTTACCTTCCTCACCAAGCAAGTTCTCTTTTGGGATCCTGCAGTCCTCGAAATGGAGCTGCGACGTAATGGACCCCCTCAATCCGATCTTGTCCTCATCTCCTCCGTATATCAGACCTTCCGTTCCTTTTTCCACGATGAATGCACTGATACCTTTTACTCCCTTGGACTTGTCAGTTTTCGCCATAACCACAATGTATTCAGCCACTCTACCGCTTGTTATGAACTGTTTGGAACCATTGATGACCCATTCATCTCCGTCAAGGACGGCCGAGGTCTGAAGTGAACCTGCATCGCTGCCTGCATTGGGTTCGGTCAATGCCCAGGCAGCTATCCCGACCCCATCCAGTACCATGGGTAGATATTTCCTTCTCTGTTCTTCTGATCCCATCTCATATACATGTCCCACACCGAGAGTATTATGGGCTTCCATGGTAAGACCAGTTGAACCGCAAACCTTTCCGATCTCTTCCAGTGCGATCATGTAACTGACTGTATCTATCCGGGAACCTCCATATTCCGGAGGGATGGTCATTCCCATCAGTCCGAGAGCCCCCATCTTCTTCAAGATGTCCTTCGGGAATATCTCTTTCTCATCTATCTCCTTCGCCATCGGTCTGATCTCTTTGTCAGCGAACTCTCTCACCATGTTCTTGATCATCTTCTGTTCCGGGGTATAACTGAAATCCATTCTCACACCTCAAATCAATATCCCTGTCATGGGAACATCAGGGAATGAACTCGGAACGATAATTTGAGTAGTAATAACTTTCCATTATAGACCGGCATGATCATCGTGAACCGGGGAGAATGGAATATCATCGTTCCTGGTACATTCGAAATATTATATACCGGGTTTTGCGATAAGGGGTAGGGTTCTCAAATGCTTAGAAAAGGACAGGGAGAGCTTTTATCCTCCTGCACGGTCGATGAGATCAGAGACTGGAACCGTAAACACAAGCTCAGAGGGCTTGTGGACAAGGTAACTACAGTGAGTTCCGCGGTGGAAAAATATGTCAAGGATGGGACCTACCTCGCCATTGGTGGGTTCGGACATATCCGAATATCCATGCCCTTGATCTACGAGATCGTAAGGCAGAGGGTCAAGCATCTCAGGGTCTCAGGACATACAGCTGTTCACGATCTCGATGTTCTCATAGCTGGAGATTGTGTGGATGCCGTAGATGTTGCATATGCATTCGCATATGAGACACGAGGGCTGTCAAAGAACGGCAGGAGAGCGGTGGAGTCCGGAAGGATCAAATGTGTAGAATGGACGAACGCCTCACTCTCATGGAGGATCAAAGCGGCGGCCATGGGGCTTCCATTCCTTCCGGCAAGGAACCTGCTCGGTTCCGACACGTTCGAATATAGTGCCGCAAAGGAAATGGAATGTCCGTTCACAGGTCAGAAACTCGTTGCACTTCCGGCCCTCATGCCGGATGTTTCCATCATCCATGTTCACTATGCTGATAAGTATGGCAACTGTTCCATACGTGGCACGACAGTGAAAGATGATGACCTGGCCAAAGCTTCCAAGAGGGTCATTGTAACTGCGGAAAGGATCGTGCCCGACACCTTTTTCAGGGACAATCCAGAAAGAACGACAATTCCCTATTTTTGTGTGGATGCCGTTATCGAGGCTCCACATGGAAGCCATCCGGGAAACATGCCGCATGAATACTACTTTGACGAGAGCCACATCAGGGGATATCTCAAGGCTGGGGCGAATGAGGGATCGTTGCAGGAATATTTGGATAAATGGGTCTATTCGGTCAAGGACTTCGACGAATATCTGGACCTGGTGGGTTCCAAAAAGCTGAAGGAACTCAGACAGCTGGAGGAATTAAGATGACATCATATACTTCTATAGAACTCATGGCAGCGGTAGCTTCCCATCAACTGGAAGATGGTAAAATTGTGGGGGTTGGTACTGGTCTACCCATGATCGCGGGCCTTCTCGCCCAGAAAACACATGCCCCCAATCTCATAATATTCTTCGAGGCCGGCAGTATTGCCCCCCAGGTCCCCACCCTTCCGATCTCGGTCGGCGATTCCAGATGTGCCCACAAGGCCGTGGCTGCCACAGGTCTTGCAGGGATCATGGAGACCGGGCAAAGAGGAATGATAGATTATGCATTCCTTGGAGGGGCAGAGGTGGATATGTATGGAAACATCAACTCCACGGTAATAGGGGATCATGATTCCCCCAAGGTCAGACTTCCCGGCAGTGGAGGAGCAAACGACTTTGGTTCATTGTCATGGAGAACGATCATCATCGCCAGACATGACAAAGCAAAATTACCCGAAAAGGTAAGCTTCATCACCACTCCCGGTTATATTGAAGGACCGGGTGCCAGAGAAAAAGCTGGGCTCCCAAAAGGCACCGGGCCTTACAAGGTAATAACCAACCTTGCTCTCATGGGATTCGATGAGGAGACCTGCAGGATGAAGCTCATCAGCGTCCACCCGGGGGTTACAGTTGATCAGGTCAAGGAGAACACTGGGTTCGACCTGATAATTCCAGAGGATGTCTCGATATCTTCAGCGCCCACTGAAGAGGAGTTGTCTGCCCTCAGGCAGATCGACCCGGATGGGATAATCATCGGAAAGTAGATCGAACCTGGTCCGATACAATACCTTACAAGTCCTTTGTGGAAAGGATTTTTAATCAGTATCCTGTTTAAAGGATGTGATTTGAAGGGGTTACTTGAGAATATACCTCAATATCGACTCCATCCGTTGGAGGATGATAGAGGGGGGGCCCTTTTGGATCCTCAAGTTATGTATTTGATCTCGATTTGGAGAGAGAGGTGAACAAATGAGCAGAAGAGTGTGCGTGATCGGTATAGGTCACACTGATTTCAATTCCATAACCCCCGATGTGGAGTGGAAGGAACTCATGTACGAATCCTGTCAGAAAGCCTACGTTGATGCAGGGGTGGACCCACGAAAGGACATTGACAGTTTCATCACATGTGCAGAAGATTATCTGGAGGGTTTCAGCATCTTCGACGAGTTCGTTCCGGACCAGATCGGTGCTGTGCTCAGACCATGTTGTACGGTCTGCGGTGATGGACTTTACGGGCTCGGTACTGCGTATATGCAGATCAAAACAGGATTGATGGATGTCGTATCCGTGGAATCCCACAGCAAGATATCAGACCTTCTTACATTGGGTGATATCCTGCTCCATGCTTTCGATCCGGTCTTTGAAAGACCGGTAACAGGGCCAGTGGAGAGACCCAGATATGGAGGGTCACCGGAATATACGAAAGAAGACCCCAAGCCGCTCGTGGGAAGCACCAAGGAAAAACAGAGGGTGCACCCATATTTTCTGGCAGGGATGGAGATGCAGGACTATCTCAGGACCTCCGGTACAACGGAGGAAGAGTGTGCAGAGGTCGTAGTCAAGAACAAAATGAACGCTTTCTTCAACCCACTTGCAGATTACGAGGCAAAGATATCCATTGATAACGTGATGGGGTCAGAGTATCTTTTCTCACCATTGAAAAGGCTCGATATCAGTCCAAATGTAGATGGAGCCATCACATTCGTTCTGGCTGAAGAAAAGACCGCCAAAGAACTTGGTGTAGATCCCATCTATCTTTCCGGGTTCGGTTGGTCATCCGAAACACCGTGGCTGTCTACAAGGGGCATGTCCGCAGATTATGCCACCAAATCGTCGCAGATGGCTTACAAGATGGCGGGTATAACAAACCCGAGAAAACAGTTGGATATCGTTGAAGTGGACGACAGGTTCTCCTACAAGGAGCTGCAACATCTCGAGGCGATCGGCCTTGCCCGCCCCGGCGAAGCAGGCCAGATGCTTATGGAAGGAGAACTTGCCAAGGATGGTGCAATTCCAACCAATATGTCCGGTGGGTCACTTGGAATAGGGAACTGCTTCGAAGCAACAGGTATGCAAAAAGCACTTGAGATAATCACTCAACTTAGAGGGCACGCTGCAAAGAGGCAAGTAGCTGACGCCGAAGTAGGCCTGGCCCAGGCATGGCGCGGTATTCCGTCCGGTAGTGGGGCCGTTGCTGTCTTTGAAAGAGGAGGTGCGTAGTATGAATGATGTCGCAGTAATTGGAGCAGGTATGACCGTCTTCCAGAGAAGGCTCAAGGAGACGGGAAAGGAACTTTCATACCTTGCGACCAAGATGGCATTGGAAGAAGCCGGGATCACGAAAAAAGACATCGACATGGTCGTTATGGGAAGTGCCCCTGATGCGTTCGATGGGATACATCAAAAGGGAGAGAACCTCCTCGACGGTGCAGCAGGAGCAGGAAAACCCTATGTCAGGGTTTTCAACGGTGGAGGAACGGGTGTTTTTGCACCGATAGCGGGATGGTGGCACGTTGCATCCGGTGTTGCCGATATCGCCCTGGTGGTATGTGAGGAAAAGATGGGAAACTGCTACCCTCATCCACAGACAGCCTTCAGGCATATCTGGGACCCGATCCTTGATAGACCCCTTGCCCCGAACCTTGTCTGGCTTTTCGCCATGGAGATGAACAGATACATGACGAAGTACAACATAAAGAAAGAGGACATTGCAAGAGTAGCTGTGAAGAACAAGAGGAACGCTGTCGGACATCCATGCGCCCAGCTCCCCGATGAGAAGATCACGATCGAGGATGTCCTTAACTCTGAGATGATGGCATGGCCGGTTCAGAGACTTGACATCAGTCCTCCAAGTGATGGTGCATCGGCCCTCATATTCTGCTCGAAAGATAAGGTCCGTCAGTTCACCGATGATCCCGTCTGGGTAGACGGTGTCGGATGGAACATAGATTCCACGATGTGGACGAACAGGGACCTCAGCTTCCCACGATATGTTGCCAACGCGGCCAGGATGGCCTACAAGATGGCAGGGATCCATAATCCCAGAAAGGAGATCGACTTCGCTGAGCCCTACGATCCCTTTGATTACAAGGAACTACACCACATGGAGGGTCTGCTTCTGTGCAATAAGGGCGAAGCACCCATACTGACAAGGGAAGGTGTGACCGAGAGGGACGGCAATATGCCGATGTGTCCTTCCGGAGGTTTGATGGGAGTAGGTAATCCGATCGCAGCGACCATGGGACAGAAGATCTGCGAGCTCTACTGGCAGCTCGCCGGAAAGGCCGGCAAGCGCCAGATCCCAACCGACCCCCAGGTTGGTGTCGGACAGGCATGGGGTGACATCATGCAAATGGCCACTGTAGCAGTATTGAGGAGGGGATGATCATGGCAAAGAAGATCGAAGGATCCCCTGGCTATGCACCAGGAACACGTGTCTCAACGAAAGACATAGTTCAGAAGAAGATCTCATATTCCTGGTGGGAGCCAGAGGTTCAGTACAGCTGGAGCATGGGTCAGGCCATGAGCAAGTTCATCATGGGTCTGAAGGATGGAAAGATACTCGGAAGGACATGTATAAAATGCGACCGGGTCCTCGTACCTCCCAGAATGTTCTGTGAGTATTGCTACGGTCCCACGGATAATTGGATAGAATTGAAGGACACGGGTTCGATCGAGACATATTCTATCTCCTATCTTGACTCCGATGCAAGAAGGATCAAGGACCCTATCCTGATCGGGGTCATCTCCATAGACGGAGCCTCTCCGCAACACGGATTCATGCATTATTTCGGGGAGATGACAAAGGAAGAGATCCATATCGGAATGAAGGTAAAGGCCGTCTGGAAAGCTCCCAAGGACAGGGAGGGGGCTATCACTGACATCAAGTACTTCAAACCCCTCAAAGGAGGTGGAAAGAAATGACATTCCTGGAGAAACAGACGGACCCCACAACTCCAATGCATTGGAACGGTGACATGCAGGCTGATTACTTCTACTCGAACGGAGTGGCGGGTGACAAGTTCTTCAAGCATCTGATGAAGAAGGATACATTCCTTGCATCCGAGTGCCCGAAATGTGGCGTGATCTTCATCCCCCCCAGGCTCTACTGCGAGGATTGCTTCTGCGATATCCCGGATGAGAACTGGATGGAGGTCAAGTCACAGGGGATCATCAGGGCTAACACAACTGCAATGATAGACGCTCACGGCGATCCTCTTGAAGAACCTGTTATAATGGCACTGATCGATATTGACGAGACCGATGGGGCCATGCTGGGTAGGGTCAAGACAGAAATACTGGACATGGACCTCTGCGGGCTCACGGTCAAAGCGGTCCTTCGACCCAAAAATGAGAGAGAGGGAACAATGAAGGATATCCTCTACTACGAACCCTACTAGGAACATATGCCCTGATCACAGGGCATTTTGGTATGAAAAATCATGTAAGCGGTTTGAAATATATTTTCATACCCCCGCAAAGCAGTGTATGTTAGTGACGCTCTGTTTTGCTGGGTGTCGAAGTCTCGATCTGGAAATTCCTGATCTTATCACAACAATATCAAATTTCCAGGCCCGCTGAATGAGATGTTACATTGACGGCCTAATTCAGCTGGGACTTGAACTTCCGCATTATGATCCAATTGACGAGATCTTTAAATTGCTGGTTATTAATAAATCAATATCGGATTTCAAGACCCGCTCAATGAGATAATCATTGACGATTTAATTGAGCTGGGTGTCGAAGTTGCGCATCAATGTAAAATTGACGAGAGCAATTTACAACCTCCTTTGAAGAAGGAGGAAGTTACAAGGATCTAATAATCGATGAAAGAGACTTACGAAAAAAACCGCTTACAATTTTCATCCTATATTGTGAGCCTTTGGCTCATGAGGTTTTTTTTTATTTCAGATCGTAGAATTTATGGAACAAAGTATATGGTATAGTTTTCCCTAGGCTTATCTCCAAGCACAGGAGATACTGCCAATGAAGAACAGGAAATATACTCTTTCAGATTTTCTAAGATTTGCTGCCGAGACCAATCCCGACAGGATCGCCATGTTCTACGAAGAGAGGGTAATGACATACAGCCAACTGGATGCATTGGCATCTAAGTTCGCTAGCGGCCTCCTGAAGATGGGGATCAAAAAAGGAGACCGGGTCGGCCTCTACATGCCCAACTACCCAGAATGGGTAATTGCATTCTTCGGTATCGCAAGGATGGGTGGCATCATAGTTCCCATGAACACCAGATACAAGACCAAGGAAGTGGATTTCATAATGAACAATTCAGAGGCTACCGGCCTTATTATGACCTCTGATTTCCTAGGGATCGATTACGTCGATGTCCTTGATGGTCTAAGAGGCAAAGTTCCGAACCTGAAGAATATCATCGTGTTTGGAGAGAAGATGGGTGAAGGAATGGACACCTTCAACTCGGTTCTTGAACTTGGTAAAGACTTCGAGACAGATGAAAAGCTCAAAGAGATCGAGAGTTCCATCCAGCAAGATGATGTGGTTTTCATTCTATACACCTCGGGAACCACCGGAGAGCCAAAAGGAGCCATGCTGACAAATCTAAACATCTCCAAGAACGCAGAACAGGTTGCGGATGTAATGGGACAGGAGGTCAAGGATGTGGCATTGATCGTGGTTCCGTTCTTCCATTGTTTCGGCTGTGTGATAGGGATATCAGCCAGTGTTTCAGCTTCCAGTGGAATGGTCCCGATGCCAGCCTACAACGCGGAAGAGGCACTTATGTACGCTGATATGTTCGATATCTCCATAGTCCATGGGGTTCCAACGATGTTCATAGGATACCTGGAAGCTCTCAAGAAAAGGGATTATCGCCTCGGAAGTGTCAGGACCGGTGTGATGGCCGGGGCCCCTTGTCCCGTTGAGATCATGAAAGGAGCATCGGAGAAGATGGGTGCCAATATAGTGATCGCTTACGGTCTAACGGAAGCTTCCCCCGTTATCACCATGACCAGTCTCAATGATAGTATCAAGGACCGCGTGGAAACGGTCGGGAGAGCACTTCCGGATCAGGAGGTAAGGATAGTTGACGATAACAACCAGCCCGTTCCCGCAGGTGAGACCGGTGAACTCGTGTCCAGGGGTTACAACGTGATGCCTGGTTATTTCAAAAAGGATAAAGAGACCAAAGAGGCAATAGACGAAGACAAATGGCTTCACTCGGGAGATCTTGCCACCATGGATGAAAGAGGGTACATCAGGATCGTCGGGCGAAAGAAGGATATGTACATCTGCGGTGGTTTCAACGTCTACCCCAGAGAGATCGAGGAATTTCTCTTCAAGCTCAATGCCGTCGAGAACGTGGCGGTCCTCGGTGTTCCTGACAAGAAGTTCGGCGAGGTCGGAATGGCGGTCATCAAGGTCGCAAATGGAGAAGAAAGGGTAACCAAGGAAGAGATCATCAACTACTGCAAGGTAAATCTGGCCAATTTCAAGGTTCCCAGATACATCTGGTTCATCGATGAATATCCAATGACCCAATCCGGAAAGATCCAGAAGTTCAAGCTCAGAGATATGGCATTGGAGAAATTCGATATAAAAAGCTAGATATGTCAACATTGCTAATAAATCCTTGTTTGGCCCATACCATAAGGTTTTATTATGACCGTAGTATAAGGAATACCCCGGCATTTCGTCGGAGTGTCACTTTTATAGTGTTCACTATCAGTATGTTCCTGTAAGTTTGAACAGGAACTTTCGAGAAGAGGGAAATCCCCCACAGATCCCAACGGAGGAATGAAATGATAGAGATAAGA
Organism: Thermoplasmatales archaeon; assembly: GCA_030595715.1. Classification (GTDB taxonomy): domain Archaea; phylum Thermoplasmatota; class Penumbrarchaeia; order Penumbrarchaeales; family Penumbrarchaeaceae; genus Penumbrarchaeum. The sequence continues at coordinate 26,133 of JAUVCN010000017.1, forward strand.
TTCCATGGAAGAGGTGGCCAGGGTGCGGTCGTTGCATCCAAGCTCCTAGCCGAAGCAGCTTTCAATGAGGGAAAGGACGTTCAAGCCTTCCCCTATTTTGGTGTGGAGAGAAGAGGTGCGCCGGTCACGGCCTTCACGAAGATAGACAACAAACATATCAGGGACAAGTCGATGATCTACGAACCCGATCATGTGATCGTCATGGAAGCATCACTCCTTCAGGCCGTCGATGTCAAAGCAGGATATAGCGAGAAGGGGATCATCCTTGTCAACTCCGAATCCGAACCTGAAATTATCAGGGAACAGCTGGGAGTGAAGAAGGTCGCTGTTGTGAATGCAACCAAGATAGCACTCGACAACAAGCTGGGTTCCAAGTTCCAACCGATAGTCAATACCGGAATGGTAGGTGCTTTCTCCAGAGCATCCGGTATTGTTGGGATAGAAGCGGTTGATGCCGCTATCATGGCACTGCCAAGATATCCCGAGAGGAATGCGAAAGCTGCAAGGGAAGCATACGATTCAGTAGTGGTCCTTGGAGGTGATTGAGATGCCCATGACAATTGATGAGATACCACCAACCCCGATGAACACGCAGGATTCCAGGGTTGTCAAGACCGGGGGGTGGAGGGCATTCAAACCTATCTGCGACAATTCGAAGTGTATCAAATGCTGGACATGCTGGAAGTTCTGCCCTGATGTTGCAATAGCAATAGGGGAAGAGGGACCCATCTACGACTACGATCACTGCAAGGGATGCGGCATATGCGCCAACGAATGCCCTGTGAAGTGCATCGAGATGATACCGGAGAACAAGTAGGAGGTGACAGAGATGGTCAAAAAACTTTTCACTGGAAACAAGGCAACTGCATACGGTGCCATGCTTGCAAGGGCACAGGTGGTTGCTGCCTATCCGATCACACCCCAGACAACAATAGTCGAGAGGATCGCCGACCTGGTGGCAGAGGGTAAGATGAAAGCAAAATATGTCATGGTCGAATCCGAGCATTCAGCCATGGCCGCAAGCATCGCTGCCTCCAACACGGGAGCAAGGGCATTCACAGCGACATCATCCCATGGACTCGCTCTCATGCATGAGGTCCTGATGTGGGCTGCAGGTGCGAGGACACCTGTGGTCTTGGTGAACGTCAACAGGGCAATGGGTCCGCCATGGTCCGTATATGCGGACCATCAGGATGCAATGTCCGAGAGGGATTCCGGAGTTATCCAATTCTGGGCGGAGAACAATCAGGAGATCATGGATTCCGTTATCATGGCCTACAAGGTCGCAGAGAACAAGGACGTCTTGCTCCCGGCCATGGTCAATCAGGACGCTTTCTTCCTGTCCCACACATCCGAACCCGTAGATGTTCCGGACCAGGAGATTGTGGACCAGTATTTACCTCCCTTCGAGACCACTGTGAAGCTCGATGTGGATGATCCGAAGGGATTCGGATCATTCATCATGCCCCCGCAGTACATGGAATTCAGGGGCCATATGGCCAGGTCCATGGACAAAGCCCGTGAGGTCATAAAAAAGGCGGATAAGGAATGGGAAGAGCTCACCGGCAGGTCATACGGCGGAATGATGGACATGTACAAGTGCGAGGATGCAGAGTTCATACTATTCGGTGCCGGAACCATGATGTCAACCGCAAAGGATGTCGTAGATACTCTCAGGAAAGAGGGGAGAAAGGTCGGGATCGCAAGGCTCAGGGTGTTCAGACCATTCCCGGTGGATGAGATCAGATATCTGGCAGACAGGGCACATGCCATCGGTGTGCTGGATCGGACCTTCACTTTCGGATACGGCGGACCATTGTTCAACGAGACCAACTCACAGATGTACAATCACGGCAAGAGTCCAAAGACCAAGAACTACATTGTCGGCGTTGGTGGAAGGGACGTTCGCCAGAAGCATTTCCGGGCGATCTTCGACGATCTGGAGAAGGTTGCAAAGGAAGGATATGGCAAAGAAGGGGAGGTCCACTGGTGGGGCCTTCTTGATGGAACTACCCCCGAGGAGGAACTTTGAGGAGGTGAATGATATGGCAAAACTTACTATCCCCGAAGATGAACTTATGAGACCAGGGCATATGGGTTGTCTTGGATGCGGTGCAACACAGGCAATGAGGTTCGTCCTCAAAGCTGCAGGAAGGAAGACAATTCTATCGATCCCTGCCTGCTGCTGGGCTGTCATGCCAGGAGTATGGCCAAACACATGTCTCGAGGTCCCGGAGCTCTACACTCCGTTCGAGACCACGGGCGCATCCATCTCCGGCATCAAGGCTGCACTTGAAGTGCTTGGAAAGGATGATGTCAACGTCATCGGCTTTGCAGGCGATGGAGGAACTGCGGATATCGGCCTTCAGGCACTCTCGGGAGTTGCTGACAGGAACGACGATGTCCTGTACATCATGTATGACAACGAGGCATACATGAACACCGGCATCCAGAGATCCGGTTCTACACCGATCGGTGCATGGACGACCACGACCCCGGTAGGAACTACCCAGGCATGGGAAAAATCACCCAAGAAGTCGGTTGCAGACATCATGATAGCCCACAGGATCCCCTATGTCGCAACCGCCTCTGCTGCATACCCGGAGGACCTTATCAGAAAAGTGAACAAGGCCCTTTCCATAAAGGGAACCAAGTTCATCCAGATCTTCGCACCCTGCCCGACCGGATGGAAGATGGACCCCGGTCTGACGGTCAAGATCGGAAAAGAAGCGATCTCTTCAAGGGCATTTTCTCTGTATGAGGTAGAAGGTGGAGCGATCAAGATAAATATGAAACCCAAAAAGACCCCGCTCAAGGAATACCTCTTCAAGCAGGGTAGGTTCAAGCACATGCCAGATTACCTTATCAATGAACTTGAATCGGACCTTGATTCGAAATGGGAGGAACTTCTGTTCAAGGAAGAATGCTCCCAGAAAATGCTGAAGAAGAAGTGAAAGGTTCAATATTACCTTTATTCAAAGGGAGTGATAGCATGCATCCATTGCTAGAGGATAAGCCAGGCAAGAAGATACTCGTTCTCGGGAACGAGGCGATAACAAGAGCCGCCATAGAAGCGGGTGTAACAGTTGCAGCGACCTACCCCGGAACACCTTCTTCCGAGATAGGCAACACCCTCCACAAGATCGCAAAGGAAGCGGGAATGTATTTCGAATTTTCCACCAACGAGAAGGTTGCGTTCGAGACCGCTGCTGCTGCAGCCGTTGCCGGGGTCAGAGCATTCAGTTTCATGAAGCATGTCGGCCTGAACGTTGCTGCCGATGCCTTCATGACACTGGCCTACACGGGTGTTCGAGGAGGATTTGTGATCCTTACCGCCGATGATCCTGGTTGTCATTCATCACAGAACGAGCAGGATAACAGATATTTCGCTAAAATGAGCGGTGTTCCAATGGTCGAACCCTCCTCACCGGAGGAAGCCAGAAAGATGATGCACTATGCCTACGAGATCTCCGAGAAGTTCGAAGAACCCGTCCTTTTCAGAACGACCACGAGGATGAACCATGTGAGAGGGGTAATAGAGCTCGGAGAGATCAGACCGCCATCCGAGAGGGTCCATTTCGAAAAGGACCCGGGCAGGTTCGTTACAATACCTTCCAATGCCAGGAAGAGACACCTGGTTCTCTTGGACCTCATCCCCAGGATGAGGGATGAGGCCGAGGTCTCCCCCTTTAACAGGGTCGTCGTTCCGGAGAAGATGAACACGACCGGTGATATCAGGCTCGGCCTGATCACATCAGGAGTATCGTTCAATTATGTGATGGAGGTCCTGAACAACATCGACCTCGGTGTCCAGGTCAGAGTATTGAAACTCGGAATGACCGCCCCTCTACCCGAGGACCTGATCTCCGAGTTCTGCCTGGAGAACGACCTTGTTCTGACCATAGAGGAAGGAGAGGCCTATCTCGAGGAGTTCACCAAGACCATACTGAAGGAGAGGAACATCCCGACCCAGGTCCTTGGAAAGAGGGACGGCCACTTCCCGATACCAAATGAATACAACCCCGACATCGTTCTGAAAGGTATCACATCGGCCCTTGATTCCATTGGAAGGAAGGTCGATGTTCCGGAGACCGAGAAGGTGGACTGGGATGGGTCCATTCCGGAACCTCCAAGACCTCCTGTTCTCTGCCCTGGTTGCCCTCACAGAGGAACCTATTTCGCCTTGAAGAGGGCGACAAAGGGAAAAGCTGTCTACCCGACCGATATCGGTTGCTATACACTGGGTATCATGCCTCCCCAATCCGTTGGTGATGTGCTGATATGCATGGGCAGTTCAGCAGGGTCCGCCGGCGGCCTATCGAGGGTCGTGGATGAACCTGTCATCGCATTCATGGGAGATTCCACTTTCTTCCATACGGGAATACCTCCCCTTGTAAACGCAGTTCATAACGGTCATGATTTCGTTCTCAACATCATGGACAATTCGACAACGGCAATGACCGGACATCAACCTCATCCCGGACTACCCATAGATGGCCTCGGAGATCCTGCAATTGCAATATCCATCGAGAAGGTCTGCAAGGGACTCGGGGTTCAATTCGTCAAGACAGTGAACCCCCTTAACATCAAAGAGACACAGAAGGCATTCGAAGAGGCAATGGCCTTCAAAGGTACCTCGGTCGTCATCACGAAGTCTCCGTGTGCACTCCTGTTGGACCGTAATCTGAGGAAGGCAGGAAAGAAAAGAGTGAAATACACTGTCGACCAGGAGAAATGCAGGAAATGCGATGTCTGCACCAAGACCTTTGCCTGCCCGGCCTTCTACAAGATCGGAGACGATCACTACATAGACCCCGACCAATGTTTCTCCTGCGGAGTATGTGAACAGGTATGTCCCTTTGGTGCTATGGGACCCATCCCGGAAGGAGGTGAGTAAAATGGTCCATTTGAATCAGAATGCCTGCACTATCCAGATCGTCGGAGTCGGCGGTCAGGGAGCTCTCACCGTATCGAAGATCATCGGGGCGGCAGCTATCGAAAAAGATCAGCAGATCGTCGTTTCCGAGATCCATGGAATGGCCCAGAGAGGCGGGGTCGTCCAGACGACCATCAGATTGGGAGATACCATCTCACCCCTGCCGTTCTCATCCGACATCACAGTTCTTGTAGGTTTCGAACCGCTTGAAGCATACAGGGCAAAGCAGGAAATAACATCCGAAACGGTCGTCCTTGTATCGACCGACCCTATCAGACCGATCTCGGTATCCTCCATGGGACAGACATATCCGGAGATAGACAGTATCCTTGAAGAGATCGGCAAACATACGGATTGTCTTTTCTCCCTGTCATCAAAGGAGAAAGCATTGGAGGCGGGAGATGAAAGGGTCAAGAACGTCGTCATGCTCGGTGCCCTCGTAGGAACCGAAACCCTCCCATTCACATACGATGAGATGAAAAGAGCTGTCGAAGCATCGGTACCGCCAAAGGCCCTTGAAGCAAACCTTAAGGCCTTTGACCTAGGTTACAACGAGGTCCATGACAAGAAGTAATATGGACCGGGTCGGAATCACCACCACGGTCCCCCTGGAACCTTTCCTCGCTTCCGGCAAACAGGCAGTGGACCTGAACAATTCCTTCATCGGCAGCGCCAGCCCCAACGAACTCGTTGAAGAAGCCCAGGTAAAAGGGTATCCCAGGAACATATGTACTTGGATCAAGGGTCTGGACACTGCTTCTTCACTTGTCGATGGGGTCGTTGGGGTAGTAAGAGGAGATTGTTCCAACACAGAATCACTACTGGAAACCCTTCATCGGGAAGGGATGCCGGTCCACCCATTTTCATATCCGTTCAACAGGGATCGAAAGGACCTTGTAGCGGAGATCGAGGAGCTATGCGGTTTTCTCGGCACCACTATCGACGAATCATCTGAAATGGCAGATGAGACCAGGTCCATGCGTGATCTGGCACTTGAGGTTGATGAGATAGGTTGGAAGACCGGGAGCATCAGTGCCCAGGATGTCCACATTTCCCTCGTGTCCTCGTCCGATCTTGGTGGTGACCCATCCCTGTGGGAAAGATCTGTTCGATCACTGATCGAGAACTCGTCCGGAAAGGAAGGAATGATTAGAGGTCCCCGACTTGGCTTCATAGGGGTTCCTCCCATCATATCGAACCTGTTCCCCAGGATCGAAGGACTTGGTGCAAAAGTTGTGTTCTTCGAGACCCAGAGACAGTTCGCCATGCCGAAAAGGACCGGGAACTGGATCGATGATTATCTTGAATACACCTATCCGTATGATATCGGCGGAAGGGTCGACGATATCAAGAGGGAATGCGGAAGACGGAAGATAGACGGGATCGTCCATTATGTTCAGTCCTTCTGTCACAGACAGATAGATGATATTATTTTCAGGAAGGAGCTGGGATTGCCCATATTGACACTTGAAGGAAATCTGCCAGGTCCGCTTGATGAAAGGAACCTGATCAGATTGGAAGCATTCCTCGATGTGCTGGAGGGAGGCTTATGAGGGATGTCAATGAAATGGTCACATACCTTCGTGATGGTGAAGGGCGACTTGGTCTTGATATCGGCTCCAGGTCAACAAAGATGTTCTTCCTCTCCGGTGATACTGAAAAGTACCTTATCTGCGACACCCCCATGTTCCTGAGATCCATCAAGGATGCCAGGGTCAATACCGATCTCGATATCGTCACAACAGGATATGGGAGGCATCGGATAGAGGACGCTCGCTCCATTCCAGAGATCAGGGCCCATACCAACGGGATCTTGAGATCGATCGAGATCGATCGTTGTACCATCCTGGATATCGGAGGTCAGGACTTCAAGATCATCCGTGTAGAGAACAGGGGTATCAGGGATTTCATAATGAACGACAAGTGTGCTGCCGGGACCGGAAGGTTCCTCGAGAAGATGGCAGAGATGCTTTCAGTCGACCTCGATGAACTTGGTGAGCATCAGGGTACCAGGAAGATACTGGAATCGACCTGTTCCGTATTCACCGAAACGGAGATCATATCCCTTATGATGGAAGGCGTTCCTGTTGATGAACTTGCATCCGGAGTGATACACTCCGTTTACGAGAGGGTCAGACCATACCTGAAGATGTTCCCCATCGATACTGTCGTTTTCACCGGAGGTGTGTCGAAAATGGAGGGATTGGTACGAACGATATCAGAGGACCTCGGCATCGAGGTCAAGGTCCCCGAGAGGTCCCAGTTCATGGGAGCAAAAGGCTGCTTTCACTCGAGGAAGCCGGCTGTCTGCAAAGATTGAAATAATTTCTTAACCATCCATTGCCGAGGTTGGGAAAATGAATTACAGGTTGATGTCGGTCATAGCAATAGCATTATTGTCCATCATATTCATGGGTCAGGCCCAGGCAATTGACGAAACGACAGTGGATCTAACTATATCACCGGGTGAAAAGGATGGAGCGTACCTTCCGGTCCTTGAGTCGGACACCATCGATGTGAAGGTCACATCCGATGTTCCGGTTGATGTATACATCGTTACATACTCCAATATCGAAGATGCCATTTTAAGTAATGATTTCGAATATGAGAAGAAATGGTCAGACCAGACATATCTCAATGTCAATTACGAGGTGGAGGACCAAGAAGAGCTCTATTACATCCTGATCCACAACACCGATGACTCCGATACCGCCTATGTCGAGCTGGAGTACAAATTGTACCAGGAGATCGCAGGAGAGATCGTTGAAGATGCGGTCGCGGATGCATGTTGCGGATCCACCGTGATCCTTGGAATAGCAGGTCTTTTCGTACTTCTCGCACTTGCACTCTTTGTGAAATCGAAAAAGAACTGATCGTATCCATCAAATGGATGATCTCTTTCATTATATGCAGAAAAGCATTGAGCTATAGCATATCGCTATCAGTTGGTAACCATGGAGATATCATTTCAGGACATAAAGCCGGATGTTGGTAATGATAAGAAGATTAAAATAGGTTTAAAAATCCCATACAAGACATGTTAAATATACCATGAGCCAGATACACCGATGCTGGTAGACCCATGTCCAAGGGTCCGCCAGACTAATAGAGGTTCTAGGTTAAGAGCCCGGACCGTCCACCGGGGTTCGGTCCGGGTCAGCCAGTTTTTCTTCTTTTACTATCGAGTAGAATATCATTTCATGGTCTTTCTTGAATATCCTGAAACCGATGGACCTCAAGATCTCGATTGAAGATAGGTTGTTTTCGGAACACTCGGCGATCACCCTTTTCACCGTTCCTGTTCTGAAAGCATTATCCACCAGTGCTCTTACCCCTTCCCTTGCATATCCGATCTTTCTGTATGATGGTGCAATAGAGTATCCGATCTCCACTGTACCGCTTTCATCAGGGGTTCCCTTGAACCCCACATCACCAATGATCATGCTGCTGGACTTGACCTGTAACAACCAGACATTCCACCCGATGGAAAAAGGATCATCCAGCAGATCATTCAGAAAATGAGGGAGAGCTTCCTTCAGGTCTCGGAGAGGCCATCCTTCGGCGGTTTTCATCTTATGGATATCGCCTCTATAGATCTTCATGAGATCCTCTCTCGTGCAGGCACGTAGCAGAAGACGTTCGGTCTCGATCTGAAGTGGGTATTCCATGTTATCGATATATTGTAGGTCTTGATATTTAATCCATTCAGATATTCCCTGAAATAACGGGTTCGTCCATCACCAACTCGAACTCTGTCTCTTCTTCGTCGGATATCTCTTCGCCCTCATCACTTTTGATCTTGAGGACCAGAAGTGGAATGGAGACAGCGATCATTATCGATACAGGTATGATGAAAAGGGCTATAGCAGTAGGGAATGGAATGAGACCCGCAGGAACGGACCCTCCCACAATTATCAACAGTAACATCAGCGATCCTGCCAGCGCCATGATGGAAATGATCGTCGCTTTCTGGAATTTCTTGTACTTCCATATCGTATCATCTTCGAATCTCATGCTCCTCGATGGAAACCTTTCTTTGTGTTATTTCAACTTTATCGGTTCATGAGTTGAAATATTGCCACACTGGCAAATATTATGAATCACCTGGTTGATGACCCGGATAGGAGAGTACGAGATGAAAAGAAGATATTATCTTTTAATCCCGATCATGATGATCGTTCTCTTCTTCTCAGGATTCACATTATCATATTTCTTTTTGAATTGCCCCTCCGGACTCTGTGATGATGATGTGATGGGTCAGAACGATATGAAGGAAATGATCAGGGGTAGAATTGAAAATGGTGACATTATCCCTTCTATTGCAGATTCGTCATATGAAGGATGGGAGATGAAACTATCAGATACCGGATGGTCACAATATGGAATATCCGGACAGGGATCATTCCAGGTAAACACCGTGTGGGTCCTCGATGTTTTCTGTCCCGGAAAGGTTGATAAGTGGACCTCACCCACCTCTCCGATCAGTGAGGAACGGACCCTTTCATTCTCGATTCACGTTCATCCCAAGTTCAGGACCCTCCAAACGGAGATCTTCAATGATTTTGTTAATGGTACAGCAGGAGATCATAAAAGCCCCAATTATGAGATATTCCTTGAGTATGGAACCTTCACTTTTATTTACGCTTCATTTTTTATAAATGGGAAGATAGATTATTGAGAGATATGTTTATTATTAAATAATGTGATAATAATGTAAAGGATATGACCAAGTGTCCAAATTGTAATAAGAGAATGAAATTGATCTCTACCGAAAGGACCTTGCCAGATCCTGATTTTGTAAATATGGATGATCAACAGATGGTGGATTTCTTCTGGGAGGAGATCACAGGTGATTACAGGAACTATGGTGTCACCGAGAAAGTATATGAGTGTAATAAATGCGATAAAAGGTTCGTATCGAAGAAGAAATGAAGCTCGCTGCCCAACATCGCCTAGTTATTGTAAATTGGAATTAAGATCGATATATGCCGGATACTATCCGGAATTGAATGGTACACAAAAAGGATGAGGTGAAATGACGTCAAAATATAGATCGAAGAAAGAAAAAATGAAGTTGTTTCTGAATATATCGATCATTTCATTGATCTTGCTATCATTAATATCGGTTGGACTAATAGTAAGCTTTGATCTTGTTAATCGTGATGTGATGAATGATGGAAAAAAGGAATCACCAGCTGCAAACTGTTTTCTCTGTTCTTCCTGTATGATCACATTTTTCCTTGTAATGATCAATATCATCCTTCTATTTATTTTCACAATTAGAAAGGGTGCCTTAGATAAGAAAGATTCATAGATCAATATCACCATTCATCTTTTCAGTAGACATTAAAAGAGGAGGTCCGAAACTGTCTGGAAAAGGCAATTCAACGATAGTGAATATTCACATATGGTAAGTACAGATAAAGAAATTATTTAAATGCAAAATGGATATGAGTGGATGGGAGAATAATGGATATTGCACAATTAATTGCCATAGCAATAGTATTTATTATAATCTTAATACCATTATTATTGGTGATATTAGCAATATTATTCATGGTCCTTACCATTGCATTGATGATAATCTTGATGGTTCGTCTTTTCAGTAGTGAAGATCCTGTCCCTGAAGAATATGGTAATGCTCAAACCGATCGCGGTCCAAAGATCTTTGG
>JAUVCN010000194.1 GCA_030595715.1 Thermoplasmatales archaeon
TGACCGGTCAGAGAATACATCTCCTCTGCTGCTGACATATCCGAGGATACATCCTTCTCGACGAATGATACTCCTTTGGACCGGAGGTAGGATTTTACTTTTGTACACCATGAGCAGGTTGGTGTTGTGTAGACAACGACCTTCCCTCCCCCCCCTCCGAAGGTCTCCGCTTTATGAAGTTGTTTCGCAGAGATCACGTCGTCAATACGAAGTATCGCTTTCACGATCTCGGATGAATTGGTGATCACGGTCTTTGGAACAGAAACAGGTTCAACTGTTCCGGATCCAGTTTTTCCCTTCGCTTTGAGTTCTTCCAGATTCGCCCTATCGAGACCTTTGAGGGGATCATCTCCCATGTTCTTCATAAGTGACATTCCTATTCGGGACAAAGCATCTGCATATGCAAGAATGGGAAGCCTCTCCGGACCCCACAGGTCAACTGCTCTTTCCTTGATCTTCCGGGATATCTCGAGATAGGCAACAGCAGCACCGGGAACGACCATACTGTCCTTTGCAAATGAATCCAGTAGTTTAATGGCCGTTTCAATATCAGCCTTCTTGTGATCGAGAGCTTCCTGATCACTTCCGGAGATGATCACATTGGCCTTTCCCGAGATCCCTTTGGTTTCTATTGTTATCATGTTATCACACCCCGCAGACCCCGCCAACGCAAGCATCATCTCCTTCGATGATCACATTCTCCACCGTAATTGCAGAATCGGGAGATATGTCCAGGATATCAATGATCTCAGCACCGATAGCCTTGGATGTCCTCTTAAGGTCCTCATCCTTCACCTTCTCGGATAGGAGTATCCCCTGCCTGTCGAACATCTGTTTGACCCGGTCATCAGCTTCACCGGACAGGAGAACAAGATCGGCCCTGGTCTCTCTTATTTTATCAAAGGACCTCTTCAGCATGCTGGATTCCTGATCGATAGCTTCGCTGTAAGCATCAATACTGTTCAACTGGAATTCCACATCGAGTGTTGTCTTTCTGGGTTTTAGATCCCCCTTCAACAGGAGTATTCTGGGTTCGATCAGTCTCTCCAGCTCCGTATCGATGGCGTTGTCTATCCTTGTACCTATAACCATTCTTACCCCATTTTTCTCATGGGATCTTTCGGTCTCGATCTTGATATCCTCATGGTCGAAATCGGGACCCTTGAGAACAAATAGATCAGATATCACTTCAAGAGCATCCTCACCAAGATCGTTCTTCTCCCCCCATGAGGTCATCAGGACCGATCTTATCAGGTCCTTGTCATATGGATCTGTATTCTTTGAGATGGAATCCAATTCCTCCAATGCCCATTCAGAGGCTGTTGAGAGACCATTGATCAGAGCTGAAGGATTGACCCCTGAATCAATAAGGTCCCTGGCTTCCTCGAGTAAGTAGGTGGTCAAGATGACAGAGGTTGTTGTTGCATCCCCAATCTCCTTTTCCACATCCTTTGCCATGTCAACGATCATCTTCTGCACGGGGTGTTCTGGGGATGCAGCTCCGAGGATCCTCGATCCCTTTTCAACCACGGCCCCATCTATCATCTTCTTCAGACCTTTCGGCCCGAAAGAGGTCTCCACAAGTCTCCCGGTCTCAAGGGCTTCGGCGATGTTGTTCATCCTTGCATCCTTTCCCTGTTCCCTTTCCATTTTGCCCTTTAAAATGGAAAGCAGGTCAGAGTACGTAGCCATCATGAAGCCGGGAAAGAGATACCGATATATTACGATTGTGTAAAATATTTACACACACGAGTTTTCAAGAGACCTTATCATAATTGATGAAGTGAGGGGCTGTGATCAATATCAAGGGATCTATGACATGAAAGTGATACAGCATTCATGACCCGAGGATCTTTTCCACTATGGTTTCAAGTGCTTTGTGGGAATGAGAGTCATCGTTGTCAATGGCAGGTGAACCGGAGTCACCGTTGATCACCATCTCGGGATCTATCGGGATCCTCCCCAAGAACTTGACATCCATTTCCTCCGCTGCTTTCTCTCCGCCGCCAATGCCAAAGAGATCGATGCTTTCTCCGCAATGCGGACAGGCCATCCCGCTCATGTTCTCCACAACACCGAGAAGGTCCATTTTAAGGGACCTTGCGAAGTTGATCGATTTTCTTGAATCAAGAAGCGCGACCTCCTGTGGTGTTGTAACAACTATCGCACTCGGCTCGGTTAGAAGTTGAGCGACACTCAATGCTTCGTCTCCCGTCCCTGGCGGCAGATCGACGATGAGATAATCCATCTCGCCCCAGAGGACATCGTTCATGAACTGCTTGATGGCACCCATCTTGAGCGGCCCCCTCCAGATGACCGGAGTATCACTACTTTCCATCAGGAAGGACATGGAAAATACCTGAAGACCATGGATGTGAACAATAGGGAGTATCCCATCGTTCGTCATCGTTGCCCTCTGTCCTTCGAGCCCTAGCATCTTTGCCACATTTGGTCCGGTAAGGTCCGCATCCAGCAACCCTACCCTGTGGCCCTTTTTTGCTAGGCCGAGGGCCAGGTTGACGGATATCGTCGTCTTGCCGACTCCTCCCTTTCCGCTCATGACCGCTATTCTCTTCTTTGCATTCTTGATATTTACGTTCAAAGGGTCCTCGACCTTGATACTGGGAGTATTCAGTTTGACATCTGGTGTTTTCATTGTTATCATCCCTTGGTCATTATTATAGCACATCTAACGGAGAAGTATCTCCACGATACAGCAGCTAAAAAAAAATGGATATTT
>JAUVCN010000050.1 GCA_030595715.1 Thermoplasmatales archaeon
GATCCATCAAATACCACCAGATCAAGATGATGGATGCCCGATGTGTTCCAGGTTATGTTGATCCGTTTTCCGGATCCTGCCGGTTCATTCGCATCATCCACATACCATCGATAGACCAATGTTAGGAGATCGGAACCTGTATCGTATGATGCATTTGCGAAATAATGTCCTATCTCATCCTCATAAAGTACCGATGGTCCATTGAGGATCGCTTTTGGCTCGAGGTTACTTACAACGATCGTGACCGTGTTATTGGACATTCCTCCGTATCCATCCCTTACCTGTAGGGTGATCCGATAAAGACCGGATTCATTCACAGATGTCTCGAACACAGGGATCGAGGACCAGTTTCTGATCTCATCACCATCCAGCAAGAAACGGTATTCAAGTGACCCCGTGTCAGATACCGAGTCTGTCGATGATGAACCATCCAGGGTGAAGACCTCATCCTCATTGACGGTCAAAGGGCATATGAGGTGGGCGATGGGATCGAGATTGTAGACATCGATGACCACATCCACGTTGTGGCTTATCTCGCTGTCGTTGACCGTCAACCTAACGGTCCTTGGTCCTTTTCCTTGAAAAGTGAGAGTAACGGTCGGGCCTGTCGAATCGGTGTCATTGAGACCGTTCCTACCGTCGAGGTCCCATGAAAAAGTTATCGGATCATCATCCGGATCATATGATCCATTACCTCTCAAGACGATAGGCAATCCTTCACCGACCGATGGTGAGGAGGGTTCTATGATCGCAACAGGGGGGCGGTTCAGGGCCTTTATCTGGCCAATATCGATGTTTCCGTCATGGAATACCTCCACATAATAGGTGCCAGGCATGACATCCTCGATCAGATAGGTTCCCGAACCATTGGTTTGACCCGAATATTTGAAATTGACATGCACTGATGCTCCATCTGCTGGAATGGGAGGTTCGATCCGCATGTCCAACACATCTACTTTTATCGAATGGTTCTGACCGGAGATATCAGGAACTATCACCGAAAGGTTCATCCTGAGGCGTTCGACGGGATCCTTGTACTCGCGGATCAGCTCATCCCATAATGTATCAGCTGTCAGGTCCAAAAATCCGGTCGTCCCATCGTACTGGGATTTATATGCCAGGCTCTTGCTGGGTAGATAGATGGTGATCCCCGTTCCCTTTGGGTTCCTACCCATGGGTTTGATCCAGGAGTCAAGGACCATTCTGTTGTAGATCGCCAAAGCATTGGAAGCGAGTTGCGTCACATTGTGATCGATGTCCTTCCTGACAAGCTCTGTCAGGAAAGAACCCACATCAGCGCTATCTATGCCAACGATCTCGGTCCTGCCGACCACGGAATCGAACGATCTGTATTTCTCCTCTTCAAAATAGAACATCCTTTTATACAATGATATAGCAAGGGCATCCCATGCCGGGATGAACTCATCCCTCAGGATCCGAACATCTGCGATAACGATGGTATGGTAGGTGTCCGAACTGGATCCATATTCCTGTTCGAAAAGGTCCACCATTGAACTGGCAAGGTCCTCTGGCAAATGCGGCCCCGTACCTTCAAGCGAAGATAGGAAAGTGTAATTGTATCCGTACCAGGGCTGTTCATCCATGGAACCGGAAGCAAGATCGGACCATCTTGAAAGTTGATAGAATATCTCGATCATTCCCATATAACAAGTGTCATGACCTATGATGTCGAACTTGAATGGCCCGATATCATCCTCCACTCTATTGAACGAATCCCTCATTTCATCCAGGTACATCATGGTCCTTGAGGGATTCTCATCCTGAGCAAATCCTCTGGTCAAGGGTGGCCGTGAGATATCGCCATCGATATACCAGCCGGAACCGTGGTCCCACATCACGAACATCGATCGATCATATGATGTGTTCTTCAACGAGAACTCAATGAACTTCTCCAGGGTCGAACCTGCACCCATGTCCAATTCATCCGTCCAGGATGGATCGATATCTGAAAGTGGGATCGTGGGTGAATTGACCCCCGATGAAGTGTCCGGTCGGATATCATATAGATAGGAATTTGACATTCCACGAAGATCGGTGAGGGCCAATACCCTCACTCCGGTCTCCGGGATCGATGATTCCATCTCCTCGAGGTCCATCAATGCCGCATTGCCGTAAGCACCATCTTCACCCAGATCATTATCAGCTGCGATATAGACAAGGATCAGCCATTCGTAATGTTCGGTGTCCCGGAATTGCATCGAACCCTGATCATCCCCATTGGCTTGCACTATCGGGGTCAAAATAAGCATGATCGAAATGACCGTTATCAGCGATCCTATCCATGGATCAGTTCCTTTCACAGGGGTGGAGATACAACTGGCTTTAAATCCTTGATGGTAACATGTGAACCCTTCAAGGGTCATTTGACAGGAATTCAAGGACGTAAACGGTCCTGTCATTCTCATCCTCGAATATGGTCAGGTCACCATTTTGCATTTCCATCATTGCCTTGGTTATCGGAAGGGAGAGCTTCTCCCATTCCATTGTCGTGAACGTTGCTTCGGTCTCCGACATGGATCTAACGATATCTGCCATCTGATCCATGTCCATGACCTGTCCGAATCCGAATACGATCAAGATGACCCTCTCCTTTCCAGGTTTAAGTGCCAATTTGATCTCGCTACCATGAGGAGCTGTAGAGATCACATATCTCAAAAGATGTGAGACAGCTCGTCTTGTCAGATGCTGGTCAAGATGAATATCAAAAGGTTCTTCCATGTTCTCCAATTTGAACCTCACGTCCCTGGCCATTCCGATCAGCGAGATATCAATGGAGATCTTCTCGATTATACCTACCAGGTCATACTCCCTGATATTCGCTTTGGTCTTTTCATTTGATATATATCCAATATCCTGGACCTGATCCACAAAATATGTCATCTCTTCCAGATTTGAGGATATTGTCTCCATTCTCTCCCTGATCTCAGGTACAAGCGGCCCATATAGCTCGGCCAGTATCAATTCAGTATATGATCTGATAAGCGTCATCGGTGTCCTCATCTGGTGGGAGGTGTTTTGAAGATAGGATATCAAGTTACCATCCTCCCTCATCAGTTCCACCATCTTCATCCGGAATCTTGATCCATTACTTGCCATCTCATCCCTCCATTCCGGTCCCTTCTACTTTTCTAGTGGCTACCTTGATCTCGAGTGTACCGATCCCTTCGATCCCTGCCTTCACGATGTCGCCAGGGACCAAAGGTCCAACACCTGAAGGTGTTCCGGTCATGATCATATCACCTTCCTCCAGTGTCATGATATGTGATAGGTCTGATATTATTCTCTCAACAGGCCAGAGAAGAAGGTCGGTGTTGCTCTCCTGTCTTCTCTTTCCATTCACATCCAACCATATCGATCTGGACCTCCAATCATGATAATGTGCATCCATTATCTCGTTACCCACGGGAGCGAATGTATCGTATCCCTTCGCTTCTGTCCATGGCAATCCTTCTTTCTTGGCCTCCAGCTGAATATCCCTGGCAGTGATATCTAGACCGACCATGAAACCAAGTATGTGATCCTTTGCATCTTCGTATCTGATCTCTTTCCCCTTTTTACCGATCACTACTACCAATTCAACTTCATGGTGGACCGTAGTGGAACCTGTTGGGATAATTACCATCCCCCCGGACTCGAGGAGAGATGAAGGAGGCTTCAGGAAGAAACGCGGCTTCTCGGGAACCTTATTGTTCATTTCCCTGGCATGAGCAGCATAACTTCTGAGAAGACAAATTATCTTGGTTGGATGAAGTATATAAGAGCCGTCGTTCAACTTCAATTCGATCAATGAACACCACTTCCTCGAGGATATGCATAGGCGTATATAATCTAAATGATGTTGATGACAATGTATTTGAATATGTTCCCACGATTCCCCCGATATGAGAGTATGTTTCCTCGGAACAGGAGGTTCTTGGCCTACAAGAAAACGAAATCCCCTCTCGTTTGCCGTGACATCCGGTAGGACCAATATCCTTGTCGAATGCGGTGAGGGAACACAGAGGCAGATGCTATCGGCCCCAATATCCCCCATAAAACTGGATGCGATATTCATTTCACATCTGCACGGTGATCATTTCCTTGGATTGCCCGGCCTTGTTCAGACAATGTCACTCAATGATCGTACCAATGATCTTCATGTCTACGGACCTGAAGGTTTTGATGTATCATTTGAAAAAGCAATGACCATGTGCCATTATCATCCCAGGTTCGAGACGATACCGCATATCATCGAACCCGGGGAACTGACAAGGGTGAAGGACCTGAACATCAAGGCAGGAAACGCGGACCATGGGATACCTGCCCTATCATTCAGGATATTCGAGGATCCCAGACCAGGTCGTTTCAACAGGGAAAAGGCCCTGGAACTGGGCATCCCGGAAGGAAAGACATGGTCAAGACTTCAAAATGGTGAGACGATCACCATTGAGAATGGAGAAGGAACAACACGGATCTCTCCATCGATGGTCCTTGGACCCCCAAGAAAGGGTAGGTCGATAGCCTATTCAGGCGACACGGCCCCCACAGATGAATTGATATCCATCGCCAAGGACTCAGATATCCTGATCCATGAGGCCACATACTCCGATGACCTTTCGGACAAAGCGGCCGAATATAAACATTCCACAGCAACCCAGGCAGCTTTGATCGCCAGGAAGGCAAAGGTGGGCAAGCTCTATCTCGTCCACTCATCACCAAGATATTCCAGACAGGAAAAGGAAAAGGTCCTCCTGATCGAAGCAAAGAAGATCTTTTCGAGATCTTTCCTTCCGGATGACCTGGATTGTATCGAGATCAACCGGTGAACTTCCGTCCCCTCAAAGAGAATATGTAAAGAGGAAGCAGGATCTCGAACCTTCCAAGCAGCATTATGATAGATAGAAGGATCTTCACGAACCAATTGAGGGATGATATACCTTCAACCGTTGCAAATGCTCCAAATGCCATTCCTGAGTTCGAAACAGAGGTGACACCGAGGGAGATCGCTTCGAAGATGTCACCGTGGAACAGTAATAGAACACAAATAGATAGGGCCAACAAACCGAAAAGGTATAAAAAGGACATATTTGCCGATTCCAGTGCTTTGTCCGAATATGTTCCCTCGCCCCTTCTCAGAATAACAACGGCATTTGGGTGGGAGCTTCGTTTCACTTCCGCCAGGAATCCCTTCACAAGGAGGAAGAACCGCTGAACCTTGAAACCCGAGGACAGGGAAAGGGTAGATCCTCCTATCAGCATCAATAGAAGGAGAAATATCTTCATCGAGTCCGGCCAATCGGACATACCGTCAACCATGAAACCTGTGGTGGTCAAAGCGGAAAAAGTTGTGAAAAGGCCGTTCTGCACCGAATCACCGAGCGCATACCCATTGATGATGAGTATCAATGCACCAACGATCGGCACTGCAATGCAGATCGTGATGTATGTGATGTTCTCGGTGTCAAAGATGGTCTTTCTTCTACCCCTTGCAGACAATATTGACATATGTACGTAGTAGCCCATACCAGCAAGGAACATGAAAAGAACGATCAGAAGGAACAGAGATGTACCCCCTGTTATCAGATTCCCTTCCGAGGATATTCCACCTGTGGAAACGGTTGCCATTGAAAGACAGATCGAATCGAATGCCGTCCTCCCCGAGAGGTTGAAGAACAGGAATGACAGAAATGTGAACAGTCCATATATTATGGTAAGGTTCTGTATCAATGATGAGAGTTTGGGAACCAACCCTATCCTGGAGAATATCTTCCTGTCCACGCTCCTCTTCGCCACATCACTTATATCGGATAGGAAAAGGAACGCAAATACAAGATAGAAAAGACCACCCACCCACTGGATCCCAACTCTGAAGAATAATAGACCATGGGAATGGTCCATCAATTCCTGGACACCCACCGATGTCAATCCCGTTGTTGTGAAACCGGCAACTGATTCGAATATCGCGGATACCGGATCCATCCTCCCGGAGAGCATGAACGGAAGTGAACCCAGCAGGACCATGAATATGAACGATATGAAGGCTATGGAATACTTTGTCCTTCTCTTGAAGAATCTAACCTTGGCCTCCCTGAACGAGAAGAGAATATAGATGATCGAGCCAAAACAGAGTGGTATGATGAAGACATGTATATCGTTCCAATCCATCTCCCCATAGATCATATCTATGGCAAATGAGATCATGAAAAGGATCAGGACCACCACTGTCATCCTCGTGGCGGCTGTTAATATTCGGTCCGATTCCATTCGATCTCACCATGCTGTCCTAGAAATAATCCTTTACCCATTTCACAAGCTTGCTCTTTGTGAATATGACCAGTCTATCCTTGGGATGAATGAACGTATCACCACGGGGCATCAGAACCTTGCCATCTCTGACAATTGCCCCGATGACCATCTCCCTGCTCTTGAACCTCATTATGGAATCCAGGCGGCGATTGGCCGCTTTTGCCTTGTCCTTGACCTTGATCTCCATGACCTGGGCCTGCCCCAGGTTCAATACTCCGAGCGATCCGAACTCATCCATATGAAAATACTTCATTATCGTCGAGAGGGTCACTGCCCTGGGTGATATGACAAGGTCGATACCAACCTCTTCCAGAATGGATTTCAAACCTGGTCTGTCCACAAGTGATATCGATCTCCTGGCACCGTATTGCCTGGCAAGTAGAGCGGTCAGGATGTTGACCTCCTCCTTTTCCGTAACCGCGAGGAAAGCATCTGTCTCCGTAACGCCTTCTTCTTTCAGGAGGTCCTTATCAGTGGGTGATCCGTGTATAACAAGCACATCCGGAAGCTTTTCCGAGATCTGTTTGCATCTATCCTCATCCTCTTCTATGAGTATCACCGACATCTCATTCTCTGATAGTAGCCTGGCCAGGTGATAACCTATCCTGGACCCACCGGCTATCATCACCCTTTCAATGGGCTTTTCAAGATCGGACCTCTTTGGAACGCCAAGTATCTTTGATAATTTGATGGATACTTCCTCCTCCGCGTCCGTTGGCATTATTGCGTGGACCCTGTCATTGGCCTCCAGCCTCATCCGGCCCTTCGGGATGAGTATCTCTTCATTCCTTAGAATAGATACAAGGATCGCCTCCCTTGGAAGGTTCAGCTTCCTTATCTCCTTTCCAACGGCCTTTGAGTCCTTGTCCACCCTGTTCTCAACGATCCTTAGCATCTTCTTTCCAAACAGGGGTGAATCCAGTAGAATAGGCATGGAAAGAACGTTCGACATATGGGTGGAAGAGATCAGTTCTGGACAGAATGCCACATCTATTCCTGTTTCAACCAGATCCTCGGTGGTCACTGGCTTCTGGATGTAATCCTCTGAATTGATACGGGCCAATGTCTTGCAGCCTCTGTTCTTGGCAATGGAACATGCTGCCAGGTTTATCTCATCACTACCGGTAACAGCAATAAAGAAATCCGCAGAATTGACATATGCCCTATCCAGCACGGATGGTGATGCCGCATTTCCCGCAACGACCAGAACATCCAATGCTTCTATCTTCTCAGTGATGTCCTCGTTCCGCTCGATAACGGTGATGTTGTGGCCTTCCTCGCTCAATGTTCTTGCAAGAAAATATCCCACATCCCCTCCACCTGCAATGATGACATTCTTCATCCGTCCACCTGCAAAGACATACATACCATATTTTAATAGATTATCCTCTGAGCATCCAGTATAGGATCCTCATCCACGGTCCTTTTTCCGTATCAATATATCAATTACAACATGGTCGATCCTCGGTGCATAGGATTTAACCTTGCGACCAGATAAGTAGCATGCATGGATATCTCTGTCAGAGCAATGGCGCTTGACCTCTTCGAAAAGACCATTGATACCTTTCTCGACCTCCACGGTCTCGTGGAGGTGGATGATGCACCCATCCCTGGAGGATAGTTCCAGTGCTCTATCGAGGAATTCCATTGTTCCACCCACATATCCCATTATGATACGGTCAGCAATATTACCTGGAAGTACCTTCCGATTATCCCCCAGGATGGGTGTCACGATATCCTGTACACCATTGATACTGACATTCTCGACCAGATATCCATGGGAAATGGGGTTCAGCTCTATAGCAAGGATCCTTCTCTTTATTGATACATCAAGTGAAAGCGGCAGTGTGAAATAACCGATCCCAGCGAACATGTCCACCACCACCTCGGTCCTTTCCGGCCCCATATCCGAGCTCATTCCATCCAGGCGAGGTGGTGGGGGTAGGCTCTTTATAATGCCTGGCAGGCCACTCCTCTCATCAATATTTCCCGACGAGAACATCACCTTTCTCGGGTCAAGATGATACCTTACCCTACCCTCCCTGTGGACCACTTCGTAAGCGCCATTCTCAGGAGGCATGAGAACCTCCATCGAAGGTTCTCGCAGCTCACCATATACACCCGACCTGTCCTCCAATACATACCGAGATCGTAACACTTCCATGAACGATGATGCGATATCTGTCCTGTAGTGGCGAAATCGATCCGGGATGCGGAGGACCAGACAATCCCCGATCCTCTCATATTTACCAGGAAGATGTTCCAATAGTTCTGAGGGTATTATGCCATCGAGGATCTTACGCACCCGTTCCACGGGTGTTTTCGATCTATCCCTTGCAGATATCAGATCGCTTTTCCGGATGATCCTCGGGTCGGTCCGTATTTGAAGGTCCCTGTATCTCCTGCGGAATTCCTCTTCCTTCTCACTGGATCCAAATATGATCGGGAAATGGACCTTTCCGTTACTGCCAATGGACCTGTCAGGATCGAAAAGACCAAGCTCCATTATCAATGAACGGACCGATCCGGCATCTGACTTTTCAACCTCGAGGATCAAATTGATGGGATAGTCGTGATCGGCCTGTGGAAGTTTTTCATCGAGTGTCATTTATACACATGCATCGCTAACAACAGAAAAAACCTTTTGTATATGACCAGTGATAAATATCCATGAAGGGGACAGTATACAGTTTCGCCATTACCGTATTGATCGTCCTTGTCGCCTGCGTTCCTGCTCTGAACCTAGGGTCCGAGAATGCTGTCGGCATTCCCACGAGGGCTCCAGGCGAAGAGATGACGATCAATGTGACCGTTGATTTCGATGGCCCTCTCGCCATGAAGGTGAACGTGGTGATCCAGATCAAGTCCATTGTCATCAATTCTACATTGAAGACCGCTGATGATATCAGGGGCATGTATGCAAATGATCCAGGGATATCCTCGATGATCGAGGCGATACTCTGGGGCAGGGCCCTGAACCTCACAAAGAACACTTTCCAGGGAGATGATTTCGAGGTGATATCTGGTCAGTTCGCCTATGATTCCCTTGATGAGAACATTTCAACTCAAGGTGAACCCGTGATCTACACCATGAAGATCAATGGGACCACGGAGATCACCAGGTTCCTCGATGAGGAAAAGGCAAACCTCCTGGATGAAGGGAGGGAGAAGATATTCATCAGCTCCCTGTTCGTGAGTGGATTCGTTTTCCAGAGGACCATCTCCTTGATCGCCCTCGAGGGGGAGGTGGTCAATTACAGGATCCCGACATCCTTGGACCCCATTGGTGATGACATCATAGAACTGGATATCAGGTCAGACTCATTGGATACCAAAGAGGGTTACTACCTGGTGAACGTGGATGGTTCCCTTGCATACACTAAATCTTATTTCACATTCGAGATCCTTGAACCTGAACCCATTTCCCCTGTTGAAGAGTCCATCGAAGGTGACATGCTCGTTGACTGGAATATCCTGAATACCATCGGCATCGATGGAGATGCAAGGATCAGTTCGATCTCCACATCAAGGTCCGATCTTCTTTCATCAGCCCCTCCTTCCATGACCGTGCCCCTTTTCGTCCCGGCCTCATTGATCAGATATGCCCATGTGGAAGGAATATTGACCGATACCGACATCGATGATATATCCGACCAACTAGTCGATGAGGTTGAACACACGCTGCGGGAGGCCCTGTCCGATCCGGATGTCCAGGGAGTCGTCGATATTGATACCGGTATTGAAGAGATGTTGAAGCCTGGATCAGGTTCAGAGCTCCTCGCTATCCTGTCATCCGATGAGCCCATAGTGGCCGAGATCGGGACCGTGGAGGATTCCACTCTCGATATGTTGAAAGATTATGAGATCGAGGATATCATGGGGCTCCTGAATGGAGGATTGAGGATATATCATTACCTTGACCCGATCAATGATGACAGGTTCTCGGTCCAGCTGAAAGTTCCTCCGCACATCATGATCATGGGAGACACACAGAAGAGCATGGACGGTGATAGAAGGATCTATGATCATTCCCACGGAAGGAAACTGATCGGGTCTGACCTGGCAACTGATATCACCAGGGAATCCCTTTCCATATATGGAACGATCGATATTTCCCAGGTAAGGTCCATGTATGTACTTGATATCGAGATCGATATCAAAGCTGATATCACCTTCGGATTGGGTGCAATGGAGTTTGACAGTGAGGAGCTTGACCTCACGACGGACCTTGAATACGAATTGAATTATCTCTCGTCTGACATGATCAGACTTCTGATGGAAATGGGTATGGTCGATCGCAAGGATATTGAGGATAAGGTCGAGGAAGATTTCGCCGAATCCATGGAGGACCTTCTTCCGGACGATGATGACTCTTTCACAATAGACCTCGTCGATAACACCCTTGTTTTCGATGGAGACCGTGAGAACATGACCGGAGAGGATGAGATAGAACTGAAAATAGTCATCTCCGGAACGATCTCATCTGAAGAAGTATTCAAGGATAAGGATGAAGAGGGCAGCCAAAATGCCATTCTTCCGTTCCATATTGACCCGATACTGCCGGTAAGGAGGTTCGAGCGGTCCATTGCTCTTGATAAGGCAGAGAGCTGGGACATCGACCTGAAGATATCTATCCCGAGTGGGATCGGCCTGAAAGCCTGGCTTGGAAAAGGTGAGAATTCAAAGGTCAAGGAACTCGAAGTGGACACCTCCGAAGGTTATCCGACGATCCATTTCGACATCAGACCCGGTGAAGCGGACCGTGTTCTGGTCCAGGTTGAGGTGGGAGGATTCCTGCTGGTCAACAATATCGGAGCATGTTTCGGATGCTGTCTCATCAGCCTTGTGATCCTCCTGCTGATCCTGCTCATGATCATCCTCAAGATGGCAAGGAAGAAGAAAAAGGACAAGAAAGATAAAAAGGAGAAGAAGAAGGGAAAGGACAATACCACAGGGGTGGATGAGGGTATTGAAAAAGGAGAAGAAAAGGGTGGCGACAAGGATATGTCCTGGGACGATGATAGCTGATATTCCGATCGACGAATGCTCTGGCCCATATTCGAAAATAAGAAACGTTTAAATAAAGGAGATAATATGAGCCCCTTCATATCCCCTTCTAGTAAGGGTGGATCCCGTAACAGGGAATCGTATGGAGGCCGAATATGACCACCGCATATGACGTACCCGCTGACCTGCTGATACACAAGGTAGCCGACAAGCTCAAAGGAATGGAACATATCGAAGAACCTGAATGGGCACCATTCGTGAAAACAGGAGTCCACAAGGAAAAGGCACCAAAGCAGAATGATTGGTGGTATGTCAGGGAAGCAGCGGTTCTAAGACAGGTCTATATGAACGGTCCCATAGGGACCATCCACCTCAGGGCCAAGTTCTGCGGTCCAAAGGACAGGGGAGTGAAACCACAGAAGGTCGAGCTGGGATCAGGTTCTATAATCAGGACCGCACTCCAGCAGATGGAGAAGGCAGAGCTTCTCCGGGCCATAAAGGGAAAAGGGAGAGAGATCTCCCCCAAGGGAAGGTCCTTCATGGACAACTGCGCCTATGAGGTCCTTCAAGAGATAATCAAGGATAATCCCGAGCTTGGCAAGTACTGAGCATCTATGGGTGAGGAACATGATCACTGATGAGGACCAGGAGCTCGAGGCCATAAGACAGAGAAAGATGGCCCAGCTTCAAATGTCCCAGCAGCAAGAGGTCGCCATGAAGGAAGAGTCCGAAAGGACCGACTCCATGAAGAAGGCGATCATCAGAAAGATACTCACACAGGATGCAAAGGAGAGACTTGGAAGGTTGAAACTGGGATATCCGGACCTTGCAACGAACATCGAGAACCAATTGATCATGCTATACCAATCAGGCAGGCTCCCCGGCCAGGTGGACGATGCGACGCTCAAGAAGCTGCTCGCTCAGATCCAACCAAAAAAGAGGGAGATAAACATCACAAGGAAGTAGAAATATGTCCAGTCGAAAACCCTTTGCAAAGAAGAAAAGGCTTATCAAGGCCACGAATATGAACAGAAGGGTGCCCGCATGGGTTATGCAGAGGACCGCAAGAAGGTTCACTACCCACCCCAAGAGGCACACATGGAGACGAAGTAAACTGCAGAAATGATCTAAGGTTGTGATTTCCAATGGCAGAGGATATGGAAGAAAGGATTATCGTGGTACCTCTCAGAAAGGTACTCATCGCTCCAAGGACCAAGAGGGCCCCGAGAGCTATAAAATTGATCAGAAGGCACATTGCCCAGCACATGAAGATCAATGAAGAGGATGTCTGGTTGGATACCCCCATCAACGAAGCTATATGGATGAAAGGTATCGAGAGCCCTCCGAACAAGATCAAGGTCAAGGCGACCAAGTTCAAGGACCAAGACCTTGTCGAGGTCACACTCCCCGAGGAGTGATACTCTACCGGAGGCCTTCACTTGGCCATGAAACTTGCTGACATAAGTGGAAACCCCTACATCGGAGTATTCTGCAGGCTCATTGGCGACATAGCCATATGCCCGCTCGAAGTTTCTGATGAGTTCACGAGTGATCTCGAAGAAGGAATGGGAGTGAAATGGGTCAAGGCGACCCTTGGGAACACAAATCTCCACGGATCCCTCATCGGTGCCAATTCAAAAGGCTTCATCGTTCCATACTTCTACGATATTGAAGAGATCAAAAAAGCATTCAGTATCTTCGATATCGATATGGATGAAAAGGGTATCAAGGGAGCTGTGTCAGATGACCCTCTTACGGCATGGGGTAATAATATCCTTGCCAGCGAGAAGGCAGTCCTTGCCAATCCCGAGTTCAGAGGCTACTCATTGAGGTTGATCGAAGACATTCTCGATGTTGAAGTGGTAAAAGGAACCATTGCAGGTTTAATGACGGTCGGTTCAGTGGCAGTATTGAACAGCAAAGGAATGGTGGTCCATCCAAAGATCAGCGATGAAGAGAAGGAACAACTTGAGGACCTTTTCGGCGTGGAGGTCCAGATATCAACTGCAAATTTCGGTTCCCCATACCTTGGAGCTTCGATAATGGCCAATGACAGAGGAGCCATGATCGGCAATAAAACATCCGGTGTTGAGATGAACAGGATCGAGAACACACTGGACCTTATAGAATAAAGATCATTTACCGTATCTTCTCTGTCTGAGCTGATAGGACCTGACCGCTTTCAGGAATTCTGTGAATGTTAGCCCTGGCCAGTATACATCTGTGAAATAGAACTCACTGTAAGCATTCTGCCAAAGGAGGAAATTGGAGATCCTTACCTCCCCTGAAGTTCTGAGTACCAGGTCCGGGTCCGGGAATGGAGCAGTGTAAAGATACTTCGAGACCAACTCCTCATCGATCTCTTCAGATGATATCTTTCCATCCTTTACATCCGAAGATATCGATCTTATCGCACGGATCAGCTCCTCCCGACCACCGTAAGCTACAGCCAGATTGAGATAATAATCACTGTAGCATTTTGAATTCTCCTCTGCGCTGTTGATCGCATCCCTGACCGTGGGAGGGAGAAGGTCCTTCTCTCCGAGAACTGTCACTCTGATCTTGTTCTTGTGGATCCTATCATCAGTGGCTATCTTGATGAAATTCTTTTCAAACAGTGCCATCAGTGATTCGACCTCTTCCCTGGACCTGTTGAAGTTCTCTGTGGAAAACGCATAAACAGTGAGGATGCTTATTCCAAGATCGACACACCATTCCAGGACATCCTCGAGCTTGTCCCTACCTGCCAGATGACCTTCCATCGTGCCCTTGCCATCTTCTTTGGCATATCGCCTGTTACCATCCATGATTATTGCTACATGCTTTGGAACGGGGTACTGGAGGACAAGCTTCTTGAGTCTCTCCTCTTTGGCCTTGACAAGCCCCTTGGTGATGGATTGTGAAAGGTCGCTCGTTGATACTCCCCCTGTTGACCGTCCCTGTTACGACCAATTATCCCGTGCTCTTATGTAAACCTTTTTCACTGTCCAAGCGATTGGGCATGATATGCTTCCATATCTGAAGGGTGATGTCGTGGTCATTCCCGACAGGAAACTTGCCTCCACCCTGATAAACAAAGGAAGCTATGGGAAACCGAGCCCCGGAGGATCCTCCGAACTATCCCTTCTTGAAGCTGCATACCTGCTGGAATCTGATAGGTTGGATGTGAAGAGAAGCAGAAAGGGACGGAAGGCTTCCCACCATGATCTTCTTTCAAGGGGGATATCGTCTCAGTCAAGGTTCATGGAGAATTACCTGGTATTCCGTGACATTAGGAACAGGGGCATCAACATCCAAGGTGGTGGGGACAGGACGTTCATGTCATATCCCCGGGGGCAGGGTCCTCGAAAAGGGAGAGCTGATTCCTGGATCATGGTATTCAGGGAACACGATCCGGTAACCGTCCATGGATTGCTTCAAGAATCCATTAAGAGGACAGGGATGAGAATGGATCTCATTTCCGCTGTGGTGGACGGGGATTGGGACCTGACATATTATCAGGTGAAGGAAGCACTTTCCAACAGGGAGATGAGTGTCGAACATGATACCTTGACCATAAAGGAGGAAGACCACAGGGAGATACCAGGTGGAGGTATGCTTGCATGGGAAGGAGAACTGGTATCCTTTGCCAGGAAAGAGGGAATGGGATCCGATATCCATGACACCCTTGCCCTATCATCCCAGGAGGCAAACTGGTTGACCGGGGCCGGACAGGTTGATGACCGGAGTCTGAAAGATGCGGTCTATTCCGATCTCGTCGACATGGGGTATCTGGTGAAGACCGGATTCAAATACGGCAGCCATTTCAGGGTCTATTCATCGGGGTCAATAGATGAGCATTCGGACCTTCTCGTTCATTGTGTGGATCATGCTCAGAAGTTCACCTGGGAAGAACTGTCAAGGGCAATAAGATTGAGCCATTCCGTCAAGAAGAGGATGCTGTTCGCGATCCTTGAAAAGGGAGAAGGAGTTCGGTATCTGGAGATCGAATGGACCAGACCCTGAAAGATCATGGTTCCCTATGATTGGACGAACTTGACATATTCCAGGTCATCCGTGGACCTGAAATCCATTATCAAACGTCTGACATCTTCGGCATCGCCATTGATGATGAATACTTCCAGGCACTTCTCGTTCTTCAGATGTGAATGGATCTGGGTATAGATCAATTCCCTGAAATCATGTCTTATGTGGTCAAGGTCCTTGGAATTATGTGTCTCGTGGACAACAACAAGGACTCCCTCGACCATTCCAACAAGGCCCTCCCGCTCCCGAATCTCATCCTCGGTCGAACGCAGACATACCCTGATGGCCTCACTCCTTCCCTTCAGACCAAAGGCTTCCTGCATCCGATCCAACACATCAAGGTTCTTTTCCGTGAGCGATACACTGACTATCGGCATTTTATCTCCTTTCCCGACATGGAATGTCAATTGTTAATAACTTTCCTTTGATTATCATCAATATATTAATAAGTAGATTGAAAATGAATCGCCAGGTTTTAATAACATATTATCATATTCTTATTAATGAGTTTTAATGTGAAGATCACCCACGAGATGCTGTCAATTGGTGTTGGGGTTGCTATTGTATTTGGTCTCGTTCTGGCAACCGGATGTATAGATGATGGAAGGACTGAAGAGCTTGACCTGGTGATCATATCGATATCTCCACTGAAGGAGATGGTGGAAAGAATTGCCGGGCCGAATATCGAGGTGGTCGTCATGGTTCCAGAAAATGTGGACCCGCATGCATATTCACCCACTCCCAGTCAACTCTTGAAAGTGGCCAAAGCTGATATCTATTTCATGTTGGGATCCGGCCTGGAATTTGAGAACATCAATATGGATACTATAAAGGAGACAAATCCTGAAATGAAGGTCGTTGACCTTTCGGAAGGTATAGATATTCTCTCATTCGAGGACCATGGTGTTCATGATGAGAATGAAGAAGATGATGACCACGACCATGATGGAACCGACCCTCATACCTGGCTTCATCCAATGAACATGATGGACATGTCAAATATTGTACTGGATGCTCTTATCAAGGAGGACCCGGAAAAAAGCGATGTGTTCATGAACAACTTCGACTCCTACGAGCAAGATCTCAACAGAATGTATCTGAACATCCAGACAAAACTTTCACCTTACAGCGGAGAGGAGTTCCTGTCCTATCATCCCGCATGGGGATATTTTGCCGATGCTTTCAACCTGATCCAGATAGCGATCGAGGAGGATGGAAAGGAACCGGGACCACAGGGGATCTCCGATCTCATCGATCAGGCAAGGGGGAGAAATATCACCGTTGTCTTCGTGGAACCACAGTTCGACACCTCGGCAGCCGCCCAGATAGCTGATTCAATAGGAGGTGAGACCGTGGTCGTTGATCCACTTGCATCCAATTACATTGATAACCTTGAAGAGGTTGCCGAAAAGATGGCAGAAGGTTTGAGTAAACGAAATTCATTATAACTATCGGGAAGTGGTTCAATAGTATCGAACGTAAAGGCTCTGGAGATCAAGCATCTTTCAGCCGGCTATGATGGGGAGACCATTATCACGGATATCGACATGGAGGTGCTTCACGGAGAGTTCTTTGGCCTTATAGGGCCCAATGGAGGTGGAAAATCCACCCTGCTCAAGGCAGTACTGGGGCTATTACCCGCTCAGAAGGGAAGCATCAGGATATACGGAAAGGAACCTCTGAAAGGCAGAAAATTTGTGGGTTATGTGCCCCAGTATTCGAATTTCGATAAGGATTTTCCCATTACGGTTAAAAACGTGGTGATGATGGGAAGAAGAAGAATGAAAGGGATCAAACCGTGGTATTCCAGGAAGGACCAAGAAGCTGTGAAGGATTCCCTTTCAAAGGTGGACATGATAGACCATATTGACAAGCATATCAACGCTTTATCAGGTGGTCAGAAACAGAGGGTCTTCATTGCAAGGGCTCTTGTAACAGAACCCAGAATGCTTCTCCTGGATGAGCCCACGGCTTCGGTGGATGCTCATGTCGAGGAATCGATCTACAAACTGCTTACCGATCTCAACAAGGAGATGACGATCATTCTGGTAACACACGACATAGGGATCATTTCGTCACATGTAACGACCATCGCCTGCATCAATAAACACCTGTTCACCAACAATGACAAGAATATCTCACCCGAAATGCTGGAGGAAGCATACCAATGCCCTGTCGACCTTATAGCCCATGGAGTGCCTCACAGGGTCCTCCCACCCCATGATCATGGAAATTAGGAGAGAACATGATGCTCGATGTGATCGAATACCTTGGCGTTCCATTCATTCAAAGAATGTTGATCGCAGGGATACTTGCAGCATTGGCCTGCGGAGTGATCGGCACCCTTGTGGTGGTGAGGAGGAACGTTTTCATCGCAGGTGGGATCTCTCACACATCGTTCGGAGGGATCGGTTTCGCATATTATATGCAGCAGCTTGGGTGGTCATGGTTCGACCCTATGCTGGGTGCGGTGATCTTTTCCATTGGAGCGGCCCTTTTCCTCGGTTCAGAGCCGATCAAGAGACGATTTAGAGAGGATTCTACCATCGGTGTGATCTGGGTCATCGGAATGGCCATGGGTGTGCTGTTCCTCAATTTTGTAGATCGTAACAAGGTCAATGTCCTCTCGTTCGAATCGATCCTCTTCGGTAATATAATGCTTACATCCTTTCAGGATCTCGTGATCATGGGTTCTGTCGGGGTATTTATCATCCTCTTCACAATATTCTGGTTCAAGGACATCGAAATGCTTGCTTTTGATGATGAGTTTGCGAGTATCTCCGGTATCAGGGTCACTCTCCTGAATACCGCCATACTCATCATGATAGCACTCACTGTCACCATTCTCATCAAGGTTGTCGGTGTCGTCCTTGTCCTTGCCATGCTCACGATCCCTGCTGCCATCATGAACCTGTTCACCAAGAGGTTATCAATGATGATGATCTCTGCAACCATACTCTCTATCATTCTGACGACCATGGGGAACCTTCTATCGATCGAACTGGACACTCCTCCTGGAGCTACCATCGTCATGCTCATGGGAGCGGCATTCATTCTGTCTCTTTTTGGGAAATGGATCTATACCAGAGTAGTATCGATCAGGGCAGGTTGATAGGTTCTACTCTAAGCACTTTGGAAGTATGACCTTCCAAAGGAACAGACCGAGAATCCTATCTTGCATTGAGCGGGGCTTGAAATTCGATATTGATTTATGAAAATCCGCAATTTCAAGATCTCGTCAATTTCACATTGAATCCCAACTTCGAGCCGCAGCTGATACAGAAAATGGATGTCGTAAATTGCTATCGTCAATATCACTTAGTTGTCGCAATTTCGGCATACAGCTGAATTAAACCGTCAATTTCACAATTCATTCAGCGTACCTGGAAATTCTATCCTAATTCAAAATCGATCATAAAACTTATCAATATATCTTGCAACTCACTCACGTCATTTGGATATTGATCACGTGAGTTCAAGACGCAGCAACACCAGTCCGTCAATTAGATAATACTGGTGTGCGCGCTTTGGTTTTCCACATCAAATAATCATCGATCAAGAAAACCAAAGTCAAGAATTTCCAGGTTAAACCGATTGGATATGTTCCTGGATTTGTACATAAAAAAAGCTCCTTCGGAGCAAACTAAGACAAAGAAGTGATATAATCCGCCTCAGAAGGATAATCTATTACAGATAGATCCTCCGCCAATAGCATACACTTCGGTTGCAAACCAGTACTGCACTTATACACCAAATATACCTCCAACATCTCACGATTACAAAAAGAACAAGACAAAGGATCTACACCAGTACTCAATATCATAGAAGAACGCCACGAAAGAAAACGAGAATCAATAACTTCACCGGTCGTATCAAATATTGACTGGACTACCACCTTTCGAACATACCGAGGAGAATACAAACCATAGTTGACCACTACATGCATCCCCTTGTCAGGCAAATGAATTATTACACAATAGATAAACTCCAACACGGAAAACGTTACATACTCACGAACACCACTGCTCGGATGATCATACCAGATCGTTACATTCTCACCATCATATTCAGAAATCCTACTGTCAGATATCGGAGGATGACGAACGTATCTCGTGATGTACCTCGCCTTCTTGTAAGCCTTCCGATTGGACTTTATTCGACAAGAAGAAGGACCATACACATAGAAACCATTCGGATATCTATTACGGATACCTTCCAAAAATCTCTCATTCCTATTCGTCCTCGGAAGAGACAAACGTAACAAATCCAACACATTGTCACGCCAAAGCTCATTTATTGTGGTATGAACACAGCCCTTCTTCTCAAAAGGAAAATAAGTGAAACGGTGCCAGATACCTTCACACTCTCCACCCTCAGTCACTATCATATGAACATGACAGTTCTTCTTAAGATCACGACCAAAATTGTGCAACACACACATAGCACCAGGCATCACATCAACATGAAGATACATTACCATCATTTGACGAACGGTCTCATAAGATGCCTGGATCAATATCTTCTGAAGCTTATTGTCATCATGAAACATAACCCACAACATATCAGGAATACTCATCGTTAGATGACGATGAGTTACTGGTAACATTCGTTGAACAAAGTTGATCGCAAACTTTCTGCTTGCCCAAACACAGCATGTTGGACATAACCACTTCTTGCAGGTGAAGGCAATACGCTTGATCACCTTGCAGTGAACACAGAAAAAACTTCGATAACCATTTCGAGTTGTGCAACAGTTCATCACACTTATCAAAACGGATATCGCATAAGGAGACACCTTTGTGCTATAGATTTTTATAAACTCTTTCCCATGGGTCCGAAGGATGTGTTTTAGTTTGTGTTTCAAGCAATTCCCGAATTAAAATACATCCACCTATCTTTTTCGGTCAGCTACTATTTAAAGGGTTAAACGACTGGTCAGTTTGAATTTCCTATAGTATAAAAAAATATATTGTTATGTCAGCCTATTTTGCTTTTTCAGAGCTCTGTATGATAAAAAGACCAATGTTGCCAACTGAAGAGTTCCAACGATCAAGGTAGATATTGATATACCAACAAGACCAAAGTAATGGAACATAACCAGATTCATTGGGATGTTCGTTAGAGCTTGCAGTGTGGCCGTTATAAGAACCGCTTTCTCTTTACCTATGGCGATCAATGTATTCCAAAATGGCAATCCTGCAAAATTGCTTGCCAATGAAAAAATCAGTACACCAAGAATGATTCCTGTTCTTCTGAATTCATCCCCATAAAAGAGGTGAACGATGTCAGATGATAGGAAGCTGATAACAGAAGCTCCCACTATGATTACAATGAAGAACATCGCTGAATATCTTATTAAGGTTTTCAGCTTCACAGATCCTTGTTTCATCCTTTTCATAATGATTGGAAAGAATGCTGTTGAAATGATGTTCCTAATCATCCCACCCTGTGTAACGAAGAATATTGCTGCAGCATATATACCAACGTCCGTTGGTGTACTGATAAAGGATATCATTACCAGGTCAACCCTGGTAGAAATAGAAATTACAATGGATATCAGTGAAAAAGTGAAAGAAGCTTTGATCAGATTCCGATCCCATTTAACACGATTCCAGAATCTGAATTTTAAAAACTTCTTCGTTTTTATATAATTTAAAATCAAGGAGATCAGGTTTGTTGCAAGATTGATGATTATCAACACTAATATTCCATAACCCAGATATATGAATATTGGAGCGATAACTGCAAACAGAATACTTTGAGCAATATTGTAAAT
>JAUVCN010000083.1 GCA_030595715.1 Thermoplasmatales archaeon
TTTGACCAATCCTTGATTGGTCACACATACGTGAAATGCAACGCATTTTACTAATATCCACCACGAAGAGGAAATTGAAAGGTCCTTGAAAGAAGATCAAACAAGGTCCTTCACTTTATTGAATATCTCATCCCATCTATCCCAGGGAATGCAATCCGTTCCCTCCTTGATACAGATCTCGAGCAATTTATCCCTGGCAAATACCAGGTCTGCTCTCTTAGAAACACATTCATCGGTGGTTCCATCACCGATGAAGAGGACCTTCCCATGGTTCTCTTTCAACCTCTCGAAGTGTGAACACTTGCAATTTGCATTTATCGGGCAATCCTCCTTTCTGTATGGGAAAGATATCTTCCAACCATTCCTATCCGGAACAGTATGATTGGAGGTCCATGGGATCCAATCAAGATTCCAATAGCATAGCAAAATCTCAATTGTCCATCCGAATCCATCCGAACAAATTTCCAGATAGATCTCATTCTCCCTGCACCACTCGGCAAACTCCCGAAATCCGGGCCTGATCCCCATGGTTTCTCTAAGAAATCTGGAAGCTTCCTCCGGACCTACCTTTATCATCGTTGCCTGAACCTTCAACGCATCAAGGATCGTGATCTCATGGGCATATGCTTTCTCTTCGACAGCTAACCAGTCATCTTTTGCAAATTTCTTCAAAACAGCATAAGATGCATCGGAAGATGCAATGGTTCCATCAAAATCTACGAGGATGGCCAGGTCCATAACCTTGAATGGAACACCACCCATATAATCCAAATCCTCTCATTTCCATACACATTTCAACAAAAGGGATTTATACCATTTTCTGAATTGTTTTCAGGAGCCAATATAATGAGGAACATCATCGCGATCCTGATCCTGACAATGACATTGATCATGGGACCAATGACAACAATGGGAACAGATTGGCCTCAAGGAGAAACATTAACGATCACTCCTGTTGATGATATGGATATGCATCCACTTGGTTTCTTCAGAGGAACCCTCCCGAACCCATACCCTGGGCAGACCTTTGATGATGTGTATGAAAATGTATCCAAACACAGTCAATTCATTCCTGTTTGGGGAAAACCATCACCATTCTACAACCTCTCGACCGACCTTGATGGCTTTTGGGGGGATATATTCGTTGAGGATCTCATCAGGGGAAACGGAATGTTCCCATTGGTCCATATGAATTTCTTTGGAGCAGGAATGAGTCTGGTCACCCCACCAAGCATTCCAGGTGCAACCCTGAATGATCCGTCATGGAGACAACTCTATCTGGACTCCGCCCTTGCCGTTGTAAATGCATCACAACCTTCTTTCATGTCAATTGGAAATGAGGTGAACAGATGGTTCGAGCACTATGGAACATCACCATCCGATGATAATGGCTTTCAGCACTTTGTTTCCCTGTATAACGAAACCTATGACGCAGTGAAGAGGCTTTCACCTGATACCAAGGTATTCTGTACGTTCTCCAGGGAAATGGTGTCAGAGAACAAGGAAGCGAACCTATCGGTCCTGGAAATGTTCGGTTCCGATAGAATGGACCTTCTAATGATCACCACCTATCCTCATTCCCTGGCCGGTGTGAACCGTGTTTCTGACCTTCCTGATGATTATTATTCAAGACTCTTCGATCATATTCCCGACCTTCCGATCGGTTTCTCTGAAGCGGCATGGCCGTCTCTTTCGGCGTTCGGAGGAGAAAAGGAACAATCCGCATTCATCAGGAACATCACTACCAGATTAACAGAAGATCAAGGGCTTGACCTTGAACTATTAGGATGGCCATGGCTGCATGATATCGGTCCGACCGATGCTACCGGCCTCAGGTTCAATGACGGTTCGCCAAAATCCGCTCTTGATACCTGGAGAATGAACAGTGAACCCATATTCGATCGGAACAATCGAACCGTCGGCTTACTAGAGGACAACGGGACCTTCAGGTATGATCTGAACCGTACTTTCAGCGATCCTGATGACTGGGACGACATCAGCTATCACATATGGAATGGATCCGATTATACCAATTCTACAGAGAAATCCATCTTCAAGGCATCCATAGTCGATCATTATCTGGTAATTGAAACATATGATAACGGATCTGGAAAGGTCCAGGTACAGATCAGGGCCACGGACATAGGTGGTGCCTCGAACTGGACCCTTCTCTTGATCGATGTGGAGGAAGTGAACGATCCACCCGCCCTCCTGAAAGACCGAACAGTGATCACAATTCCCGAGGGTTCCGCACCGTTCATCGATCTCTCTCTTCTTGTAACAGATGATGAGGATCATCCTTCACAGTTGAACATATCTGTCGTGGAAGCACCCGATCTGGTGGTCACTCTGAACATGGCCCCAACTCCATTCATGTATGTCTATTCCGGGGATCCGGATTGGTTTGGTGAGACCTATGTCTACCTCGCCGTTATCGACTCGGATGGAGAAAGTGCATTCCTCAACATCACGATCATCATTGAAGGTGTTGATGATCCTCCCATACTGGACCTGCCATCCGATCTTTCATTCCCGGAAGATACGATACTTGAAGAGAGCACCGAGGGATGGTGGTCAGATCAGGACCCTGGAACGAACCTATCCATAGATATATCGGTCTCGGATCCCGCGTTCTTATCTGCCCTCATTGAAAATGGAACATTGATCATCGAACCCGCTCCAGACCATTATGGCTCATTTCATATCGATATCTCGGTCTCCGATGGAATATTCAACGTATCAGGATCCATCGAGGTGACGATCTACCCGGTAAATGATGCTCCCAGAATTGGATCGGCACATCCCTTTGAAATGATCGAGGACCAGGTCCACTATTACGATCTGAACCTTCTTTCACCTTACGATGTTGAAAATGAGATCATATTCTACACGCTCGAAGGATCATCGGATACCATCAGGTCCGTCAGTTTTCTTGACAATGGAACCATGAAGATAGTACCATCAGTTGATGATAATGGACCTGGTTGGTTCAACATCTCATTGAGGGACCCCAGTGGTGGCATCTCGACCATGGATTTCCAGGTGAACATTCAACCGATCAACGATCCACCGTTCCTTATGACGCCTAACAACTGGACGGTCGACCTCAGGAGAGGGGATAGATATGAGATGGACCTATCATCCTATCCTTACATTTCGGAAGATGTCGACGATGATATGCTGAACGTGACTCTGAAGACCAATTCATCCTGGATCACTACCGAGAGGACTTGGGTCATCATTGATGTTCCGATCGATGCCGATCGGAACCTATCCATTGTCGGATTCTATCTTGAAGACGGTCATGGTGATAGATCCCTGACACGAGACCTGAAGATAATGATCAGCAATCCATTACCCCCCGAAGGAGGTCCTCTTGAGATCGATAATGTGACATTTGAAAAGGATGGCGGAGATATTGTCATCAGAGCAACGGGGGATCCAGATCAGGTGATCTGGATAGTCATGGTGGATGAGGAGGGGAATAGACGATCTCATATCCTTCCGGAAGATCCTTACTCCCCGGGCTCCTACTTGCTCAGGATCCATGATGTCATGGAAGATCTTTCGATCGACCATGGAGAGGAATTAAAGATATACCTATCCCTGAAAATGGATGGGGAGAATGATTCCGGTAATGATCCCGTCATGATCTCGTTCACGGACCCATCCATGGACGATAAAAAGGAACCCATCGGAACGATCTGGATCATTCTCACAATTGTGATCATCATTCTACTGCTGGGTTCACTGTGGCTCATGAACGTCAGGTACAGCATCAAGGGGCTGCAGGATCGATCGGATGAAGAATGATCATGTTTCCGTCGAACAGAACGACCTGTTCATTTGATATAGCTCAGGGCGAAGCTTCCCTGGATCTCGAAAGAACTCTCATCGAACCTGTATTCCACCCACTGGCTGGATTTAAGCCCCTCCAATCCCTTGATCAAGATGTACTTTCGACCCTTTTCCTCTTTGAGTATCAAGGACCCATCGACCGAATGCTCGATGGCAGAGATATCCTCGGGTTTGTGTATACCACCTGCCAGATCAAAAAGGGCGATCCCATTGTAGGATTTTATCTTGGCAGATATTGAATTCATGAAATCTATTGTCTTGTTTATTCCATGGGTCCTGAGAATAGAGGATAGGGAGTCAAAGATCACCCGGTGGTAAAAATATTTCACACTGTATCCCTTCTCGAACCTATCGATGGCCTGGGAGATCGCATCAAGGTCGCTGACACCGTTCAAATAGATCGCAAACGGGTTCTTTCCCATCAGGCCAACGGTCTTTGCATGACAGTCGATATAGGATACGAGACCGGACCTTTCTCTCTCCTCGAGTTTGGGGTCCATCTCGATTATCTTCTTCCTGAACTTGGATGTTGTATAATTGGTCAAGATGATCAGTGAAGGGGTTCCGAACTTGATCCCCTCGGAAATGAATTGGGTCAACAGGGTATCCTTGCCAATGAATGCAGGTCCCTGGACGACTGAAACGGACATGAATGGAAACCCACCTCCCATCAGTTCATCAAGCCTGCTTCCGCCACTGCTTGCCTTCCTGGCCTTACCGGCAGACTTCTTGACCATCCTTCTTACCGGATGGCCGGAAGGATGACCATCGGGCGAATAATGTACATTCTTAACCGGAGCCAAACCCATCTCGATCCCTCACATTTGTGATACGATATAACACCTGATCATTAATGAGTGACCAACGAGTGGAAAGTATTTAACCGTAACGAAATCATTTTCCATTATCAAGAAAAACCAGGTCCTCAGTTGATACCAAGCGCCTTATTGGTCTTCTCGATGGATGCCATATTGTCCTCTGTTAGTGAGAACATTGCCCTGATGCAATCGACGTTCTCCGGAACCACATCGGATTCCTGATGTATCGCTTGATAGTAATACAGGTGATCATCGACAACGTGGATACCATCCTTCCAGACAACGATCTCGTTCATGTCCGACCTGTCACGGATCAGGTCCCTTGCCATCTCCATTATCTGGGCTGTTGACGTGATGCCCTCTCCACCGGATACAAAAGTTACCCTAGGGGTCCTCTCCCATATGGAGGTCACTTCCTCTGTGGTGGATGGTCTGGATAGTTTTGCCACAATCGTATGCAGATGCATGAGTGTTGTCGGGACAGCAACGGCCATGGTGTCGATATCTATCCCTTCTATCACTGTTTTGAGATCCGGTCCATGATGGGAAGGGACCTTGAGTACCGGAACGATCGCGTTCACCGGTCCTTTCTTTGAATTGTTGGGATCCGGACCCCTTCTGATCATTGTAGCATACACCTTCTCTATTCCTATCTCAGTTGATACGGGATAGAGGGTCCTTGCGAGACCGGTGGTGTTGCATGATACTACCCTGGTGTGGTCCACTCCGATATTTTCCGTGTAATTTGAAAGTGCGTTGAAGGAGCGGCCTATCATCTCGTGTTTCTCCCCTCCCTGGAAGATCGACTTCACGCCCATCTTCTTGTACAAGTCCAGATTGGCTGCTCCCATCTTACCGGGGGTGCAGTCCACAACCACATCCGAGATCTTCAAGAGGTCTATGAGGTTTCCCTTGATCTCTATTCCAGCTTCTTTGAATTTTGGAATGTTATCCGTAACTGCACAGTATAGATCGAATCCCTTTCCAATTGCCATCTTCGCTTCATAGGTGGGCCTGGTCTTTGTCACACCCATGACCTCCATGTCATCCTGCCTGGAAACAGCATCTGCCACACGCTTTCCTATGGTCCCGTACCCATTGATAGCTACCTTGACGGTCAATCCATCACCAGTATCACCTTAACATCAGGGATTTAATAAACATATGCCAGATCGTATCTATTTTCGTTAGAAAACGACCCCTCCTTTCAACGTTTCCGTGGAAACCTTTAATCATTTCCTGAACAATAGGAGTAGATATGATAAGTACAAGGGCCGAGGGAGTTCCATGAGATCAAGATCATCGGTCTTAGGGATCATTGTCATTTCGGCAATTCTTCTCTTATCCTATTTTTCGATCGAGGTTACTGCCCACGCTCCATCGGATATGGCCCTGGAATATAATTATCATGATCAGATATTGACGGTTACGATCACACATACGGCAGGTGGTTCCGCTCATTATATCGATCGGGTTATCATCTATCGTAATGACATTCCCATTATTGATGAGACCTACGAGAACCAGCCTGATCCTATCTCATTCTCCTATGAATATGAGATCTTCGCGGTGAATGGTGATGTACTGAAAGCCTGGGCCCACTGTAGCCTAACAGGTGAGATCGAAGAAGATCTGACCGTGGAAGGTCCCAGAGAATACATGACCCTCAATGTGAACCCAGACCCTGATGAGGTGGAGTATGAGGTGGAGTTTGACCTGACTGTGAATATATATCGATCTGAAGATAGGACACCGCTCGATGGGGTCGAGATCGTTGCTCTCTCTGCCCTGGGATATGTGGGGGATATCTCCGACCTCGGCCTCGGAGGATATGGGTTCACATACAGCGCCCCAAATCCGGAGGATACGGAGGATATCGAGGTGATCAACCTGTCCTGCACGAAGAATGGATACCACCCGCTGTATCATGAATTTTCGTTCGATCTTGTCTTTGCGGAGGACGATTCAAGGGACATAGTTGTCACGATGGATCCAAATCTTTACCGATTGGATGAGGGAGAAAAAGTGGAACTGATGGTCTCCGTCAAGGCTGGAGATGAATATCTTGATGTTCCGGACATCGATGTTGACTACTCATTCGGCAAGTTGTCCAAGGAGAGAACGGGTACAGGCAGGTTCAAGCTGACGTATACTGCAAATCAGATGGATTCGGATACTACCGGATTCATCAAGATATCTGCTTCCAGATCAGGTTTTGCCACAGGATACAGAGAGGTTCAGTTCCAGATCAAAGATATCGGAGATGGACCTCAGATCACGAACGGGGACGAGAGGAGTTTCTTTCAAAAGAACCGGACACCGTTGATCATTGGTTCGATCATTGTTATCGCAGCGGTCCTTCTTGTCGCTTTTTTCATCCGGAGGGGCAAACAAAAAGAGGACGACGAGTATGAAGAGGTTCAGATAGCCGGGATCATGGATGAGGATATCCTGCAGTATTAACCTGCATAATTGTACAAAACTGTTAAATCTGAAAGGTTCGGATATGAACATTGATCACAGGGGCACTGGCATAATGAGGAAGCTACTGATCGTTTTCATCTGTATACTCCTTTCCTCGATCATATCGATGGACCTGACCATCAAGGGAGAGGAAGGGGCAGAGGATCCTTCGATGCCGATCGCCCTCGAGGTCCATGACCCGATATCCATCGATAGTGATCTGGACCTGATCGCTATGGCAGCTTCGGAAGGATGGCCCGGTTCCGGAGCTCAAGGGAACCCCTACATCATCTCCAATATCTCCATCGATGGCGATCATAAGAACCTGGGCATATACATTGGGAATACCACCCTATATGTTGAGATATGGAACTCCACGATCACAAACGTGACACAATACGTCTCCAATCGGGGAAATGGTGGCCTTAAACTGAAGAATGTTGGGAATATCTCTGTAATGAATATGACCGCAAACGGGAATCATGGAGGTATAATTATCGAAGGTTCATCATCTGTGATCATATCCAGGTCCAATCTATCGACAAATCTTCACGGTATTTCCCTGAGTGGATCGAATGATATCACAGTAATGGATTCGATCATCTCCGAAAATGAAAACTACGGCCTATACCTGGTTGGAAACGATATCGACATCATGAACTGTTCAATACTGAGCAACAGGGATGGAGGAATCCTTTTCAGGACATTGGATGGATTCAACATCTCGGGAAATGAGATCATCGGCAATATGGATGGAGGTGGGATCGGAGAGGGCATCAGATCCACAAATTGGCTGGTCTACAATGGTCGGATCGATAACAACACTATTCTGAACAATGGTTTATCCGGATTGAACATATACACAGGATCCGGAACCTCATTCAAGGGCTTTAGATCATATTTCGAGAACAATACCGTGGGAAATCATTCCAGCATTAATATCATCTGTGGAAAAATGCTTGTTTGCAAGGATAACACGGTCTTCAATTCATCCCTTGGGATCTCAGTTTGGGCCTCTTGTGAAATATATGATAATGAGGTTTACGATTGTGATCGAGGAATCGATCTGGGTTCATCCTGCAGAGCATCGAATAATATTGTCCATGAAACCGAGGAGTATGGGATCAGATTGGGCGGTGAAGGGTCCTCTGCAGTAAATAATGTCATTTACAATAATAGCGGTGATGGGATCGTCATCGCATACAGTGGTCCGGTGGTGGAGAACAACATTGTTAAAATGAATGGATTGAACGGGATTTTGATCAATGCCGATAGCACGATCATCAAGGATAATATAATTGCAGGTAATGGTGAAAACGGAACCTGTGTCTCCGGTGATCACAATACATTCATCGAGAATGTCATTTCGGACAACGGGAACTGCGGTCTATTCCTTGATAGTGTGTCTCACTTTCAGATGTTGAACGATCATATATATGAAAATAGAGGACACGGTATTTCAGGTGATTCCAATTCATTGATACGTATCGAGGGTGTCGACATCCATGATAACG
Source organism: Thermoplasmatales archaeon (assembly GCA_030595715.1). Classification (GTDB taxonomy): domain Archaea; phylum Thermoplasmatota; class Penumbrarchaeia; order Penumbrarchaeales; family Penumbrarchaeaceae; genus Penumbrarchaeum. Next base: position 8,654 of record JAUVCN010000083.1, read on the forward strand.
GTGGTAGAGGCATCCTCCTGAACAGCTCGGATGAGGCCCTCCTTATGGGAGTTACAACCTCCAATAATGAACTTGATAATATCATGATCAGGTCCTCTGGCAATTTAACCCTGGACGATCTATCAACATTTTCTTCAGTAAATGGCGCCTGGATCTGGGTAGATGATCATCTGATCGTAAGGAATAGTTCCTTCTTCGCGCTTGAAACAGGTATCAACATCTACGAAGCAGGTCATGTGATCATGGACATGAACATGTTCCAGAACTGCGGTCCTTTCTTCTCTGGCCCAGATGGGCCAGGTTCATTCGATTACAACTCGATGGATATCGATGATACCAATCTGGTAAATGGGAGGAAGCTGTATCTTGTCAACAATTCCTTCCCATTTGATACGATCCCACCCGATGCCGGGCAGGTGATCATCGACAGAAGGGACAATATCAAACTTATCGATCTGGACCTTTCAGATACCACCATGGGTCTGCTTATCCTTGATTCCAACGGGACCACTATCTCCGGATGCACCTTCGATAATGATATTTTCGGATCGTTCATATTCAGAGGAAAAGGGATTTCCCTTAGGTCTTCTTCTTTCGACAACTGTGTATCTGCTATCGAGATCAATGGAACAACGATGGGTGAGGTATCCAACTGCTCATTCATCAGGTGCAAATACACGCCAATGACCCTGGAGAGAGGAACCTTTTTCATCAACATCCACTCCAACCTCTTCTTTGGTTCGACACATCCTACTGCATATGCTTTGAGGGTTATGGGTGAGAACTGTACCATATGGGATAATCTCATCATTTACAATCGAGGGACCACCGATGAGAACATCTCCTATCGTAGACAGGTCTACAATGAGGGATTGAATTTCTGGTACAGGAATAGAGTAGGGAATTACTGGAGAGATCTCCACTATCCAGATATTGACAATGATGGTCTTGTTGATAGCTATTACCCTTTCGAAGGACCCACTATCCTCGTCGACCCCTACCCCCTCTCACATTGTCCATTATTCGAACCACCAACGCTTGATGTGATAAGTAGCTTCGATGGCAGATCCATTCTACTTGAATGGAAAGAACCTGACCTTGAAGGTTGGTCTGAGATCACAGGATTCAATATCTACAGAAGGGTCTTTCCCGGCGAACTTATTCAGATCGCAAGCAGGGGACCGTCAGACCGCTCATTCACGGATGCAAATGCTAAGAGTGGAGTTGATTATAGATATTCCATCACAGCCGTTAATGAGCTGGTTGAGAGTGATCTATCTCTGGAAATGAGAGGACTTCTTGATTTCTTCCTTCCAAACCTTTTCATCCTTGAACCGATCGATGGCACCGTTATCGGTGATGACAGAATATTCCTTGAATGGATAGGAATTGACAATGAGAGCGGGATAGACCATTTCGAGGTTCGCATCGATCTCGATGATTGGTTGAACGTGGGCCTTTCGACACAGTATACCTTCTTTGAACTGACCGAAGGGACACATATCTTGAAGGTCAAAGCGATCGATAATGCCGGGGGTGAAGTGGTCGAGCAGGTCACGTTCATGGTTGACATGGGCAAGCCAACCGTAACGATCCTGGAACCGGGAGCAGGCAGTATCCTTGCTACCAACCATACCACGGTCCGATGGGATGCTACGGACGATCTATCCCGTATCGATCATTTCGAATTCTCGGTTGACAATGGGACATTGTTTGGAATGGACCTATCCCGCAGCATCGAGCTGATGGAACTCTATGAGGGTGTTCATATCGTGAAGGTCATTGCATTCGATGAAGGTGGTAATTCAGATCATACCACGATAAACTTCACTGTCGACTCGATATCACCATCGGTTTCGATCGGATCCCCTTCAAGTGGTATACTAACCCCCGAGAGGGATCTCAGGGTCACATGGAACGGATATGATATCGGAACAGGGGTATTCAATTATCTTTTCAAACTGGACGATCAGGAATGGGTCGATGTCGGACTCGATATATACAGGAATCTCTGGCAGTTATCGGATGGACCCCATGAGGTGAAGGTCCAGATAAGGGACAGAGCGGGAAACCTGATGATAGACGAGATCAATTTCACGATAGATGGTTCGGCCCCCGACCTCGAGATCACCTATCCATCGGACGGCAGCTATGTGTCCTCGTCACCTGTCAATGTCCAGTGGACCGTATCAGATGGGATCTCGGGTGTCTCCCATGTCCAATTCCTGGATAATACCAGCACATGGCAGAATGTATCCGGTCTCCAGTTCCCATTAAGGGGGCTGAACGAGGACATTCACACTATCACGCTCAGAGCATTTGACAACGTAGGGAACAAGGTCGAAAAGACCGCCACGTTCACTGTGGACAGGACCCCTCCGGAGATCCTCGGTTACGGACCGGAAGGTGACGATGTTCCACTGGACGAGCCGATCTTCGTTTCTTTCTCGGAGAGGATGCAAAAAAGCAGCCTGAACTTCATTGTGGAAGGTGCTATGGGAAATGTCATATGGAGAGGTGAAAGGGCCTTCTTCGAACCCAGGGGAGAGCTTGAGCCGGGTAGATCATATAACGTATCCATATCTGGAACTGACCTGGCAGGAAACGGTGCGGAACCGATCAAATGGTCGTTCACCACCACCGTTGTTGGAAAGATAAGAGGCAAGGTGGTCACAGATGACGGGACATCGGTCCCAAACGCCGTTATCGAGGTAGGGGCCATAGAGATCGAGACAAGACCTGATGGCGGTTTCGTTGTCGAGATGGCCAACGGCACCTATGAACTGAAGGTATCAAAGGATGGGTTCAGGTCACAAACGATCGAGGTCAACGTTACCGCAGGAAGGATCAATGACCTTCCGGACATAGTCCTGAAAAGATCGAAGGATAACGGGATAGACCTGTTCAAGGTCCTGATGATACCTATCGCTATCCTGTTGATGGTGGTGCTTGCCTTCATCGTTGGTACACTCCTCTCTCGAAAGAGGGTATATCTTGATGAGGAGTGATCTCACTCCTCCCAATCCGTATCTTCCCTTCTCCTGAGGAATAACATGTAGGCCACAATGATTACAACCAATATTATCACAGCAATAACAAGAGGAACGAGCCACATGGGGGCCTTATTGTCATCTTCATCCTCTGGTGGAACTTCCACACTCTTCTCGTAGACCTTGAATGATATCTTCAATTCAACCCATCCGGGAGCAGATCCGTCGATTGAGGATAGGTTCAGGGTCAGGTTGTAAGAACCCACTTCCAGGTCGGATAACATTACGCCATTACCCGTGTAGATCTCCCCATCGAGATACCAGATGATGGAAAGGTTCCTCTGATCCGTATAACTGACACGAAGCTCTACGGGTGTTCCCGACTCGATCTCCTCGCCATCATATGGAGAAACAATGGATGCTCCGATCGGCGGAACAGGGACAGGGCTATCGGGTTCGACAATGGGAGGTTCGTTGACCTTGATGCTCCATACGTAGGTCATATTGTAACTTCCCGAGACCAGAAGCAAGGTCAGGTTGAACTCCTCTCCTCCTTCCAACCCCAGTTGAGTTCCATTCAATTCGATGCCAGAATAAGTTCCGGATATCGCTACCCGATCGAGGAAGGTCCAATTTGCTATCACATCTGTTCCGTCCGGATCTGTTGCGTTGAACGTTATCTTCAATGTCTGATCGTGGTCGATAACGATCTCACCAGGTTCCGGAACAAAGGTAACTGTGAACGGCCTGTCAACATCAATTATTGTAAAGTTCCAGGTCATTGTCAAATTGAGTTCAGGATCCCTACCATCATAGATAACAACTGAAATATTGACAGGAGACATATTCGAAGAAAAGTTCCCAATGTATCGAGTGTTCAGTGTGTGATTCCTGAAACCTTCAAATGTCTGGTTTCCGATAGTCCAGATATAGACCAGATCGTCTCCATCGGGCTCTGATATGTTCATCTGGAAATGGACCGCTTCATTTTCAAGTGCCTCGATATGGGGTCCGGTCGGGAAATAGGAATCGATAACATGCGGCCTGTTGACGTCCATTACCGTAATATTGTATTGGATCGAGGTCCTAGTGTCCGCTGGATATGTCTGGTTTTCAGAGAGAACATACCTCAGGATATATGGTTCGATCCTTGATGAGTTCTCACCAAAGAAGTTAGATGAGAATGTTGTTGTATTGGTATTTGAGACGAACTCATCATCAAGATACCATTGACCGACAAGGTCATTCGATCCTCTTTCCGCATTTGCATGGAATTGAATATCTTCACCTTCATCGACGGTGATATTACCTTCATCATGCGACAGCTCCCATACTATCGCTGGTCTTATCAAAACGGTGAAATTAGCCCTTGCAACATTGTTGGTCATATTGTATTCATATATCCCGGATGTATAGGGTATTGTGTACTGCGCAAAATAGGTCCCTGTGTGATCTACGGTGAAATTATAATAGAAAACTATTGAAGACCTTGCATCTACACTGATATTATCCCTCACGATCAATGAAGGTTCTACGCCTGGAGCATCCAGAAAGTCAAGTATGGACATGGCACCTTCAGCTCTGAAATTCGAGGGATTGAATATCTCCATTCTTGCTGTAATCATATCATCGATCGTCCCGTTTCCTGTCACTTCGAATACAAGGGAGCCTTCTTTCAATTCAAGATCTGTTGCTTTTGTTGTTACAGTTACCACGCCAATCCCCTTGACCCCGTTGACCGATGCAAAGATGCCGAATGAACCATAATCTATCAGCGTGGGAGTGTCATCTGGATATATTGGGGCTATAAGATCAACATCAAAATCCTTATCGCCCAGGATCAGTAACTCTGTTTTCGCAATGGTCCCATCGGGAAAGAAGATATTCACGGCCACATTGGATTCAGAAACCTCACCATGGATACTGAAAGAGGAGCCGGCATCAACA
>JAUVCN010000055.1 GCA_030595715.1 Thermoplasmatales archaeon
TCATCCACCCATGAACAGGGCTGCAAAGACCTTACAGTCAGTGATAAGATTCTCGATCAAGATGTATTCATCGGATGAATGGGCCCGGTTATGGATCGTCTCCCATACAGCAACCTCATACCCTTCATTCCGAAGAAGAGCCGCGCATGTACCTCCCCCGATCCCGCCGTTGATATGTCTCTTCCCTGTGACCTTCTCTATCGCTGAAGAGAGTGCAGTGACGATATCTGACCCTGGAGAGGTAGGATGGAGCGTAGTCTCGGAGAATTCCTCATTGATGGTGATCTCTGTCTCCGTTTCCTCTTCTACTTGATCGGCTACATTTCTCATCTCTTTCAATACTTCATCGATGGTATAGCCGGGTAAAAGCCTGCAGTCTATGTAGAAGGTATCCTCGCCCGGAAGAACGTTTATCCCGTCCACACCCGGGCCCTTCTTGGTGGGTTCGAAACTGGATATCGGATGGTCAAAACCAGGATCCTTCCTGTCGAATTTCTCGTGAAGAGTTCTATCTACCTTGGTCCCGAAAAGCATCGAGGCCCTGAAAGCATTGTTGCCGAGAGCCGGCATACTTGCATGACACTGCTTTCCCTTGGTTGTGACCTTCACCCATAGAAGGGTCTTCTCGCAGAGCTCGATCACTCTCCCTTCAGGTTCTCCATGGTCCGGTACCAAAATGAGGTCGTCTTTGCGGAGCAGGTTTTCGTCCAGTAGGTGGCCGATCCCTTTCTTGTTCGTCTCCTCTTCATCGGAGACCAGGAATATGACAATGTCATGGACCGGTTCGATGTCCAGGTCTTTGAGCGTTTTCATCGCGAATAGGGAGGCTGTCAGTGCCTGCCCGTTATCTTCAACACCTCTACCAATAAGGCGACCCCCATCCCTCCATAATTGATAAGGATCACCCGACCAGTTACCAGGATCTCCGGGAGGGACAACATCCATATGGGCAATGATGATGATCCTCCGGGAAGGATCCCTTCCCTTCATTGTCAATTCAATATTGGGTCGTATGCCAGAGGGGACAGTTGTGTCACAGGCATCATGATTCTCGATCCCATCTAGGCCCCACTTTATCAGGTAAGTTCCGATCCTGTCCGCTTTTTCCTTCTCACCGGTTCCCCCGGATAGCGGCCCCACAGCTGGAACCGAAATGATATCTGCCAGGAAATCCACCATCTCTTCTTCGGAGGACCCTATCGTCTCGAACAGATAGGCCATCTGCTCCATCTCAATCCTCACCGTAAGGGATCTTTTCCTTCTTGGCCTTGATCTCTTCTTTGAACTTCCTCGTGACCTTTTCCTTGTAATCCATCACATCCTGGATCACGAGCTGAACATCATCTGCCTGAAGGACAACGACATCACCCTTTTGCGCCATATCAAGTGCTGCCTGGGTCGCTTCCCTTCCATCCAGAACTATGGTGATATTATCATCTGTGTAGCCGCCTTTTTGCAATCCCTTTCGAACGAGTTCTGACACCACACCGGGTGCTTTTCCTCGGGGGTCAGTATCCGTAACTACCACATGGTCATAATATTTTGAAAGGGTGAGGCCGTATTCAACGACATCCTCTTCCCTGCGGTTCCCGGTTCCCGCTGCCATCCTTATCCTTCTCCCGTTTGTAATATGTGGAAGGAATTCACCTGTGGCCTTTATAGCCCCCATATTATGACCGTAGTCAATGATCACCTTGAAATTGCCCATTTCGATTATGTTCATCCTTCCGGGGGACAGACCAATGGATGGACTGAAACTGACAAGACCAGCTCTGATCTGTCTCCCATTGAGACCCAATGCAGATGTGGCAGCAACAGCAGCCATGGCGTTCTGGACGTTGAAGAGAGCCTTTCCACCGTAGGTGATGGGTATCTCTACCACCTTGGCCACAACGGAGGTCCATCCCCCTTTCTGAATGACTATTGAATCGTCCTTGAAAGTAATGTTCATATTGCCTTTTTTCAGGTTTTCTTTCAGTGGAAGATTTTCTGGATCAAGTGAGAAGAGGATCACCTCTCCCTTGGTTTTCTCCTGAAAAGGGAGCACAAGTGGATCGTCGGCGTTCAGGACAGCGTGTCCTGTCTCTTTAACTGCCTCAATGACGATAGCTTTCAATCTTGCAAGTTCCTCAAGTGTATTTATACCGCCCTCGCCAAGATGGTCCGAGGTTACGTTGAGCAGAACCCCTACATCGCTCTCGTTGTATCCGAGACCCCTCCTGAGCATTCCACCCCTGGCAACTTCAAGTACCGCATGGTCTATCGTTGAATCCATGAGGACCGTCCTTGCTCCACCTGGCCCGCTATAATCACCTTTCAGTATCGGAACATTGTCTATGACAACAGCATCCGTGGAGGTCATTCCAACGTTCTTTCCATTGAGACTGAGAATATGGGAAATGAGCCTCGCTGTGGTGGTCTTTCCATTGGTTCCGGTAACTGCAACGATAGGCACCAGATATTCCGACCCCTTCGGGAAGATCATGTTCATAACGTTCTCCGCTACATTCCGTGGTGTTCCTTCTGAAGGGTCCAGATGCATCCTGAAACCAGGAGCGGCATTTACCTCTATGACACCACATATTTCAGGGTCCAATGGAGTATTGAGACCGGGTGCTATGAGATCTATTCCCATCACGTTGAGACCTATTATTCGTGAGACCCTTTCCGCCATTGATATGATCCTCGGATGGACCTCATCGGTCACATCGATAGCTTTCCCCCCCGCACTCAGATTTGCTGTTGATTTGAGGTAGAGCTTCTCACCATCTTCCAGAACATCATCGAGGGTCATTTTCTTGATCTTCAACAACCTCTCGGTCATGTAATCTATCTTGATCCTGGTGAGGTTCTTCTCATGACCAAATCCCCTGTTCGGGTCCCTGTTGACCACCTCGATCAATTCTTTGATCGTCGATCTTCCGTCACCCACAACTGATGCAGGTTCTCTCATGGCAGCTGCGGTGAATTTTCCATCGATCACAAGGATCCTGAAATCAAAACCAACAAGGAACCTTTCGACTATGACCGTGTCATCGATCTTGAGAGCGTTCTTGTATGCGGTCTCAAGTTCTTCGGGTGTGTTCACATCGGTTGTGATCCCCCTTCCGTGATTTCCCTGAAGAGGTTTCACGGTAACCGGATATTCGATCCTCTCAGCAATCTTTTTTGCATCCTCAATGTCCCACGTGGAATAGCCTCTGGGAACGGGAACACCCATTTCAGAAAGCAGTTTCTTTGTTCTCTCCTTATCATCCGCGATCTCCACCCCAAGAGAGGATGTGTTATCCATCATCGTGGCCTGGATCCTTCTCTGATAGACACCATATCCTATCTGCACAAAGCTCTGATCGTTCAATCGGATGGTCGGAATATCTCTCTTCTTTGCTTCATCAACTATTGACTGTGTTGATGGACCAAGGAGGTTCTTCTCCCTGATCTCCTTTAATTGGTGCACTATCGGCTTGATCTCGGTAGTTTTCCCCCTGAACAGATCATCAACGATCCTGACCGCTACCCGGCCGGCTTCCATCCCAACCCCTTCATCACGATAACGGTAGACGAGATCGTAGATACCTTTCTCGTCGGTATCAAAGGTCTTGCCGAACCCGACCTCGGTCCTGGCAAGACACTGGAGCTCGATAGCGACATGCTCCACAACATGTCCTGCCCAGGTTCCCCTCTCCACTCTCTCGAAAAATCCACCCCTGTGGCCTATCGAACACCTATGTTCAATGAGAGTTGGGAACATCTCCTCGATGTTCTTTCTCAGGCCCTCTATCTTATCCGTAGGTTTTGTTTCGAGACCTCCGATATCCATTTTTATAAAAATGACAGGATAACGGCTGTAGTAGTTCGGGCCCCTCAGGGCGCGCATTTCCAGTATCTCCATAAATTGACCCCCTTTTTATTTACAAACTAGATCGAGACATTCCATGTCCTCGGGTCTCAGATATTTTCTCTCCTTGAGATCATACCCGTATCCTTTAACGATAGTGTGCACATGGACGTTCTCGATGGCAATTGCCTCACCGTCAGGTATGTCCGTGATATTAGTATACCTCAGGTTCTGACCATCGAAGATCACCACCAGACCACTCCCTATCGCTTTGATGTATCTACCTTTCTCTATGACCACACCCGTATCCTCACCAAGACCGAGGCCGATCTTTCCAGGATGTGAGCTGATTATCTGCATCAATCTGCTGAATCTTCCCCTTTTGATGAAGTGGCTGTCTATTATGACCCTTCCGATCAGACCGATCCCCACGGTCATGTGCACTATCCCTTTCAGCAATGCTTCACTGGCAGTCCCGCCGTAGATCATGGTCTCCGACATTGCACTGGCACCTGCACTGGTCCCGGCAACTATGCAAAATTCATTGTAATACTTCTCTCTCAGCTCCAGCAGGACCGGCGATCCTCCAAGAATGGAAGTTATCCTCAACTGATCTCCGCCGCTGAAGAAAATGATGTCAGCCAGTTTTATTCTTTCCAGCAGGGATGGATCCATTGCCTCCTCCCTGCGCTCGATGTTCATGATCCCGAGAAATGTGTTTTCGATCTTGGAGAAGGCTTCTGTATACATCTCCCCAACTTTATCAGGGATCTCACTTGCGGTAGTTATCAGCTCTATTCGGACGTTTTCTCCATCCTTTTTTTCTATAAGTGAAACCAGGGTCCTGAGTATGAAAAGGTCATCTTCTTTGTCCTCGTTACCACCGATCGCAACAAGTATTCCTTTTGGGACCTTTCTGGTTGTCCTGCCCGGTCCGTTCTGGGTATCATCTGACATCATCAGGTCCTTGAACTTTCGTCAATATATAAATTAATGCTTGAAGAAAGAGAAAGTTCAATTTCCATTCGGGTCCATTTATGTTGTTCAATGGATCCATCTATCTCCTTGATCGAGGCTACATGCCCCTGATCTTTCGAATTCGAATGTAGAAATCCATCGATCGGATCTTTTTTTCATATGTTGATCAACGATCAAAGAGAGCCCGGTCTACGGGTCCATCTTTTCATTTCAATCCCATCATTATCTGGTTAAGTGTTAAATAAATGATATTTCAATACATATTAACGGTCATCTATTGACCTTTACGTTTTTTAGGGGGAAGGACATTGAAAAGAAAAAATATAAAGAAGATAACTTCGAAGGATCTAGACGAAGAGATCGAAGTGGATGAAGATGAACTCGATGAAGAATTAGAGGAAGAATATTTCGAAGATGAAGAGGAAGAAGAAGACGAGGAGGACGAGGACCTCGAGGATGAAGATGAGATCGAAGAAGAAGATGATGACGATGAGGACCTTGAAGATGAAGATGAGGACGAAGAAGAAGACGAGGACGATGAGGACCTTGAAGATGAAGATGAAGAGGGAGATGAGTCCTTGTATCGCCAGGGTGGAGAGGAAAAAAGATCATTCCTTCCTATCATCATTGTTGGGATCATTATTCTGTCCTCGATCGGAGCAGCTTTTCTCTATTACCTTGCGAATAATAACGACGATCCCGAGGACGACGATCTGATCATCACCGATCCATTCGATGGACTTGGAAATGATGTTGCATCTGCGAACCTGTTGCGTGCCGCGATATCGGAGATCAACCCGTCGGAAGAATGGTTCGAGGTCTACCTGACCGGAGCCGGAACAACAGAGGGGTGGACCTTCACATCTTTCGATGAAGGACTGATAGATATTCCGACCATCACCGGATTGCAGGGATCCGTTCATATTCTGATCCATACGGGTAACGGATCCAATGAACTGGATGGTTCGGATGGTAAGGCCACAGCATACCTGGAGTTACCAGGTGATGTCTTGGAAGATGGAGGGGATGAGATCGCTCTATTCGACAGCGAAGAGGATATCATCGACTTTGTAGCGTGGGGGAGTGGTAACGGTGACACCGAGAGGGATGGATGGAACGAGACAAGATATCTCGATGCCCCTCCAACAGGAAAGTCCCTTTCACTCCAGGGTGAGGATCAGGGCATGTCCTCCTACTGGACCATTGGACCCAGCTCACCTCTTGGCTATAGTATAATCGAGATAGACCTTTCACCAGATGATGATCACAAGGCCCATATCATCAACGGAAGATCGGAACCGGTCAAATTCGAAGAGCTGTCGGAGGACGGTAAATACATCAATGTTAACGTAACAACTGGCGTTCCTGCGGGGCAGCCCGTTAATCAGACTCTCCTTGACCAGGTATCAGAATATGTGAACTTCACCTACAATCTGCTCAAGGAGAACGGGTTCGGTGATGCCCTGGCCTCTGGAACCGATGGGAATGGCAACCCCTTTATAAATATCACAGTGACCAGTGGAGGCGGATATGGAGGTAGCTGCGATTCCGATGGAGATATCGATGTGGACCTTGGAACCAACAAAGCTGCAAATAAACAGACAGTGGAACACGAGATGACACATAATTTCCAGTTTTCAAAAAGAGCAGATGGAACCAGCCACATCAACCCAAACAAGCACAATTTCATAGACGAGGGACAAGCAGAATTCTGGGGAAGATACTCTGCAATGGTCAATTACAACCTCACGTGGAGCGAGATCGAAGAGGAACTGGACAGTGCCGGGAGCATGAACCTCTATGACTACTATCACTATTCCTGGTATGACATCTTCACGGACTGGCCAGGTGTATACAACAGATCCTATATCGGTGTGGGACACTACTACACCGGTTCATTCCTCTTCATGAAATTCTTGATGGATAAGTTCAATAGATCTACCCTGGCCAAGATCCACAACGCAGTGATCAACGGACCAGGGACTGCAAATGATACGGTCGGTATCGATGCTATTGAAAAAGCAACCGGAAAGAAATTCGAGGACCTGTTGAGAGAGTTCAGGCTCTACATGCTGGAAAACAGGTTCACACAATACAAGAACGATACAAAATTCCGTACTTCGGCGATCGACAACAATCACACATTCAACGGAACGACCGTATCGGATACCGAGATGGTCGAACAATTTGGCTCGAGGATCAACAAATATTACCTGAACGGCTCGTGGATCAACATAGACTTTGAGCCAAAGACGAACAGATCAAGATGGCAGATCACAATTATTAAGGTGAAACCAGACGGCTCAAGAGAGTATGAAGAGCATACCCTGGAAAAAGGAGAAGATGGAAAATATATCATTTTTCACGGCTACGACCATGTGATCATAATCAAGACAAGATTGAATGGTTCCAATTATTTCAATGAATACTTCAATATCACAATAAGTGATGTACCGATAATCCTACCCGCATTACCGGAAATGGGTTTTCATCTGATCGAGGACCCGGAAGATGATCCATTTTTCAGTTGGACCATAGATAACATTCTGAAAGACATGGGAGTGAGAATACAGATCGATAATACATCTACCTTCTCGGATCCTTTCCTTGATAACCTCACATGGGAAATGACACATAACCGCACCCTGCCTCAAGACCTTCCGAACGGTACCTGGTGGTGGAGATTGAGATGGGAATTGGACGATATATATGGACCATGGGCACCATACAGAAATTTCACGATCTGGCGAGGTTGGGAGAGACCGGAGATCCTGTGGGACCCATATCCGATCAGATATGAGAACGGATCCGGAAGTTTCCTTGTTGTCATTCCAAATACAACGGTGAAGATCCTTCCGTATGACGTACCTGATGGTATTTGTGATGACAACATGAGTGCCCAGTTCCAGATAGGTGATGGAGAGATCCTTGATTGGGATATCGATCACACCTTCGACCTGGGGGCTTATATCAACAGGACCTTGGAATGGTTCAAATGGAGACCAAACTTGCTTCCATTCCCAGAATGGCCATGGTTCCAGGAGGATCTTCTATGGGATCCGGAGCCTCCAACTTTCGATCTTTTTGAACCTTTGAATGGATCAAGACACAAGGACAACGTTTCTCTGAGGATCGGAGCTAGTACTTTACCAAATGGTGATTTTGCGGTGGATTCATTCTTTGATATCTACTACAGCATTGATTTTGGTCCCGAAAAGGCTTTCGATCATGTTCTGGAAACAACAATGGAACCTGGTGTTTTCGAGATCGATCTGAATCTCTCGGAAATGGAAGAAGGGATGGTCATTTTCAACATATCCCTTTATGACCTGTATGGTAGAAGATCGGAACCAACGTTCCTTCATCTTGAGATCGACAGGACCCTTCCCATATTCAGTTTCATGACAGATCCGGATACTGGACACCATTTCAATGTCACTCCCAAATTGATCGTAAGAAGTATGGATGAGACCATTGATCGTGTTCATTGGCTTCTGGTATCTGAATTCGGCCCGGAATTTGAAAATAATGTCACGGAACCGATAACTGGCGCGGGATATTTTGACTGGGTATGGGACCTGAATGGATATTCTATCCCTGAAGGGGCGATATTCCAGCAGATGACGATCTTCGATGATGTTGGAAATTTCGACATATTCTACTGGGAATTCATACTGGATCTGACACCGCCCGAAATTGAGTTCATTTTACCATTGAACGATTTCGATCACATTACCGAGGAATTCCTCCAGATCGGAGTGGATCTCCTTCTGCCGGATACTCAAAGCACCGTGGATACTCATACTGCCAGGATCGTCATTAGGGACATGGAGAGCGGTTTAGAAGCCTACAACGGCACCATGTTCTGGAATGGTATCTATTGGGAAGCATCGATAGATACAACCGTAATGGGTGCGGGTTACTACCGGCTTGAAGCATATGCATGGGACCTCAGTGGAAATGGGGGCGGGGATTCCATAACAGGCACATTCAGCGCCTTGTAACGAGAGGGGGTAAAAACCCCTTCGGGATATACCGAACGTTTTCGGAAACATTCGAATCTGACAAACAACCATTTGCTATTTTCCGGAACCCGTAATGTCGGGAAGGAAGCGCGGAAGACCTGAAAATAATTCCAATTTCCTTTGACAACAGCGATAGGCATCTCCCGATCGATCTACCGGTCCGGATGTGAACCTATAATTAGTCAAAATATCCATAACCCATCATGATGGATGATCAACAAAATTCATCTCTACCTGAACAGGGCACCTTCCAGGACTGTGTCTACTGTAGTGAGATATATCCAGAGATCAAAGGGGATTGTCCCCGGTGTCATGGAAACAGGACCGGTTTCAGGGTGGCGAGAATGATGGATATGGAATCATCCTCCAGAATGATCCTGGATATTATGAACGAAATGGATCTCTCTGACTTCCATAATCCCGAAGAAGCGAATGCAAAGAGGGAGAGATTGATATCGGTTCTGAAGGACATCAAGTTGTATAATTTCGATCTGATCTCGGCATTGATCATAAGGATCAAAGATCTGGACCTTGAGCTCGGAATTGATATCACAAAGAATTGATCACTACATCCCTCCTCACCAACTTCCTGGAAGAATCAATAATTATTTTACAACAATCCCCCATAATGGACAATATGAGCGGCCCTATCTGTCCTGATTGTGAAATGTTCGATATCGAAGAATTCAAAGATGACAAAGGAAAGAAAAAGAACAGATGCACCTTCTGCAAATGGGAAGGAGATCCTCTTCCCCGAAAACAACTTAATTCGGAGCAGATCAGGTCCTACGCTAAAGAACAGAGGTCCATGAAGAAACTGAGAGAAGAAGGAAAACTCTTCTTTATTCGTACATATGTGGATGATCCGGAAGCTATAGAAGATGATCTTGATCTCCTTGAAGATCTGATGGACCTTCTTGATATCGATACTCTCGATGGACCTTTTCACGAGCCACCATACTATTTCAATATGGTTCAAGGAAAGCCATCTGATATTACTATCCGGGAAATCAAAGCACTCACAGGAATAGTGGATATCACAGTGTCCTAGAAGTCGTTCCAATTATCCCTTGAAACCACATTCTTCACAACCTGTATCCGTCTCATAGCGACGTTTACCACACTTCGGGCAAGCCGGGATCTCCGAGACCATTTTCCTGTGATCATCAAATGTCAGGTTCTTTACAAGATCAAGGTCCTCATCTGGTTCTCCAACAGGGTATCTTATCAGTTCCCTGATCCATTCCTTGATCTCATTGTTTTCAAGTCCCACTTGATCATCGTTGAAAATGAGATCATCCTGGGATGTATTTTCTACGTTGAATTTGATATAACCCTGTTCCAGGATCTTTTGCCAGGAATTCTCTTCCACAGGTCCTTCATGGCCCTCGATGAGTTGTTCAACATTATCAAGATCTTCGGACCAGGATAATACCCATTTCTTTTCTTTCCCCTGGATGTGACCGATCCATATCTCCCTGTTGGAGAGTAAAAACCAGATAACTTCTTCATATGTATTGAAATTCATCTGGGTTTTCATACTTTTCAGTTTCTGAATTAATTCCGAAGAGATACGGATCTGTTTCTTCGCAGGACCTGACGACATTATCCAATGATCATTTTGTTACTACTTATAATCATTTAAAATGGCTTCGACGGCAAGTTTAATTGTCCAATTTTCCCATACTATCCTTTGATCGATCGGTAATGATCGTTGTTTTCATGCATTATTTTCTAACCTAAATATACAGGAATATCGTCTATTATTGTTGATCATCGATCTAAGAGATGGATGATATCATCAATGAAATGTGTAGAATTGAAATCCACACCCCCTTATTAATGAAATCTGTGTTTATTATTGATGGGATTGGATAATATGATCACGAACATGCAGCAATATCTGAAATATCTTGTCATAGAGAAATTCGAACAGATTGACAATGGAGGGGAATTAATATGAATAAATTCAAATTATATGCAATTTCATCGATCATTGTTATGAGTTTGATATTCCTGCCAATATTGGCGTGCCATATTGAAGCAGCCCCTTTGGATGCACCATTGGCAGGATCATATATGTCCATGTCAGAGAATCTCACAATAGATGGTGATGATGATTTCGAGGACCATTCCTATATTATGGGAGACGGCTCGCAAAATAACCCGTATATCATAACAGGTCTCGATATGGGGATATATTCGATCAGGATCGAGAACACCACATCTTATTTCACGATCACAGACATCGAGTGGGGCACTTCATTGGAATACAGGATGATCTTTAAGAACAATAGCCATGTAAGAATGGAGAAATTGATCTTAAACTCTAACTTAATGATCGAGGGTAATAATTGCACTGATCTGAAAATAGTTGATTGTAATTTCTCCAACTCTTATTGGAATCTTGTTCCAGTTTCGTTCCTGAACTTATCATCATTATCAATTGAGAACTCGAGTTTTATAAACGACTACATATGCACTTACAGATTTTTGGGAGATTCTGGCACTACCCATATTATAAATTCAACTTTTACGTGGGTTCTGCTGGAGTCATTTATTCGTGGAACACAGATAATTGAAGGATCCACCTTTAAATATTCTGGCCTATCTCCGAAAGGCATTACTACATCGAGTGAAATAAATAATTGCATCTTTATTGGTTATTTTGCTGCATCCAGGCAGGGATTAAAACTTATCAGAGATTCGACAGATTGCTGTATTGGTATCATCCAAAATAACACATTTAGAAATCTACAGTGTGGTATCAGCCTATATGGTGGTGTTTTTGCTGAGGCTCCAAGGATTCAGATCATCAATAATAGTTTCGAAACCTGTAGAACCTGGGGAATTAACATCAATTCTTGGAACAATGATATTTTCAACAATACTTTTACAAACACTTTTCGTAATGCAATTGCCATATCTACTCTCGGTGGACAGAATAAGATCTGGATGAACCGTTTCATAAATAGCCAAACGAATGGGGCTAATGTCGCTCAATGTTCTTCCAGTTCAGATCTAAATGATTGGGACAACGGAATTGTGGGTAATTACTGGGATGATCATTTATCTCCAGATGAGGATGGAAATGGGGTCGTGGATATTCCTTACAATCTCTCGGGATTGGCCACAAATTTAGATAAGTTTCCATTTGCAAACATCAATTTTGACCTGGACCGGCCCGATGTTTCATTCACGACACATTCATCTGGCTACAGTGATATATCATACCACCGGATCGGGTGGGAATCCAAAGACGAATGGGGCATCCAAAAGGTGGAATTGAAAGGAACCAATGGAATATGGACCAATGTGACAGAGATCAATCTAACATGCGTGTTCCTCGAAGAAGGATCGTATAATTTTTCATTGAAGGCTACTGACAATAGTGGATTGGTTAGTGTCGTGGACCTGGACCTTGTATTGAACCAGACGGTTCCAGTGCTGAGCATTACCAACCCTGCAGATGGATATTTTGCTGAAAACGACCCGGTGACGGTGGATTGGACCGTTGTTGACTATTTTCCGGTCTCCGAGATCAATTTCACAGTTGATGGGAGATGGACACAACTTGATACAAAGGATCGATCTCGTGACCTTTACTTCGAGGAGGGGTATCATACATTGTCGATCTATGTAAAAGATGATGATAATATACAGTTCACCGAAGAACTCGAACTCACAGTTGATCGAACAGACCCAGTGATCGAACTGGAAGGACCGTCTCCAGGGTCGACACTCTCCAGCCCGTGCGTCTGTTTTGAATATCAAGTATACGAAAGCGGTGGGATAAACAGGATCAGATACCGATTTGATGACGAGGATTGGAATGTTACAGGAGATAGCGGCAATATCAATAAACTTCTGGAGGAAGGCTGGCATGTCTTCTATTTGGAAGCCCTTGATATCGCTGGCCATCTAACAGAAATAGAGACCCCGTTCGAGATATCGACTCGGAACGCCGTTGATATAATATCTCCCCTAAATGGAACCTTTTTCTCCTCGAGTTCACTTCCCCTTGAATGGGGATACTATGGGAATTTTGAATGGTCTTCGGCCCTGCTCAGAGTGGGTATGAAAAATGAGTTCATCCCGATCGGAGAGATCTACAACCACGAAATGACCTTCTCAGAAGATGGAGAATACCTTATCACATTGAAACTGGAAGATGATCTGGGAAATTATGTGCTAAGCGATATCTGGGTGATCAAGGATTCAAAAGCACCAACAGTTGGATTCCTCGGGATCAAAAATGGAGATTACCTAAAATATGGAAACCTGAGCCTGCATTGGAATGCACTTGACGATAGAGGGATCGGTAACTTTCAATTATGTATTGATGATGGGACATGGGAAGATCAGGGATCGAATACATCAACAGAAATCGACATTTACGATGGAGAGCACATTGTAAAGATCAGGGCCTTCGATCTTGCTGATAACTGGCACGAGGCTCAGATACAGTTCATAGTCGATTCTACCGCCCCTGTGCTGTCATTTCTGGATCAAAACATGGAGATCCATACATCTCCACAGATCGAGATCGAATGGGAGTGTGAAGACAATTTCGGAATTGAAGGAATGGATCTCACCGTTGAGAGTAAGGAAAGCAGGGATGTCCTGGGAAGGGACAGCTTGACAATTGTCCTGACGGAAGATGGAGAATACACAGTAAACCTGAATGCTTCGGATATAGCGGGAAACAATGCTTCCATTTCCATGATAATTACTGTCGACCTGACAGGACCACGAGCAACCTGGATCGGGGATCAAATATCAATATCACCACTGAGTGAGCTCTCGATACAGTGGGAGATCGAGGAGTTCATGGGCATCAGCGAACTATCCCTGGATATTGATGGAAAACAGATAGAATTAGAAACTGATGACACCGAATACACACTGAACCTGCTGGAAGGGACGCATACCATTACTCTCACGGTCGTTGACATTGCTGGTTGGAAATATGTTTTAGAGTATCCAAACCAGGTTACGATCGATACAACCGAACCCGCGCTGGATATCGATGAGAGTAGATCCGTGACGAACGGGGTCGCAACTTTATCATGGACCGCAAGTGACGCAACCTCGAATGTCGAAGCTGTATCGATCTCCCTGGACGGGGGAGCATTCCTCGAAGTACAGGGGGATCGATATGCAACTGAAAAACTCCCTCCGGGAGAGCATACTCTGATCGTTAAAGTAATTGATACCGCTGGAAATGTTGCTCAGGAAACATGGACATTCACAGTGGAAGCAGAGCAAAAGGATGACGGTGAAGAGGGAGGGTTTCCAGTTTTCCTGATCTTTGTCATCGTTGTTGTCTTGATAGCGATCGCAGTCGGAGGTGGGCTGTTTGCTTACAAGAAGTTCGGTGGAGAAAAAGGTGAAGTAGAAATTGAAAAAGCTGATGCATCACAAGAACATATCGGACCGAAACCGGTCCGGAACAGGTTCCTTGCAGCCCCTCCAGTGGTAGATGGACCTAAACTGGCAAGCTCAACTCCGAATTCTCTTCCACCACCGCAGCAGCCTCAAGAGGTTCAGAAAGGATCTGGGGATCAAGTGACATAGTATATTTTCTGAGGTCCCCCGGGCATTCTCACGATCCGGATGAGATTCCTAATATGAATTATCTAACCCTTATCAGGTGTCGGATTCCAACCTCAAGCAATTATTTCAATAATACCAAAAATAGTCCCGAAAAACTTAGTTTCGAGAAAAGATCTCTAAGCGAATGACGGAAAGAAGCGATTCGGACCAAGATGAAAAAAGAAGCCCCAGTGAAACTTCCCCGAAGTTTCACCGCACGAGAAAGGAACCCCCACACCCGATGATCAGGATATTTTGTCCCATGGTCCTATTGCTCTGCAACAGGACTTGACCTTCGGTCAAAGATGGGCCCCTTTCAAACGTGTCGGAGGGGGCTTCACCATTATTGAAAAAGGGATTAATAATAAGACTACTAAAGCTGATCCTGTTTTTCATAATATATGTGTAAAGTATAAATATATAAAAATTATAACATATGCGTCATATATTTATAGTAAGAAAGTGTAACATATATTCAGATATCCATGAAAGGCGAAGAAATCCTTTCTACTAGAAAGAGAAATGCCATCAAGATAGAGAGGATCTACAGGATCCTCCTCAGTTTACCATATATTGAGCGTAGCGTATACAGGATCTCCAAGGAATCCGATACTGATTATCATTGGACATATAAAACTCTGAAAGAACTGGAAAAACAAGGAGTTGTAGAGGGGCACACATTGGTAGAACCGATCTCCCTGTTCAAGATATGGGCAGATAGACCCAATAGTACCCTCTTCAGGGATTACCATATTCAAGAACCCAAGAAATTCATACAAGAAGTGGAACTCGATCATGCAATAACCACTTATTATGCTGAGAATCAGATAGGAAGTTATCTGATACCAAGAATATTGGATATTTACATCCATGAAAAAGATAGTAGACTCTGGCATGAAAAATTGATCAAAAATGGATATGCCGGAAAAGGAAATGTCCGAATCCTCCTTGCAGATGAACATGTATTCTGGAACCGTATCCAGGAGGGGCCGTTGCATACCGTCAGCATACAGCAGTTGATCGTTGATCTGATGAGGGAAGGGGGAGTATGCATGGAGGCGGCAGAGATCCTTATGGAGAGATTCTATGGCAAAAAGTGAGATCTACGAAAGAATGGAAACAGATGCATCCTTCGATGCCTTAAAGATCTTGGCCGCTGAACTGCCAGAACCGTTGATGTTGATGGGAGGGTGGGCTGTCAATCTTACTGTGAACAAGAGTTACACCGAAGAACATAATGCACCTTACCTCGGGTCCAGGGATGTGGACCTAGGTTTCCACATCAATGTTGATGCATCTATCGAAGAACTGAGAAAAAGTAATTTTTCCAGGACTCTTGATATCCTGAAACGAGTCGGATATTGGGAATCCGGAACATCAAGATTCTGCAGGATCATCAATAAGAAAACTGGCAGAACAATAAATGAAAAGGAAGCCAGCGATATCCCACTCTATGATCTGTTCTATCTCTATATCGACCCCATGGTTGATCGCATCCACCCCCTCAATAATGAAGTATTCAAGATAAAACCCATTGATGAACCATTACTTGCCGATGCCATAGATAAAGGAAAAATGCGAGAAATTATCATATCCGGAAAGAAAATCCTGATGCCTCAACCTGAGGTGCTTTTATCGATGAAACTGTCTTCCTTTCCCAATAGGACTAAAGATGATAAAAAAGTCAAGGATGCATGTGATATCTACGCTTTGATATGGCATTCGAAAAGACCATCGAGAGAGGTCATCAATTCGATCAAACAAGACCATTCTGAACTTGTTGACCAGGTAAGGGATCACTTTCCTGAAGACCTGATAATAAAAGCGTCCTATCATCTTGGAGTTGACCCAGAACAATTCATGGGAGTGATCTCACAACTTACCAAATGATACATACTGTCGCGTTCTAACACTATTGTATCGTATATCCAGGAGTATAGTGTAGAATATCATCATAAAATAACGTAGATCGGGGTTTAAGCGATTATGGCAATAAAACCAAAATTAGTCCCGAAAAACTTAGTTTCGAGAAATGATCTCTAAGCGAATGACGGAAAGAAGCGATTCGGACCAAGATGAAAAAAGAAGCCCCAGTGAAACTTCCCCGAAGTTTCACCACACAATTAAGAAACCCCCACACCCGATGATCAGGATGTTTTGTCCCATGGTTCTATTGCTCTGCAACAGGACTTGACCTTCGGTCAAAGATGGGCCCCTTTCAAACGTGTCGGAGGGGGCTTCGACCATTTCTATTCAAGAATCAAAGCTCGATCATCCTACGAATAAGATCGAATTTTTACAATTATGTTACAAAATATTGGTTGAATGCCATTACAAAAAAGAAATATGAATATGCATTGTATTGTAGTAGTAATGGTTTTATACCCGTATTACGAATACATGTTGCATATGACCAAGATTGAAAGATTGAACGGGGAGATACAAAAAAAAGGAGTAATTACAAGTAAAGAGTTGTTCGAACTTGCCTCGAAAATCCTCGAGATCGAGGAAATGAATTATAGATATCTCTACACCGAGTATCTCCGTAAACTGCTGCAACGGGGAATGGTTGTCAGACCTCGCCGGGGAATCTATGTTGCAGTCGATCCTTCGTCGGATCCGATTGGTAAGAATTACAGATATATCATTGCCTCGAAGATCAGAAGCGAGTATTATCTCGGCTTTCATACCGCCCTTGAGCTCCACGGTTGCGCGTATTCCTGGTTCAAGAAGGTAACGATCTGTCTCCCTCGAGGGAAACAATTCCGCCCCTTCGAATTCCGGGATTCCAGATATGTGTCTGTTTCAACCTCACATCCTGATAAGGGCATCGAGAGCATCTCCAGGAGAGGCCACCAATTGTTCATCTCGAATCCTTCTCGAACCTTCCTTGATTGCCTGGACAGACCCCGATTGGCAGGTGGTTGGGAGGAGGTTCTGAAAAGCCTTTCCAGTCTGCCAGGGGTAAAGGGTGAAGAGCTCCTGTCGATTCTCAGGAGCTTTGACTGCAAGGTGTGTTATCGCAAGGTCGGATATGTGCTTGATATACTGAAAGACAACCCGTATTACGAGGGAATTCCGGAGGAGATCAATGATCTATTACTTGAGCAGACCAGAGGTGCACCTGTTTACATGGATCGGAATCATCCTGGAGATTACAACGAAAAATGGAACATCTATCTGATCCCGAACATGAATAGAATGTTGGAGGGTATTTAAGTATGTTAGAGAAGAACCTGAGTGATTTGCCTCCGGAAGTCGGGGAAAAGATCGAGCGTCTATTCGACATTGCCAGTCGTATCTATTCGGCACCCTTCCTTACAAAGAGGCTCGCATTCTACGGAGGTACATGTCTTAACTTCGTGCATCTTGAAAAACCTCCCCGCTTGAGTCTGGACCTGGATTTCAACTTCAGAGACATCGGAAGCGGTAATTGGTGGGACGAGAGAGATAAAATTGACAATATCCTGAAAATTATCTTTTCCGATCTTCATTACAAGCATGACGATATCAGAATACAGGCCAGTTATCCTCTGACCAGATTCGAGGCATGGTACGAAACCACCTCCGGCGGTAAAGATTCGGTGAAGGTGGAAATTGGTTACCAGAGGCGACTGCCGATCCTTCGGAATGATATGGTCCATAACTGGTACAATCCCTTTTCTGGTCGCTCCATCGAGGTTCTGACCCCGGTCAGGGAGGAGATTTGCTCGAACAAGGTAGCAACGCTGCTGTTCCGTTATGAATACCCGGGCCATTTCAGTGGTCGGGATCTGTTCGATGTGTACACCATTTCTCACATGGACCTGGATATGGAACTTTTCATGCCATCACTTGTTATTGACAGTCTGACCCGACCCGAAAGGAGACTTGACAGGATTGCTACAGACATCATACTGAAAGATGCAAGGATCGAGGGTAATGTTGAGGACCTGATCTTTGATGATATATCTATTGGCAAGGTTTCAAACGAAGTGAATGGATTCGTAAATAAACTGATGGATGAGATAAAGAAGCAGTGGTCGCCGTTGATAGATGATTTCTTTGAACGACATGTTTTCAACCCGGATGAATATATCTCAAAGGGAATCCTGAACGAGAGTATTCGAGAACATCCGGGGATCTTGTGGAGTCTTGAACGTTTGAAAAGAGTATAGATTGTCCCGCAAATTAACCCCTGGGAATCCTTGAATGATTTCTTATACTGCTCCATCGATGTTCCTTGTGTGATAGAGGAAAAAGATGTATTCCAGGCTATCTATGATTATGCCTATGAGAGACACGATGATATTTTGCAGGAGTTCATAGAAGAACACATTGAGGATTTCCCAGAAAAGGATTGGGAGCTGGAACCCGAACTTTGGCACAAGAACTTGATGTCCTACATCATGTACGAGGTTGAACAACCTGGAAATAACATGACGATCGCGGAAGAATTCGCCTCGACCTCGGAAGAGATCACGGAGGAACTCAGGGAGAAGATAATGCAGATGAGGAACATGATAAGGTCCCGTTTCGAGGTGGTATCCATGACGGATGACCGGATGATGGAAGTCAAGGACCTTCAGACAGATAAGGATTACAAGATCCTCTCGAAGTTGCCCATGGAATATCAAAGGGGAGAGGTCCTGACGGGCAAGATACATCCTTTCGGCGACACTTATCAGTTCACCGGCATCTATTTTCATACCAGGGGGACACCTTTTCCCTTCCTGGACTTCGATGATTTCAAGGACCTCTATGAGGAGAAGGAAATGGAACGACTGGAGGATATCAACCTTAATCCAGACAGATCATTCTCGTGGATAATGAAAAAGTATCCTATACGCATGGTGGACGGAATATGTAATAGGTACAGGATAAGTGAGAGGAGAAAGAAGGAGAAGATAGCCTCACTGGAGGATAGAATAGAAAAGAAGATCCCGGATATCGTGAAAAGTTCTTCAAAGGAGATGAGGGAGGTACTGAAGATCCTGATCGAGAAGGGCGGATATGCCAAGATGGGTTCG
>JAUVCN010000038.1 GCA_030595715.1 Thermoplasmatales archaeon
ATTGCATTAGCCACAGCGATCATTGGTATGAGACCCGTGAGTATCAATATGGTCGCAATAGCTATCGTTCTATATTGGGCGTATTCACTCCATTTCATACGATCCACCACGAAAGGGAATTAACTGGTCTAATATACCTGAGCATCATAGATTACCTTTTCCCCGCCTTATCCTGTAGATGCTTTCTAATTCATCGAGAAAGCATAATGAATTATAAACATTATTGGGCCCCTCTTGGATATGGGTCTGCTAATGGACCAGGTACATTTTTACAAAACGTTATATATGGTAACTTATTTGTCCCCTCACTTCGCTGGAGGAAATATAATGGTTGATTTCGAAACCCTCGAGTTCAAGAACATCCCTTTCGGGAAAAATAATTTCATTGAGATCGCAAGGAAAAAGGCCGTTCTGGGTAATGGTGGCCAGACCGAGTTCATCTCGATTTCCAGAGGGTATTTTACTAATGATGATAACAAGAGATACAAGAACTCTGTGACCCTTCCCCTTGATGATGAGGTAAGGAAGGAGATCGCAAAGAATATCCTTGAGATCTGAGAGTATCAGAAGTCATTGAAGGAGGATAAACCTAATGGTAGAATTCAAGGCTGTCATCTCTGACACGAAGAGCGGGAAGTCGTTCAACATCATTGTCAGCGGTCAGCACGCAAACAGGCTTCTGGGAATGAAGATCGGGGATGAGTTCGACGGGCTTTTTGTATCCTTGCCGGGATACAAGCTCATGATCACTGGCGGGTCCGATAAGGACGGTTTCCCTATGAGGGTTGACCTTCCGGGCCAGCAGAGGAAGAAAGTTGTCCTCTCAGGTGGTGTGGGATTCCATTCTGTGACCAATGGTCAGAGAAAGAGGAAACAGCTCAGAGGGAACACAATCTCCGCTGATATCGTCCAGGTAAATATGAAGGTCACATCCTTTGGACCAAGGTCCATCGATGAACAACTGAAACAGGAAGAGGAAAGTAAATGAAAGTGAAGACCCAACCAGAGGTGAACATTGGTCTTGTCGGTCATGTGGACCATGGGAAGACCACCCTTACAGAGGCATTATCGGGAGTCTGGGCAGATACCCATTCTGAAGAGATAAAAAGGGGTATCACTATCAAGTTGGGTTATGCTGATGCACAGTTCTATCGATGCAAGAGCTGTTCTTCACCTACTTGTTTTTCCATAAAGACCAAATGCCCCTCCTGCGGGGGTAAATGCGATCATGTTAGGTCTGTCTCTTTCGTGGACGCTCCGGGTCACGAGACATTGATGGCAACGATGTTGTCAGGTGCGGCCATAATGGATGGGGCCTTGCTCCTTATTGCTGCCAATGAGAAATGCCCACAGGCTCAGACCAGAGAACACCTGATGGCATTGGATTTCATCGGCATCGAGAACGTGATCGTTGTTCAGACCAAGATAGATCTCGTTTCAAATGAAGATGCCATGAAGAACTACAAGGAGATCAAGGAATTCGTCAAAGGGACCGTGGCTGAAAATGCACCGATCATCCCCGTTTCGGCCCATCATGGGGCCAACCTCGATCTTCTGATATCCGTTATAGAAGAAAGGGTCAAGGGAAGAGAGGAACGGTCCAAACTTCCTCTCCGGATGTATATAGCTCGTTCCTTTGATGTGAACAAACCGGGTACCAATTATCACACTCTTGGAGGCGGCGTTCTTGGGGGAAGCCTACTTCAAGGAAAGATCTCAGAGGGGGATGAGATAGAGATCAGGCCTGGTATAAAGGTCGAAGTAAAGGGGACATCACAATTCATCTTCACACCCCTTACCACCAATGTCACCTCCCTTATGGCAGGTGGCAAGACGAGAAAGAACCTAAATCCAGGGGGTCTTGTCGCTATCGGCACCAACCTCGATCCAAACCTTACCAAATCCGATTCACTCATTGGTTCTGTGGCTGGAAAACCGGGAACCTTACCAGATGTCGTTGAGACTCTGACCCTTGAGACCAATCTGATGGATTATCTTGTGGGACTTGACACCGAGGCCAAGGTGGAGAAGATCAGGACCAGCGAGGTCCTGATGCTCAACATTGGAACTGCAACCACTGTTGGAATTGTCACATCACCACATGGAAACCTGGTTGAGATGAACCTCAAGATGCCGGTATGTGCTGACATGGGACAGAGAGTTGCCATCAGCAGAAGGGTCGGAAATAAATTCAGGCTCATTGGTTATGGGATCATCTCTTGAGGTGATGATCCAAATGACCTCTGTTGTGTCCCCTGATCAAATTTGTCCACCCAAGGACCTTGGCAAGGAAGCGGTCATTCTGGATGTGAATGCACTGATGGCACCGTTCCAGATGGGATTCAATCTCGATAAGGAGCTATCAGTGATACTTCCCGAGAAGGTTCCGGTCGTTCCAACATCCGTTGTCCGGGAACTGGAGATGATCCTGAAGAGAGGTAATGATTGGAGAGTGAAGGCAGCCCTGGACCTTTCCAGAAAATATCAGCTGATCGATATCAAGGGCAAGGGTGACGCACCTATCTTCAACCTGGCGTTGAAAATGAAATGGCCCGTTGTTACAATGGACCGAAAGTTGAAGATCAAGCTGCTGGACAGGGGTATCCCCGTGATATTCGTCAGGGGAAAGGGGCACCTTCAGCTTCTGGAACCGTGATCACTCACCAGTATCCTCCGGTCCGTTCACCCATGGTCTGTATGAATTTTGACCGGGTCTGTTCTCGGCAGGTGAAAAGGCAGGATCGCCATATATTGCGAACATGGCCACCTCCTTCCAATGTGCACCAAGAAGACCTCCCTGCCAGTCGGGGTCATCCAGGTCCTGTATGAAAGGACTGACTTCTTTGTCCCTGATCGGGTTCTTGATGTACCTGTTCTCGGCCCATCTCAGAGCTTGACCTGCGGTTCCGTAGGTTTCCTCGTTGTTCAAGATCCCATCCCAGAAGAAGGCGAACCATGCATCGTTGAGGTCCCATTCGTAATTTCCATCGCTCCAACTCGGGTTGATGAATCCTGGAAGGAACTCCTCCGGTGCTGATGTGGCATCCTGTGCAATATTGGAGAAGCTCACTTCTGTTGCACCTCCTGCTATGACCGCACCACCATAAAGATAATTGAGAGCGAATGTTCTTTCGATCTCAATGGGTTCTGCCGGTTTCCACCAGCCAGCCCCATGGATCTTCGCATTCATACAGGCGACCCAGAATCCAACCTGAGGAGGGAGGAAGAGCTGTGCGACCTCTTCTCCTCTCAGGACCGCTCCTTCATCGCCTACTGCATATGGGACCATGTAAAGGGAGCCATATTCCGAACCGTGTCCTCTGTAGGCTACAAATCCCGAGGCTTCCATTGCATTGTTCATATCATCTTGCCCCTTCGGATCGACGCCATCTCCGAGGAGTATGTCCCTTCCAAAGTTCGAAGGTCCGATGTAGTCATAGGTCATCCCTTCATCAACGACATCCTTGCACCAGAACCTTGCGGGAGTGACCTGTCCCCTCTCATATGTGATCTCGTATCCGGAGAATGACGTTCCATGGCTGGCCCATCTGACATCCTGGGTGCCTGCCGAGTAATCGATAGAGACCACATCTTCATGTTGATTGTAAAGGAAGGTCCTGACGATCTGATTTGACATCCCCTGCACGTTGAGGTTCACGAATCTTCCAACGGCAGAATCCATGTAATAAGGATCATCACCGAGGAAACCGTAACATACATCGGAGCTGACCAGCAGGTCGCCTTCAACATTATTTGGATCCTCATTGGTCTGATCCGGTAGCTGGAATTGTGGAACCGCAGATGCAGAACCTACGAGGGCAACATAACTTGGGATCCCGTTCGATCCAACTGCCTTCTTCAATTCCTGATAGTAACCTATTGCCCTTTGATTGAGCTCAAGGTCCATATCTCCAACATCATCTTGTGAAGGTGTATACTGGGTTAGAACATATGCATCCCTGTATGCTGCCACCTCTCCAGTTATTGCCGATAATGCGTTGATATGGAACTGATCGTCGAAATCATCATATCCTGCGGAAAGATGTAGAGCTTCAACGGAGTAATCGAGAGGATTTGCTACCATCACATAATCAAATGGAATACCAAGTGATCTGAGCTCAGCCCAAGCTTCTTCCTGTGAATCATAGGTCGAAGGGCCCCTCACCATCACCTTGTTCGTCTTCTTGGCAATGGATGATGCCCACAATGCCTCTTCATATGTGGCAACAGATAGGATATCTGTGAATCCCATGAACTCGGCAAGGGTTAGATCATCCATTCCATATACGCCAAAAACGTTACTTATCTGGTTCTGTGCGGAGGGTATGGTTTCCGGGTCCGATGTGAAGATGAGATATGGAATATCGGTCATGCTCATCTTCTCGATCGTGTCCATCTGGTGCTCATCGAGTTCACCTTTCTCGGTCAGTATGAACATTGGATGATATTTCCCGTTGTTCTCCACGGCCAAAGAGGATAACATGGCAGAGAACATCATCGAGGAATTGTCAGTTGGAGCTTCCATCAAGATGCCGTAATCTGCGGGTAACTGGATCGATGGATCATATTGGATGCCTCTATCCTTGGATGGTCCTTTAAGGAAGATGAACGATACACCAACGAGGACGAGCAATAGAACGATCCCTACAGCTATCAGCGCTTTTTTCTTATTTTCGGGGAGCCAGCCCTTGGACTGCATAAACATCTAATGACATCACGATGTAAAATTGTTTACGGTCGATCCCTGAACAATACATGTTTTTTTTATATCCATGATCATTTTTAAGTATTAGTTCTCCTGTTCGAATGATCGATGGGGGAAAGTGAAGGGACCGACATCGATACAACAGGGGTCGATAGGACGGTCACAGAACTCAACCTGGAGATATCCAGGTTGAAGAAGGAGATAAGGATCAGAACGGAACTTGCCATGGTAGTTACTTCCTACGCCTCTCCCGAGGACTTGATGTCAAATGTCCTCAGGGTCCTTTGTGATGGATTGGGAGCCGATGGTGGTGCTATTTATTTCAAAGAAGGGAAATCAGAAGAGATCACTTTGAAGGCGACGTTCAGTCTTGACAAGGCATATGCACTGAAGTACCAGAAGATACACCTTGGTGAACATGCGACCGGTGTCGTTGCAGAGACCGGCGAGGGCATGGTCATCAAGGACGCATCTATGGATCAGAGATCCACCAAGGGTGTTGTCCAGATCCTGAAATATCGAAGTGCGGTTGTCACTCCAGTGATATCCAATGGGGAGGTAGTGGGTATTATTGCTCTTATAAACGAGAAATCTGATTTCTTCACCCAGAAAGACCTGAAGCTTCTCGAATTCATGGGAGCTCAGATCTCACTGGCGATAGTCAATTCATTCCTTGATCAGGAGATAACGTTGGAAAAGGAAAGATCGTTCGACATTCTTGAACAGGTCGATGAAGGCATCTTCCAGGCGGAAATGATCGATCCCATGGAAAAAATAGATGATATTGAAGGAATGACCGTAAAGTTCTATCAGAATGCCACCTTTTCTCTTGTAAATAAAAGCTTCCAGAGGCAATGCGGAAACATGGTGAACAATTCCGATCCGATCCATAACGGATTCGAGGATATCCAGCTGTTCAGAATGCTCAAAGAGGTCATTACCAAGGGATCCGTTATGGGAGTGGAGAGGAAATGGAATGGAGAAAAGGAGAAATTGTTCGAAGTTTCCATGATCTTGATCTTGAAGGATGATCGGATCAAGGGAATAAAGGGGATCAGACGTGATATGACATCCCGTGTGAAGATGGAGGAACAGCTTCAAGAATCAAAGGCACAGACAGAACTCTTTATGGAAGTATTATCCCACGACATCACCAATATCAACACTGCGGTCATGGGTTTTTTGGAACTTCTACACCACAGGATCGGGAAGGATAACGAGCTCATCAAATATATCGATCAGAGTATAAATGCGATCCAGAGGTCCACCGAGATGGTAAGGAAGATCAAGGGTCTATCCATGGTCCAGGGGTCCAAACTCGATCTTTCAATGGCCAACATCAAGGAAAGGGTCAATATGAACTTCGATGCGGTCAAGAGGGAACATCCTCACAGGACCGTTATGATGGAGATGGATTCTCCGGAAGGACCGGTTCTTGTCAGGTGTGATGAGATGGTCGATGACCTTCTATCAAATCTTTTTCGTAACTCGATATCAGCTGTAGATACTCCGACGGTCGAGATCGATGTGAACATCAAGGGATGGGATTTCGATGGAAAAGATGGTATATTATTATCCATCACCGATAACGGAAAGGGTGTCCCGGATGATATCAAGGAGAGGATATCCGGTAACAGGATATGTGATGGAGATGAACCCGGATCGAAAAAAGGGATCGGCCTCTTTCTCGTAAAAGGAATAGTGGAGAGATACGGTGGCCGTATATGGATAGATGACATAATGAAAGGAGATCTCAAGAAAGGGTCCAGGATCATGGTTTTCTTCCCACAGAATGGTGTTTAAAAAAAACCTTCTGTTCTTATCTCGTTTCCGCAAACCATTGATAGTCAGTTGGCATTTCGTTGATCATGAGGATCAACATGATAGGTCTTTTTGTTGATGACCTGAATAAGATGGTGAAGTTCTACAATGAGGTTTTGGGGTTTGAAATTAAATGGGATGGAAAGCCCCCCTATGCAGAGTTCAAGGAGACAGGGGTCAGGTTCGCTTTCTATGAGAGGAAGATGCTATCATCATTGCTGGGACAGGAACCTTCATACCCGAAGGGGATCAATGGGACCTTCGAGATCGCCATCGATCTTCCTCATTTTACGGATGTGGACCCAATCTTCGAAAAGGTTGTGAAGAATGGTGCCAGATCGATCTATGAGCCGAGGGATGAGCCCTGGGGAATGAGATCTTCCATGGTGGCGGATCCGGAAGGGAACCTTATCGAGATAGGATCCTGGGACAAGGGGTCTTGATCCTATCCATGAAGGTGGTTTTGAAACGTGATCATTATTGATCCTTTCTTTTCTTGAACCGTATGAAAGCCTTGTCAATAGCCACTATCAGAGGAGGAAGCACTACTATGGTGCTGATAAGGCACAGTGCAACATCGATCACTATGACCATTCCAAAGTTCCTGATAAATGGATATGAAGATAGTAGTAAAGCTGCAAAACCGCCCATTGTGGTCAACCCGGATGAGAAAATGGCCAGACCTATTTTTCTGGAAGCGATCTCGATGGCAGATGAAGGTTCCTCACCAAGTTTCCTCTCTTCATAATATCTTTCCATCAGAAGGATCGTGTATTCTGCTCCCAGGCCGAGTATAAGGGCACCAAGACCGATCGTAAGAGGGTTTAGCGGGATCCCCAGTAGATACATCAACCCCAGGGACCAACCAATTACCAGCACTATCGGCACGAGCGGAATTGCCGCTTTGATCGGTCTCCGGTACAGGATCAGTAGTCCCACGAATATCAAAACAACACCAACAGCGGTCAACAGATCCCTGTCCGTGATCATTCCGGTCATGACCTCATCATCAAGCACAGGCTGACCGGTCAAGAATGCGTCAACGCCTTCCGGTCGATCGTCCAACATCTTTATGATATCTTCAATTATTTCCGACCTCTTTTCCGTACTAGGCTCATTTAGTGTAAGACGAACAAGCAGAATGGATCGATCTTCGTTGATCAGGTTCGATCGCATGGTTTCCGGGATATTCGAGACCATCATCTCAGTGATATTCTGGTCTCGTGGGATGGTCCCGTTCGAATACATCAAGACAAAATTCGCTACACTGTTCGCTGATGTTATGGATGACCAATTCCTCTCTATTTTTTGCCCGATCTGCTGGGTCCATTGTAAAACAGATGGGTCAGTAACATCAGGAGCCTGAACCACAACGATCAGTTCATCGGTTCCACCGATGAGGTCCCTCAGGTCCTCAAGGTCCTCAAGGGCATCCAGATCCTGCGGAACAAGCTCTTCCTGGCTCACAACCACTTCAACATACATACCGCCGATCATACCAATGACAGCAAGTACAAATGAAATGGAGATTATCGATATCGGGTGTTTTGAAGTGAAGCTTGTGATCTTCACGATCCCTTTTTCTACAATACTATCCCTGGCTGGTTTTTTCTTGACTTCCTTTTTTTCTCTTTTAACATTGGATATCTTTGTATGAAAAAGATAGAGAATGCTTGGAAGAAGTGACATTGACACAATGAAACACATTATCACTCCGATCACGACCACGGTCCCGAACTCTCTCAACATGACCATCGTTGATAACTGAAGAGTGATAAACCCTAAAATGGTTGCAAATAGAGCAACTACCATGGCCGGTCCGATGTTCTTCATGGATTCGATCACGGCTTTTCTTGGATCACCGCGGTCCACCTCCTCCTGCATGCGATTGTGGAAATTAATTGAATGATCTATGCCAAGACCTATCAGAAGAGGGAAAACTGCAATAACGACCATGGAAACAGGAAGCTTGACATATCCCATCATTCCGATGGTCCAGATAAGTCCGACAATGACCATCCCCAATGGAAGGAACCTGAGCCTGACATGTCCGAAGATCAAACCCAGAATAACGATCATCAGGATTATGGCCAGGCCGATCAGCATACGCATGTCTTTTTGCATACTGTCAGCGATCTCGTTCAATAATACGGATTTGCCAACGATATTTGTTTCCGTGTTATTTTCGAGATAGCTATCGTCGATCGCATCTTCAACGATATATAGGCTATTGGACGAATCCATCTCAACGATGAGCAATGCTGTATCATTGGATGGAACGAATGTATTCAGTGTATCCCGGGGTAAAGATAGAAGGACCCTGTCCACAAGGGTCTGGTTCGGTGGGATGATCGCTGCTCCCATACTCGCTGAGAAAGCTTCTTTCAGCAATATCGTAACAGAGGATACCGATATGATCCCATCATTTTCTATCAAACTTTCTTCGAGGTCTGATATCTTCTGAAGGTTCTCTATACTGGTCGGGTCATCTGTCACGATGGTGATGAAAACCCGTTCACCCCCTGAAAAATTATCAAGATAGACCTCGTAATCCTTGTAAACTTCGCTATCTTCATCGTTCATGGAAAGTTCCGGGTCCATCGAGAGCCGGCTTACCCCATACATTCCAGCTCCTATCAATGATATCGAGAGTATTATCACTATCCAAGGGTAATTAACGATCAGCTTCGCGTAGTTTTCGAATAGTCTCTTCATCATCGCAGGCACCTGTATTTACAGAGATGATATCTATATAAGCAACTTATACTCTACTTTCCACAAAAAGAGGTTGTAAAATGAAAACCGAATTCCTTCGGTCGTTTGGCCTGACCAATTCCGAGATAAACGTATACATGGCCATGCTCCCCCTGGGCACTGCAGAGGCTAAAGAGATCTACAAGTTATCCAGGGTTCCTTTCGGAAAGATCTACAATGTTCTGTATTCTCTTGAAAGGAAGGGTCTGGTGAACATTCAATTTACCAGACCCAAGGTCTTTCAGGCTGTTGAACCGGGAATGGCATTGAAGAACCTTCTGGATCAAAAGGACAGGGAATTGAGTGAGCTCTCGGACAGGGCCAATGAGGTTGAATTGGAACTTGGAAGATTGTATCGTGAACCGGAGAACCAGAATCCGTTCTGGACAGTGATGATGGACAGGGAACCCAGTGCTCATCTTCTCGGAAGGGTGTTCAACGAGACCGAAAAGGAGGCCCTGATATATTTCAATAAACCACCGAGTATCAATATTGATATGGAAAAGAAGGAGCAGATGTTGGACCAGGAGCAGTTGGCGGAATCATTTAAGAGCCTGTTCCAGAGAGGTATCAATGTCAGATTGCTGATAGAGCAATTCGGTGAGGATATGCCTCTTGCCAGACAGGATTTCTTCAAGCAGTTCATCGATAATGACAGGTTCGAGATAAGGCGGACGAAAGAACTGACGAGTCCATTCATCGTTATCGATGGAAAGAAGATCATCTTCGGTATCTGGGATCCTCTATCAGTTGATAATGTGTTCATCGCATCCATCTATCTTTGGAATGTCCAGCTGGCAAGGAAATTAAAGGACAGGTTCGGATCACTATGGGAGGATTCGATGAAGGTCGATATTTGAAGGCGAGGCCTTAGTTTCTCTACAAGAAGTTGATAGGTGAGATCGTCTCGAATGAAATCTTCTATTTTGGAGAGGTCTTCTTGCCATAATTATCGGAAAGAGGAGTGTCCACAGTATAGGCGTCACTCCATTATTCTTCAGGCTCATCATTTTCTCCCCTGGGGGGATGATCCCTTTTCCGTGAGCTATCCTTTCTCTTGGTAATTCCCCTGTCATTTACCTCTTCCATCTCCTCCAGTGGCCCCATTTTCTCCCAAGCTCTTTTCACATAAAGGAAAGCTACTACAGCGAAGATCAATAGCAGGAGGAATATGGGCAAGAGTGAGGCATAGAATAATGGTGTTGAGACAAATGATGGTGGATATTCCTGAAATTTCACCTCCACGATCTGTGAAGATCCCAAAGATACATATCTGGTTCGGTTCTTCTCTATCCTCTTGAAGTTGACGGTCTTTTTCAGGAACATCTCAATTGTGTATTCGTCACCGGGTAGCCTGAACTCAGCGGTCCCGTTTCCATCTGTGGGCTTCCCGGAATTTATCATTCCCTTTTCATCATAGACCTGGACCTCAACATCACTAACAGGATCCCCTTCCTCGGATAGAGCGATCATCGTAAGGTAATAAACATCCGCATTCAAGGTCATCTCCCTGTTATCATCCACGATAACGTCATCTTCCCTGTGAACCAGTTTCTGGAGCCAAACAACTTCCAGGTGATAGGTTCCAACGGGCACCCTTACCATGATCCGCCCAGAGTCATCTGATATCTGAGCGTCATAGACCTCATCCATTTCAATGTGGAAAACAGTGATGAAGGCGTTCTCCAATGGAAGGTCCCTCTCATCAACCACTTCGATGGAGAGGTAGAAGATATCAGCATTGATCAGAAGGTCCTTTGAAGTATCCAAATGATAATTTTCGATCTTCCATGTTAGTCTATCCTTCCATCTTACTGCTATGTAGTAAGATCCTGTGGGTAGTCTGAAGGTTAGGTTACCATCAATATTGGTATTCTTAGTAGAGCCAATGGTTGGATAATCATTATTGATAACCGAGACAGTGGCATCGAAGACAGGGAGACCATCAGCATCGATCACTTCAACGTTCAAGTATAAGATATTTACATTGAAAGACCAATTCCCATCACTTATCACCTCAACAACTTCATAATAGACCAAAACACCATTCCAGGAAACAGACATTTGATAGGAACCTGCCGGAAGTCTCATAATCTCCATTCCATCACCATCCGTGATGACGGATTCAATTATCAGACCCATTGAGATCACAGTGACAACTGCATCCTTCACAGGGATGTTCATTTCATCCAGGACCTCCACATTGATATAATGAACAGTGCAGTCAAGGATAATGGGGTCTGTATTCGACCTGTCTCCGGTGATCCCGATCATCCCTTCATACACAGAGATGCCTAGCCATTCTGCCTTGACATTGACACTCGTTCGAGGAATCCGGAGGGTTATCAAACCCTGAGGATCGGTCCTACCGAAATCCAGGGTTTCCCCGGTGAACTCACTAATGACCGATATGGTTGCATCGAGTATGGGGATGCCGTTGGAATCAATAGCTTTGAAAACCACATAGAACATATCAGTTTGCAGGGTCTTCAGAGCATTATCCGAAACAAGATGATCATGATCGGTATAGATAAGAATGCCACGGTAATATACGGTGGTGTCAACGGAGATACCCGGTACTCTCATCGTAACTTTACCTTCCAGATCGGTGATCCCGGAGTTCAGGAGCTCTTGCGTCCGATTATCATATACGTTCACCTGAGCGCCGAAAACAGGTTCTCCCCTTGAGTCCAGTGCATCATAGGTGACATGAAAGATATTGAGAATTACAGTATCCGAGACATCCTCAGATAAGGGTATTTCACCCGTGTAAACAAGGATGTTCTTCCAGAATATCTCCATATTGTAATCATCCAACGGCAAACGGAATGTTACCATCCCGTTTGGGGAGGTCGTGTCTTTGTACTTGATCACATTATCCTCTGTACCCAGATATATCTTGGAATCACCAACCGAATCCCCCATTTTATCTAATGTAACGAGGTCAAGATAGTATATCCAGGAGTTTATCGTTTTTTCTTCGCTTGCCAGGATCTCATATCCAGTTTCCTCGTAGACCTTCACTTCGTCCCAATATATGGAAATATCAGTTGTTGTCCCCGGAAGCCTCAGTGTCACTCTACCACTTGTTGATGTGATCCCTGACCCCATTAGCCTTCCACTGTCATTACGTTCCACGTACACAACGGCTCCGGATACCGGTATCTCCTTTGAGTCGATCACATGGAAATCAATATAATATATTGAGAGATGTAAAACGAATTCTCCCACATTCTGGGTTACCACCAGAGTTGTGGTATTAACAACAACATCGAACCACCTAGTCTCGATCTCGAATGTCCCTATCGGGATCTTCATTTGTACCAAGCCGTATTCGTCCGTGATACCACTTGTGATAGGTGATGGATCGATTTGATCAAATGCATCGATCGAGGCTTCCTCAACAGATATATCCATGGAGTCAAGGGCTTTGAAGGTTATGTAGAAGATCGAAGCTTCGATTATCTTCACAGCATCCTCAATAACTGAAAACCCCGTCTCGGTGTAGACTAGATAGTTCTTCCAGAACACCTCGATATCGATACTCGTTGCAGGTAACCGGATCACTACAGTTCCTAAAGCGTTCGTGGTATTGGATCCTAGAACATTCCCATTTCCTGCAATAGACAGCTTAACGACCGCATTGTTTACAGGAGCATTGTTGGAATCATAGACCTGGAATTCAATATAATAGACATCCGCAGTAATATTCCAATAACCGCTGTCCAAGAATATTAGGTCAGACCCGCTGTGGATGAATATATCTTTCCATATCACAATTATATCCACCGATACCGACGCTGATCTAAGTATCAAAGATCCTGAAGTGTTTGTGATCCCTGTAGAGATCAATTCACCTGTGGAATTCAAGTATATATTTACTATCGACAGGGGAAGAGGTTGAGAATGGCTGTCCAGAATATTGAACTCGATCTGATGAACACTGACCGTCAGATCAAGATCCAAATCAGCATCGATGGCGATCTGAGAATCATAGACTAAAATACCCTTCCAAAGTATGGTCAATCGGACCTGACCCACAGGCAATCTCAGGATCCCATTTCCCTCACTATCCAGGGTCTGAGCTGAAATAACGGTCCCTATCGGTGTGTAAGTGATAGATTTAACATCAGCTATGATATCTCCCGCGGTATCTAACACGGTCAGATTCATATAGAATATGTTCGCGATGACATTTACTTGACCTCCACTTTGGACGATGACCAGGGATCGGTTCACAACAGCATCCATCCATCTGACTTCCATGGTATATTGCCCATCAACGAGCTTCAAGTTGGTCGCTCCTTGCTCATCGGTCCTTCCTGTTCCAAGCAGGTCACCCCCAGGATAGGTCCAGAACACTACAGCTGCATTGCTCACAGGCATTCCATGCGGATCGGTAACAATGACAGGAACGTTATATATGGAGCAAATTACCGTGATGTTCATGTCACCCTGGACCTGGATATTGAATGTACTATTGACAGGTAGGTTCAACCAGTAAGCTTCAAGGTCCAGTGTGGTTTTAGGAACGCGCAGAACAGCCTGTCCATTTGGTCCGGTGAGCTTGAAATCGAGGATCAATCCTGTCTCGTTCTCGAATGCTGAAATTCCAATATTTATCATTAGGGATCCTGAGAGGTCCCTTGTGACCACAGTGAGATAATAAACAGTGGTCATCACGATATATTGTGAACTGCTATTAAGGTCCAAACTTGATGTATTGATCACAACGCCTCTCCATCTGACGATGACATCCCAGCTGCCTGCTGGTAATCTGACCAAAGAGATGTTTCCGGATGTGTCGGTTTGTATCGGGTCTAATTTGCTTCCATTGGGATGAACAAGGTAAACTGCAGCTTTGTGAATTGGGATGGAAGCATTATCCAATACGGTTATTGTGGGATATATTACAGATGCATTTATCAGGACCGGATCATCGGACGTGACATTGACCGACACAGAATAATTCAGCTTTGCCACAACAACATCCTGCCATATCACCTGAATAGAATAGATACCTGGCACAACTGTTATGTTGGTCATCCCTGAAGAATTTGTGAAATTGAACGCACTTACAGAGGACGATATCTTTACTTGTACAAGGGCACCAGAGAGGTTACGGCCGAGATCATCTCTAACCCTCAGCCAAAGGAAATTCGGTTGCCCACCAATAA
This sequence comes from Thermoplasmatales archaeon, assembly GCA_030595715.1. GTDB lineage: Archaea > Thermoplasmatota > Penumbrarchaeia > Penumbrarchaeales > Penumbrarchaeaceae > Penumbrarchaeum. The sequence continues at coordinate 14,458 of JAUVCN010000038.1, forward strand.
AGAAATTGCCTTCAGCCGTTATTGGATATTCACCGAATGTGAACTGATTGAAATGATGGTAATGATTGTATCCGCTATTATCAAGAGCCCAGATAGTGATATTGTATCGTCCGCTTGGTAGATCCGTGTAATTGAAAAGATACTGGTAAGTTAAAGTGAGATCGATGGGGTTTCCCGAGATCTTTTTCATACCCACTTTATTAACATGAATTGTCCCGTTTGGACCTGTGATAGTTATGTTGACCCATTTGATATCATAACCACCGAACGGATCATCAACAAGGGCCCTGATATCAGCAGTTTTATTCGAAACCGTTACACTGTAAACCGTGGTGGGATCTCCATTTTGATCCCTCGTCTCAATATCATTTACATATATATGGTCCGAAGTTGGAATGATCACCCTGCTGTTTGCAGCCAGAGAATCATAGTAGAAATAAACGATCTTTGATGTGCCTGGATTGGCTATCATCCTTACCTTGATAGTTGACCCTTTTGAGAAGGTATGCGTGGAGCCGAAGTCAGATGTCCAGGTCCAAAGTGTTCCGACAGCCGGGAAGGTCTGTGATCCGAATCCTGTAGCTTTCACAAGCGTCTCGGACCCTGTGGAATCCCTCTCATATATTTCAAGTTGAATATTTGCATTCTGGCTGGATCCGGTACCTGCCTTCGCCCAGATCTTTAATGATATGGAAGAGGTGGTCATATTGTCTGCAAGTGCCGGATACATATACCAGTCAAATCGATTATTGGTTCCTGAAGCTGTTAATGTCGTGTTTGCAGTATTGAAATCAGCCGCTGAATCGAACCAATTCCATGTGCTTCCGCTTCCAGGGATCGTTTTTGAGGCTTCACTATCGCTCACATTATGCAGGAACAAGGTGATGTTATGAGAACCGTTACCTGTCCTTGCAGTAACCGCTCCTGAAGCTTCCCCTACAAATGAACTATCGATTATAATCTGAGAAGAAAGGATCAGAGTGATCATTACCAAGATGTTAATTCCTTTAGAAAAGAGCATTCCTTTTTCCATTGTTGGGCCCCCTAATATATTAATGGTGTGAATATGTGATACTTAATTATTGTCCCGTAATTTTTTTTTATCACAACACACATGCGATAGCGATTTCAAAGTAGAAGTCATTTCGCTTGATCAGAATTGAATCTATCTTGGCTAGGTCCTTGAGTGGAAGGGTCTTTTAAACCCATTGAAAATAATCCGATACAATAATGGGAATATATGTGGTCAAATGAAGAAAGGGGCCAGACGGTAGAATACTAACTTGTACAACCTCCCAAGTGTCGTGTTCAAACTACATTGTGTCGTTTTACTTGGGTATGGTGTCGGTCTTAGGTGAATCATAGCTTCACCTGATATTCAAGTAATCGAGATTACTTGAACAGGACGGGGTTTGAAAACTTACTCAAAGCCTCCGTAAAATCAGAGGTTTCACTTACCTTGGAGGTGGTTACCTCCAAGATGTCAAACATGACATCAAATTTGGTAGAATCTCTTCTGGATGCCTTCAAGAGAGATGATCAGGAGCAGAAGGAAAAAGGGCTTCTAATGGGGCCCACATTAATACTTGATGAGGGGGCACACTGGTATCTAATAGTATCTCCAGGGGAGAGATGTTTGATTACTCATTGTCGATTCTTTTCAGACCATTCATGAGATTTGTAAAGATCGCCTCACGGGCCTTTGACGTCGGAACTACCTCACTCGCAATTCCAAGAGCGCCCATGCGCTCTGCAGTATTGTGCAGCCGGAAGATCTTGGTCCATTTTTTGATATATTCCGGCCAGATCTCTGCCTCTCGTTCTTCGATCTGCTGATCAATGTGTTTGATACGGTCCATCTGTGAGGCATATTTTATCCGGTTTCCGTATAATTTTGATAGGATGGGATCCTTCTGTATCATATCACGCCTGATCTGCCGCTTGATAAGAGGGACAGACTCCATTCCGGATGGCTCCAGGATCGATCCGGTCGCATGCTCATCAGCAATAAGAACGATCTGGTCTGGATTGATCTGCGAATCTACAACCACCCAGGCACCTCCTCGCAACTCAGCATATGGAGGGATATAAAGGATAACAGGTAGGTCAAAATGGACCAGTTCGTCAACGATCATGGCACCATACTTAACAACCTCATCGTACAAGTCGATCTTGCCACCAGCAAAACCACGCCAGTTGGGTAGGATAACAACCGGTCGGCGTTCATATTTCATGAACTGTATCCACTGGGAGGTCTTGAACGCAGAATCGGGATACCAGACCTGTCCAAACTGGTTGATCTCAACCGGTGCTGACCCTTCAATTGAAGGATCGGCAGGCACCTCTTTTTCAACCGTTCTGGTCTCGACTGTGATGAAACCTACAGGATATCCACCAATGGTTGCACGGCCTACATGAACTGTGCCACCCCACTCTTCCATGGCCTCCTCAGTAGAATCAACATCGAAAACAGCACGAACAAGCTCCATTGAATCATATGGGACAGGTCTTTCAGCCTCGAGCCCGGGTGGTTCGATCAGACCATGCGTCCCAAGAAGCGCTCCTGAAATGTCGCGCTCTATCGGATCTGCCGTTGCCTGTATAGGGGATGGATGTCCCAGCTGGACAGGAACGCCTGCAAGCCATGACAGCACTTTTTTGCACGCATGGCTTTCATCGTTCACAACATGGTGAGACACCCCGTTTGGACCCATAATCTGTGGCCCTCCAAGCTCGCGATTGCTGGAATAAACGTCATCGCCGCCATAGAGAGAATTCAAGGCTCTGTAGCCGGTTAATATGATCTCAGAGTTCCGAGTTTGAATGATACGTTTTAACAGACGGACATTATATGCAATTATCCCTGTGCATGTATCGGTTACAACTGCCATTGTGGGAACACTGTGATAGGTCAATGAACATGCCCGTGCCATCAGTGCCGAACCGGACAGATTCTCGAAATTGATTAGGGGATATTGCTTTTCGATCGAATCGATAACCCAGCGTGTCATTTCTTTTAAGCCGATAGTGACAGTAATCGGATGTGCGGTCATCCGGTCTTTGAACCGGTTGTAGGTGGCCTCCGAAACATAGAGATATTTGTCCTCTTCTCCCACATTGATACCTGGTAGGCCGCCAAGAATGGAAGTAATGATATAACGAGATCTCTTGTCTGGATCCCGGTTGCCAATAACCAGTGGCTCCAAAAGGGAATACGTTTTTTTGTCAACATAGAAGACATCTTGTTTGTTATCATATGATAATCGCTGGGTTACGATCGTCGCAAGGCCTATCCGGGCTCCGCTCCCTTCCGCGAAATACACGAATGGAATACCATCGTCACGGGCCATCCGGGCAGCTTCCGAGAAGAGAATGTCTTCCTCTATGGAAACCGAACCGCCTTTGAGTGTCATATCTCCGGAAACCACAATTAATTCCCGGCCAGATTCTGCCTCGGGTGACTTGATTCGTACACGCCATGCCACAATTGACAGATCATTCTCACCTGCCGGCCGGTCGATCGGAACTATTACCCCTTGCGGGTCGGTTATTAGCTCCTGAGCGGTCAGTATTTCATCCGGCATACCTTTTTCGGAGGAGGACCATATGCTCTTCAGTTTATTTCTCAAAAGTGAGAGTCTGTCATAAACGTAAGCTTTCCCTTTTTGACGACATATCACACGCTTCTTGTCCACTGCGGTCATTGGTTTGATCAGCTCGCTTAAGGGTATCCATGAATTTCCGGAAGGTGTATGTCCCGGTTTGTGACGCTGCTTGACAAACTCACTGTAGGGAAGGAGCATGTGTGTATTATTGATACCGATAGTACCAGAGGTGTCTACCACAAATTCTTTCATCTCCTTTAGCAATCCTGTTGGATTGTCAACCACGAGGAGCATATCGATACTCTTATCGGTTGCCTGTCGGGAATAGACACGGCCGCGTATTTCAGTTCTGGTCAAGTCAACATCGGCATACTCACTCATGTGCCGGTTCATCCGTTTGACGATCTTCTGAAACTCCTCAAGGGATAGTTCTATCGGTTTTGCAAATGTCAAATAGATCTGATTATTATGGGATCGTGCTCCGGTTGCAGCATATGAAACCCGCAGATGCCGCAGTGAGATGGCAAACGCCTCTTCTGCTGCCGGGAAGGATGGACCCTCGGGACCCATGGTTATTTCGGAGTTCCTTATTATGGTTCTTACAAAGATCCGGTTCTCAATATTCGGCAACTCCGGCCCGCGTGGATTCGGTATACAATGATGGAAAATATGTACCAAAGGATCTGCAGATGGCAGTTTGACAATGTTTGATTTGAGGTATTCAAGCTGTTTCAGGTCAAGCAGGTGTGCCAAGGAAGGATGAAGGTTCCTGCATAGGGTATCCTCACAATATGAGCTGCTACCCTCCTCTTCAGGCCGAAATGTGAAGAATCCAGGAATGTGGTCATGAAGAGTTTGAACAACGAATGTGACACGCCTGAGACATTCATTTGCTAAAACCTCATTTACGACATACCTCAAGTGCTGCGACAGCTCGTCACTGCTCTTGATATCAGGGGGCCATTGGATGAGCAGTTCAAGGGCATCTCCCGTATGATTCGTCCGTTCGGGAGATCCTTCCCATAGCAGCTGAAGACGTTCATACATACGGGTCAGGCTTTGCATGATACCCTCGCCGGGCTCCACCATGCTAACCAGACCCATACGGTCCATATCTGTATCAGCATCATTTAATCGCCATATGTAGAGCCGTTTCCCCCCCTCAAGATGTTCATAATCGCAGGTCAGTCCCTTATGGCGCCGATATGCACGCATGACAATCAGCTTTCCTGCTATCTTTCGGGCAAAACCTGATCCGGTTACAAGATAATTGATGAGCTGAGAAAGCATTGATTCCGTTGCCGCCATGATATTTTTCATCAATTCATTCTGAAGGGAGAGGTCTCCCGACTCGTGTGCCGCAACGATATTTTCCATTACTTGATGAAGGTCGATCGGTTTCTCATGGAGCGGATGAATTAGATGTATGAGCTCTTCCGCTCTAGCGGATAGGTCGCGGTAATTATCAGAGTAGCCTAGGTCTGTTAGCTTTTCCAGGTCGGAAACAATAGATTTGAAATCCATTGAAGAAATGGGCTCAAGTAGCGCTAACAGTACGGTCTTCTTAGAATGTAAATTCGCGTGAGAACGGGCAAGATCATATTTTTCAACATCTGTTATACCGGTCTCTTCTTCAGCAATGGCGAGTCCTTCTGCAAGAGATATGGACCCTTTGAAGTATTGCTCATCCTTGTGGAACGCTTCTATCGTATCACGGACAAGAGCGATCCACTGTCCTTCACTGAGTCGCTTTTTCATATCGGTGAACTCTTCTGACAGTAGGTCCAGAAAGTAGTTTGAAAACTGATAACCACGCATGATATTGACGATCACAGTCTTGATATCGTTATCATTTATGGCAACCAGTTCCTTTTGTTTAGGGTTCTGATGCTGCGATCCTCTGCCGCGCGAGTGAGGACTTCTTTCCAAGTCTTTCTTCCGGCCTGGGTCGGATCTACCGGCCGATCGACCCTTGAGTTCACCATTCTCGCACCACTTTCGATAGAGCTTGGAATCCAAGTGTGTTGCATCATGCTTGAATTGTAAACGGGATTCCTTTTCCTCTATGCCAGCTCCGGATGGGGCCGATCCTTCTCCCATCTTTTGAGTTTGTGATTTGGAGAATTTGAGTAACGGTGTTCCCACCTCAACAATAGAACCCGCATCAACAAACACGTCTGCAATGGCTGCAGCTCGTGGAGAATCGAGGGATGAGATCATTTTCATGGCTTCCATGGTGAATAATGTACCATCCAACCCAACTGTCTGCCCCGGCTGTACATCGACAGAAGCAATAATACCGGCCAGCGGGGCTCGAAATACGTCCGGGTCAAGGTCCCGTTCGAAGGTGATGGTATGTCCGCCCATTTCTATATGGGTTATGGAAGTCTCATTTGTCCGGTGAACCTGGTAGACGATCCCGTCATATTCCATCATGAAACGGGATGGGCCTAACCGCTCCCAGAACCGGACAACCATCCGGTCATTGTCAAGGATCAATTCAAAAAGCTCATCTGCGATCTCACGAACAATGACAGTATAATGATGATTACCGAATTTCACACGAGTCAGACCGGTATTCGATAGGAGTTTGGGAGCGATAGACCGCGATGAAATGAGGTTCGCATGGAATTTGTCTTGTGACTCTGCCTTCTGGAAGAGATAGTCGAATATTGCAACCGCTGCCAGACCTAGCTCAGGCTGCACCCTGGAACCGCCGAGGGACGCACCCTCTTTCGATCGTGCGTCTTCGAGTCGCTGCTTGAGCCAATTTACATGGATGTCCGTGCCGTTAATATATTCTGTATCCTGCAATATCGTGGATGAAAACTGGAGGGTTGTCAGGATCCCTTTGATACGTAATTTATTCAGGAAGGCTACCATATACTGTCGTGCTGTCTCACGAGTAGGTGCACTGACCACCACATGCCCGATCTGACTGTCCGCAAAGGAATGAATGGTTCCCCCCTGAGAGAAGCTGAAATATGCACGAGGGGTGTTTGGACCCAGATTAGGAATATCGAGCGATTCGATCGTGCCGGTTTGAGAACTGAAACCCGCATTGGGATTTTCAGCCGTTATTCGAACGGAAATGCTGTGCTTACCCGTTGTGAGCGACTCACTATATGAGATCAATTCTTGATCTAGGGGAATGCCCATTGCAATTTTCAGCTGTTCTGCCACAAGATCGAGTCCGGGATACACTGCCTCTGTAGCTATGTGTTCTACCTGCAACCTCGTGTTCATCTCCATGAAATACGGATTGCCATCTTTGTCCACAAGAAATTCTACAGTTCCAGCATTCACATATTTCGCAGCCTTTGCTGCAGCTATCGCAGCCTTTCGAAGGATTTGCCGGGTTGCATCACTTATTGGAATGTCATCACCGCTTTCCTCTATCAGTTTCTGATTATGACGCTGGATAGAACATTCACGCTCTCCGAGAGTTATTACAGTCCCTGCAGTATCTGCCAGGATCTGGACTTCCACATGTCGCGAGCCGGGATCGGCAGCCTTTTCAATGAAGACCGTGCCGTTTCCGAACGCCACAGATGCCTCGGAAATGGCAGCCTGCAGCCCAGATTCAAGATCCTTATCATTGGTGACGAAACGAATACCACGACCACCGCCCCCTGCGGTAGCCTTGATAACCACGGGAAGGTTAATGTTGCCAACAACTGACCATGCCTCTTCGATAGAATTGATCCCAATCCGTTCATATGCCAGATCAAATAGCATGCGATACCGATCTGTTTCGGAAAGAGGGCCTTCCTTTTCTTCACGAGCTGTGACCATCTCCTTTACATATGCTCGAATGTCAGATAGGGATATTTTTGAGCCGTTCCAAGGAAGCATGGGAACCTCTGCCTCTTCCATGATGAGTTTTGACATGATCTTATCGCCCATCAGGCTCATTGCCTCTGCATGTGGTCCAACGAAGACGAACCCCTCCTTTTCTACACGGGATGCAAAGGTTACATTTTCAGCTAGATGACCCCATCCTACCGCAATTGCGTCACACTTATATTTCCGTGCGAGTGCAATGACCCCATCCTGGTTTTGATAGGTGTCCTTTGGCCGTAATCCTGCAATGCGGGCAATGATAATATCGGGTTCTTTTAGATAGTTGGGACGTTGCTGTGCATCTTCTAGGCAATCGCCAACCCAATCTGCGTCAGAGGCGATGGCCACGGTCTGAATTAGAGTAGGATCTTTACCCTGGGAGATCAGGTTGGATAGAGATGTAATTCCCTGAATGATCCGCAATGCCGAAAGGCCATTATTGACTATCAAAACACGGGCAAAGGCCTTTTGAGGGTCCCCCCCTGCTTGCTCAACCCAGGCTGAAACAGCAGCCAAATTCTGGTTATACATATCTTCGGATAGGAGTGTATCAGTTAGATCTCGAAATGTATCCGCCTTAGCCGGTTCGAGTTCGCATGTTTTGGGATCAACAGGTGCCATGGATGCCATAAGAGATCACACTTCCATAATAAACGTGATAGTACATGTAAAAGATGTTAGCTGGGGTTAACAATTAGGCATATAATAATACAATGGAAACCGGAGGTTTTTCTTTTGTGGAGCATCTTTGATCGCCGATTTCAAGTCGCCAGATGCTCAACCATCCAAGGGTTCAAACATTGAAAGATCGTAGATTTTTCAGACATCCTCGCCTCAACCGATCATATTCTTTTCTTCCGCTCAGAGGACCCCACATCACTTACAATTACTGAAGCTTGTTGCTATGCAAACAGGCCATGATGTCGTGGACGGGGTTTGAAAACTTACTGGAAACTTCCGTAAAATCAGAGATTTCACTCACCTTGGATGTGGTAACCTCCAAGATTCCGTAAAATCAGAGATTTCACTCACCTCGGAGGTGGTAACCTCCAAGATTCCGTAAAATCTACGATTCCCCTCACCTCCATCGTGGTGACGATGGAGATCCCAAAAACGATACTGTAAATGAAAAAAACTCTTTAGACAATCATTTTGGAGATCATACTGGATTTTTAAAAAAATAATACGGGCCCATACTCTGGGCCCGTGTTCAAATTTCTCACATCTCAGCATTGGCTCATTAGAGGATAATGATCTACACCACTGTGTGGTAGATTGGTATCTCCCACTCCATCTGCATCATTATCGGTTCCGGTGTAATCACTCCAGAAGTTTCCCTCACCTTTTCCATCATCCCAGATATTATCATATCCTTCGTAGATCTGGACAGTGTTGTCGATGATATTATTGTGATGCAGGGTGTTGCCGCCGCAATCGTATGCGATATCACTCCCGAAATCCACATCATCGGTATATATTCCGTAACCATTATCTTTGATGAGATTGTAGGTGACAATATTGTCCATCTCCAGGTCCTCATTCCGATTCCAGAAATATATTCCTTGTCCATTATCGATGATATCATTACCATCCACGAGATGTCCGGTAGCGGTATCGATGTATATTCCCGGTACGGTACTTCCAGTGATCAAATTGTCCTTGATGGTAATATCGTCGGTGAACCAGGAACCTATTCCAATGAAACAGTCATAAATCTCATTATCCTTGACCAGGATATCCGTCTCGCTATCAAGGTAGATACCACTGAATCCGATGTTCTTGATGACATTATTCATTACGATATGGTTTCCAGTCCCATAGTAGATCGAGATCCCGTAATAGGCGCCACCATCAACGTAATTATCCTTTGCAGTGTTCTGTGTGGAAAATCTGAAAGTGATCCCCCACATTGAGTTGTCGATCGCATCGTTGTCCTTGAACATGTTATTGGATGAACGAAATGCATCAAAACCGTATCCATTTTGATAGGCCGTATTATCCTTTACAATGTTTTCCGAGCAGTCATAGATCAATACAACTCCTCCAGCTGAATTCCCGGAAACGTAGTTGGCCTTGATCGTGTTACCATCGGAATCATACCAAAGAGCAATACCCGCGTTCCTAGAATTTTTGATAGTATTATCTTTGATCACATTCTCGCAGGATGTATCGGCCCTGATCCCTACACGAGCACCATCTACAATGAAGTTCTTGATAGTTACTCCATCCACATTGTTTAGATAAATGCCGTAATTGGTTCCGTCTCCGGTGATGGTATATCCTTTACCATTGACAGATATCCCCGATCTCATGATGGTAAGCATTCCATCAATGTCATCATTCAAAGAATAACTCTTACCCTTAACATTAATGGGAGCAGTGGCGGGGGATACACTGCCATCAGAGTTGATTATCACATTTCCCGTAAATGCTGCATCCACACCAGCTGGTATGATCAGCATCCCAAGGCCGATCAGAAAGAAACCGGCCACCAAACTTACTGTTATTATTCTCTTTTCAATTGTCACACATTCACCTCAATCCAATCCTCATAGCCTCTACTATGTGAACTGGTATTTTCAATAAATGTATGAATCGTATTAATACACCTGTGGAATTCAATTCTACACCTTGGATACCTATCAGGGTCGGGGTGAAGCTCGTATCTATTTGTTTTTCAATAATTGATAAGATATCATATCCCGTAGTCTCAAGGTCCTTTGGAGTTCAGATCACCCAGGACCTATATACCCCTCATCTCTTCGAGCTGAGGAGTAGAAAAAATAGATGGTGATACTGAGCCCACGATATCGATATCAGATGTTAGGCTCAGATATTTGAAAAATCATGGATTTTTCATATCTTGATGTTTAATAATAATTCATGTGTCTTCGGTTAAGGGTTTGA